>CAYTFW010000107.1:0-22205 GCA_964437145.1 uncultured Rhizobiaceae bacterium
GATATCCTTGCCGAGGCCGTCCTTGAAGCCTTCCCAGTAGTCCTTGCCGTAGTCGTCGTTCTGCATCAGCACGGCGATCTTCGGATCCTTGACGTTGGCCAGGATGTGCTTGGCGTAGATCGCCGCCTCGGTGTGGTAGTCGGGCTGGAAGCCCATCGTCCACGGGAAGTCCTTGGGCTTGCCCCACTTCGACGCGCCGGTGGCGACGAAGAGATGCGGCACCTTCCGCTGGTTCATGTAGCGATGGATCGCCGTGTTGGTCGGCGTGCCCAGCGTGTTGAACACGCACAGCACCTTCTCCTGCTCGACCAGCTGGCGCACCATCTCGACGGTCTTGGGCGGGCTGTAGCCGTCGTCGAGGGTCACGAACCTGACCCGGCGGCCGTTGATGCCACCCTTGTCGTTGATCATCTTCCAGTAGGCTTCAATGCCCTTGCCGATCACGCCGTAGGCGGAGGCCGGCCCGGAATAGGGGTTGGTATGGCCGATCTTGATCTCGGTGTCGGTCGCACCGTCGTCGTACTTCTTCTGCGCCAACGCGGCGCTACCACTGAACACCACGGCGGCCGACATGCCGCCGACGAAACCACGCCTACTCGTTGCCATTGAGATTGCCTCCTCTACAGAGTGACTTCGCGAACGCGGGACAAAGAAAACTCGATCAGCGGCGCAGGCGGCGCCAGGCCATGACGATCCCGCCGGCGATGCCCATCGGCATGACATACATCAGGATCAGCAGCAGGATGCCGTAGACGGCGTAGGCCGACAGGTCGAACGGCAGGCCGAGATCGTTCTTCACGAAGTTCGACAGCGCCTGCGCCGAGTTCTGCACCACCACGGTGAAGACGCCGCCGATGATCGAGCCGGCCAGCGAGGCGACACCGCCGACGACCAGGCCGATCAGCAGCGAGATCGACAGGAAGAAGCCGAAGCTGTCGGGCGCCACGAAGGCGATGGCCGAGGCCGAGAGCGCGCCGGCGATGCCGGTATAGGCGGCGCTGATGCCGAAGGTCACCGTCTTGTACTGGGCCGTGTTGATGCCCATGGTGTCGGCGGCCATCTGATGGTCGCGGATCGCCATCATGGCGCGGCCGTTGCGACCGCGCAGGATATTGAAGGCGATGAAGTACAGCGCCACCATGATGGCGAGGATGTAGTAGTAGAGCCACTGATCCTCGCTCAGCGGCAGGCCGAAAGGCGGCGATGGCTTGAGCAGGACGACGCCCTGCACGCCGCCGGTCAGGCCCTCGAGCCATTTGTATTTCAGCAGCTGCGGCACGGCGAGCGCCAGCGCGAAGGTCGCCAGCGCGAGATAGTGACCCTCGAGCCGCAGCGCCGGCAGGCCGAACAGATAGCCGACGACGAAGCACATCGCCGCGGCCGCCGGAATGGTCAGGAAGTAGTAGTCCGGCATCCACGAGATCTTGTCGAGCATGACGGCGGCGGTGTAAGCGCCGACGGCGTAAAACGCGCCGTGGCCGAGCGAGATCTGGCCGTTGAAGCCGGTCAGCAGGTTCAAGCCGAGCACCGCGATGCCGGCGATCATCATCGTGGAGATGACGAACAGGCGGTAATCGGAGATCACGTTCGGGATCACGAACTTCAGCAGCGGCAGGACGAAGGCCACGGCGACGACGGCCCAGACCCAGGGCTTGACGGCGGCGGCGCGGGCCGGCGGCTCGGCGGTCGCGACGTCCTTCGCGACGGCGTCCGCGGCGGTGGCGGTCTCGGTCGTGGCCATGGCTAGACCCTCTTCACGACGACACGGCCGAACAAGCCGCTCGGCTTAACGGTCAGCACGGTGATCACGATGATCAGCGCCACCGTCAGCTTCTCACCGTTGCCGATGATGTAGACGCCCCACGCCTTCTCGATGGCGTTGCCGATGAAGGCGACGAGGTTCTCCAGCACGCCGACCATGAAGCCGCCGAGCACCGCGCCGCCGGGATTGGAGATGCCGCCGAGCAGCGCGCCGGCGAAGGCGTAGAGCAGGATGCCGCCCATCATGTTGGGGTCGAGGTAGACGATGTGCGCCACCATGGTGCCGGCGACCGCGCCGACCGCCGCGGCCAAGCCCCAGCCCAGCGCCAGCATCCAGTCGACCCGCACGCCCGCCAGACGGGCCGAGACCGGATTCTGCGCCGCCGCGCGCATCGCCAGCCCGAGCGGCGTGAAGCGGAAGAAGACGAAGAGCAGGGTCAGCACCACCAACGTCACCAGCACGACGCCGAACTGGTGCGGACCGATCAGCCCGGCCAACCCGAACGTGTCCTTCGGGAAGGGCGAGGGGAACTCCTTGATCAGGTAGCTCCACACCGTGCCGGCGATCGAGTTGCAGATCGCCAGCAGGCCGATGAAGACCACGACGATGGACAAGAGCGGCGCGGTGTGCAGCGGTCGCAAGATGACGCGTTCGATGGTCAGGCCGGCGACAAAGGAGACCGCGATGGCGATGAAGAACGCCGGCCAGAAGCCCGTTCCCCACTGCATCAGCTGCCAGGCGATGTAGGTCGAGAACATCGCCATCTCGCCCTGGGCGAAGTTGATGTGGTCGGTCGAGACGAAGATCATCACCAGCGCCAGCGCGACGCAGGCGTAGATCGCGCCGTTGGCGAGGCCCGAGACGACCTGCTGCATGAGCTGTTCCATGGCTCGGCCCTCAGTATCCCAGGTAGGATTTGCGGATGTTCTCGTCGTTCTTCACGACGTCGGACGGCCCCGACATCACGACCCGGCCGGTTTCCAGCACGTAGGCGTGGTCGGCGAGATCGAGCGCCAGCGCGGCGTTCTGCTCGACCAGAAGCATGCTGCACTTCGCCTCGGTGTTGATCCGCCGCATGATGCGGAAGATCTCCTGCACGATCAGCGGCGCCAGTCCGAAGGACGGCTCGTCGAGCAGCATGACGCGCGGCCCCAGCATCAGCGCGCGGCTGATCGCCAGCATCTGCTGCTCGCCACCCGACAGCGTGCCGGCCTGCTGCTGGATGCGCTCGCGCAGTCGCGGGAAATACTCGAACACCATGTCGAGATCGCGCTTCACCGCCGCCTTGTCGGCGCGCGTGTAGGCGGCGATGCGCAGGTTCTCGTCGACGGTCAGCGTGGTGAACGTGCCGCGGCCCTCGGGCACGTGCGCGAAGCCCAGGCGCACGATCGACTCGGTGGCCTGGCCGCGGATCGAACGGCCCTGGAAGACCACGTCGCCCTCGGTGCGCACCATGTTGCAGATGGCCCTGAGCGTCGTCGTCTTGCCGGCGCCGTTGGCGCCCAGCAGCGTGGTGATGCCGCCTTCGAGCAGCTCGAAGCTGACGCCGTGCAACGCCTGGGTCTGGCCGTAATAGGCCTTGAGGTCCTTGACCTCGAGAACCGTCGTCATCTCAGGAGGTCCCCAGATAGGCGCGGATCACCTCGGGATCGCGCTGCACTTCCGCCGGCGTGCCATCGGCGATCTTCTTGCCGAAGTCGATGGCGACGACCTTGTCCGACACCGACATCACCAGGCTCATGTGATGCTCGACCAGCAGGACGGTGACGTGCTGCAGATCACGCACACGGCGGATCTGCTCCTTCAGGGTCTCGATCTCGTCGTGGTTCAGGCCGGCGGCCGGCTCGTCGAGCAGCAGCAGCTTGGGGCTGGCGGCCAGCGCACGCGCCAGCTCGACGCGCTTGCGGATCGGGAACGGCAAGGGACCGGCCGGCAGGAAGGTGAACGGCTCGAGGTCCATGAACTCGATCAGCTCCCGCGCCCGCTCGGTGATGCGACGCTCCTCGGCGCGCACCGAGGGCAGACGCAGCGCGTTGGCGAAGAAGCTGGCGCCGGTCTGGCTATGGCAACCGACCTTGACGTTGTCGATCACGCTCATCTTGTCGAACAACGCCACGTTCTGGAACGTGCGGCCCAGCCCGATGACCGGGATATCGTGGCGCTTGGAATTGAGGATCGAGCGGCCCTCGAACAGGATGTCGCCGCTGCTCGGCTGGTAGAGCCGGCTGAGACAGTTGAACAGCGTGGTCTTGCCCGCGCCGTTGGGGCCGATCAGGCCGGCGATCTGGCCGGGAAAGACGTCGAAGGTCACGCCGTCCAGCGCGACGATGCCGCCGAAGCGGACGGAGACGCCTTGAACGCGCAAAAGGGGTTCGCTCGACGATGACCGCGCGGCGCGGCTGGTCTCTGCAGTGGCCATCATGGGCGTCCGGTCGTCTCCCTCCGCGACTCGCCTTCAACACCCGCCGTCACGACTCGCGGCCCGATGACGCCACCGTCCCGGTTCGCCGAGCGCGCGACCGACCAATAGCGTCGCGGATGCTGAAGACCTTGCCGCTCCCTGCCGATGCGGACGTATGCCGCCCGTCGTGGCGGCGCACCTTGTACGATTCGACTTGGCCTTTCAATAGCGGCACCCCGACGCAGCGTCGTCCTCGCGCGATGATTCCGCTGAGCGGACACGCCTCAATGGCGACTCAATCCCCGCTCAGGGTTGACAGGCGCCGGCAGGGGGACCGATATCTCGCCGCCGCGCGGGGCCGCAGGCGGTACAGGGCCGCCGCGCCCAACGCAGGGCGGAGTGATGGGATGATGAAATTTGCGGCGATCGGCCTGACCGCGGCGCTGACTTTGACGCCGCCGCTATCGGCGCTTGCCCAGCAGACTCCGCCCGGCCCCCCGCGTATCGCCCCCGCGCCGCCGGCTGCCCCACCACCCGCCGCCACGCCGCCCGCGGCCGCGCCTGCTCCCGCGCCCGCGCCGGCCCCAGCGGCCGCGCCGCAACCGATTCAGCTGCCCGACTGGTTCGTCGAGATCGACACCGCCAAGAGCGGCGTCGTCGCCCGCGAGCAGTTCATCGCCTATCGCATGAAGCTCTTCGACCAGCTCGACACCAACAAGGACGGCACGCTGAGCAAGGAGGAATTCCTCAAGCTGGCGGAGCCGCCATTCACCCCGGATGGGCCCAACCTGCCGCCTCTGGCCGACCGCAAGGCGTTCTACGAAAAGCAGTTCGAGACCATCGACACCGACGCCGACGGCAAGGTAACGCGCGGCGAGGTGCAGGCCTATATCGCGCTGGGCTTCCGCGAGTTCGACATCGACATGGACGGCCGCGCGACACGCGAGGAAGTGCTGCTGGTGATCCGCCAGGCGCGCGACCGCCAGGCGCAGATCGACGCCGAGATCGAAAAGCGCAACCGCAATAACCCGGACCGCAACAACGACGGCTTGATCGACGCCGAGGAGTTCGCGGCCTTCGAGATCGGCCGCATGCTCGAGCTCGACAACAACAAGGACGGCAAGGTCAGCCTGCAGGAATGGCTGGTGATCGCCGGCCAGCCCAACCAGAACCCGCCGGGCCAGCCGCCCTATCAGCAGCGCCGGGACGCGCTCACCAAGCGCTTCCAGGAGCTCGACACCAACAAGGACGGCCAGCTCGACCAAGCCGAGATCCGCGCCATGGCGCTGGCGGTGTTCAAGAAGATCGACGCCGACGGCAACGGCAAGGTCACGCCGCAGGAGTGGCAGACGGCCAACACGCCGCCGCCGCCGCCGCCGCAGGTAAAGGGCCAGCCGGGACCGGCGCCCACGGGAGCACAACCAGGCCCGCGCCCGGCGCCGGCGCCCGCACAGGGCCCACGCCCCGCGCCGGCACCGGCGCCCGGCCCCGGCGGATTGCAGCCTGGCGTACCGCTGGGACGCTAGCTCCAGGGAGGACAGCTCTGACCGGCCGCACGACACGACTTCTCGCGACGATCGCGCTGGCGTGGCCAATGCTGCAATCGCCGGCGTCCGGGCAACAGCCGGCGGAGCCGAGGCGTCCGGTGCCGCTGCCGTCGTGGTTCGTGGAGATCGACACCGGCAAGACCGGCGTGGTCAGCCGCGAGCAGTTCATCGCGTATCGGATGAAGTACTTCGACCAGCTCGACGCCGACAAGGACGGCCTGCTGACCCGGGCCGAGTTCGTCAAGCTTGCCGAGCCGCCCTTCTCCCCGCCACCGCCCGACCCGGCGACGCTCGGCAACCGCCGCGCCGCCTATGACCAACAGTTCAGCGCTATCGACACCAACGACGACGGCAGGGTGAGCAGAGTCGAGTTCCAGGCCTCGGCCGCCTTGGGCTTCCGTGAATTCGACATCGACGGCGACGGGCGCGTCACGCGCGAGGAGGTGATGCTGATCGAGCGCATCGCCGAGGACGCGCGGCAGACCGCGCGCAAGGAGCATTGCCGCACGAACGTCGACTGCAACGGCGACGGGGTGATCGATGTCGAGGAGTTCGTCAATTTCGAGACCGCTCGGCTGTTGGAGCGGCTCGATCCCGACAAGGATGGCAAGATCACCCTGCAGACATTCCTGGTGCTCGCCGGCCCGGCGACCAATGTCCCGGGCCAGCCGCCCTATCAACAGCGCCGCGAGCAGGTGACCCAGCGCTTCAACGAGATCGACGCCAACAAGAACGGTGTCATCGACGCCGCCGAGATCCGCGCTTGGGCGACGGCCACCTTCAAGCGCCTGGACCTGGACGGCGACGGCAAGATCAACGCGTCGGAATGGCAGATCGCCAGCACGACGCCGCCGCCCGCATCGCCACCACCGACGACACCGCCGGCGACGACGCCCAAGACCCCGCCCCAGGCCGGCAAACCGACAGCCGGCAAGCCTCCCGGTCCCGGACCGGTGAAGCCGACGCCCGGCGGCCTGCAGCCTGGCGCGCCGCTGAAGTAGCGACGCAATTCACGTCGTCGGCCGCCGTCCGTGGTCGGGATGGATACGTAGCCGCGCACCGAGCTTGACGTTGGCACGCGGTTCGAGGCCGAGCCATGCGCGCAATCGCGGCGAAAGAGCTTCCAGCGTTTCGGGTGACAGGCTGGCGTTCCAGTTCTGCTGCTGGCGCACGAAGGAGCGCGAGTAGTAGCCAAACAGCAGAGCACGCTCGCGCGATCGGGAGACGTTGGCGCCCGAGGTGTGCCAGACACGGCCATCCATGACGACGATCGAGCCCGCGGGCGCCTCGAAGGGGACGGTCTTCGCCGCCGCGTTCTCGGGCAGCTCGGACGCCTTTTGGATCCTGTGGCTGCCCGGAATATAGCGCGTGGCGCCGTTTTCCTCGTCGACGTCGTTGAGGCACCAGATGACGTTGACGCTCCACGGCTGCAGCCACGGCTCCGGCACGACGATGCCTTGGTCGGAGTGCAGCTCCATCGACTTGCTGCCAGGCAGTGCGATATTCGCGGTGAAGTTGGAGATCAGGAAGTCGTCCGTCAGCAGCGCGCTCACGAACTCGATCGCGGTCGGATGCTGGATCAGCTCGCGGAAGATCGCGTCGCGCTCGAGCAGATAGAAGACGCGGACATTGTGTTCGTTGGGATCCAGCCCGATCTGGCGCGTCGGCACGCCCAGCCGTTCGCTCTCCTCGGCCGCTTGCCACAGCCGGGCACGAACCTCGTCCGTCTCGGCCGGCGTCAGCACACCGGGCACGACGCAGAAGCCGTGCTCCAGCAGATGGCGCTTCTTGGCGTCGAGATCCATAACGCCCTCCCCCACTACTCGACGGTGACGCTCTTGGCGAGGTTGCGCGGCTGGTCGATGTCGGTGCCCTTGGCCAGCGCCGTGTAGTACGCCAGCAGCTGCACCGCGACGGTGTAGAGGATCGGCGCCACGATGGGATCGATGTCGGGCACGGCGATCGAGGTCTCGGCCTTGGCGCCCAGCCTCGCCACGCCCTCGGCGTCGCTCAGCAGCACCAGCTTGCCGCCGCGCGCGCGCACCTGCTCGAAGTTCGAGGCGATCTTGTCGAAGATCGAATCGCTGGGCGCCACGACCACGACCGGCACCGCGTCGTCGATCAGCGCGATCGGCCCGTGCTTCATCTCGCCGCCGGCGTAGCCCTCGGCGTGGATGTAGGAGAGCTCCTTGAGCTTGAGCGCGCCTTCGAGCGCGACGGGGAAGGACGAGCCGCGGCCGAGATAGAGCACGTCGCGCGCCTGGGCGAGCGTGTTCTCGGCGATGCGGCGGTAGTCGTCCTCCATGTTGAGCGTCTCGTTGATGCGCGCCGGCAGCTCGATCATCGCCAGGGCCAGCCGCTCCTCCTCCTCGCGGCCGAGCGCGCCGCGGGCGCGGCCGGCGGCGATGGCGGCGTTGAGCAGCACCACGAGCTGGGTGGTGAACGCCTTGGTCGAGGCGACGCCGATCTCCGGTCCGGCGAGCGTTGGCAGCACGGCGTGCGAGAGCCGCGCGATCGCGCTCTCCGGCACGTTGACCACGGACAGAAGGGTCTGCTTCTGCGACTTGGCGTAGCGCAGCGCCTCCAGCGTATCGATGGTCTCGCCCGACTGCGACACCGCGATGCACACGCCGCCCTCGGGCAGCGGCGGCTCGCGGTAGCGGAACTCCGAGGCGACCTCGATCTCGACCGGTAGCCGCGCCAGCTGCTCAAACCAGTACTTGGCCATCATGCAGGCGTAGAACGCCGTGCCGCAGCCCGTCATGGTGACGCGGCTGACCTTGGTCCAGTCGAGCGGCATCGCCGGCATACGCACGGTGCGCGTCGCCGGGTCGAGATACGATCGCAGCGTGTCGCCGACCACCGCCGGCTGCTCGTATATCTCCTTGAGCATGAAGTGCTGATGGTTGCCCTTGCCGATCAGCGCGCCCGACAGACCGCTCATCTTCTCCGGACGCTCGACCCGGGTCGTGCCCTGATAAACGGCGCAGCCGGCCGCGCTCAGCACGACCCAATCATCGTCCTCGAGATACGTGACGCGGCTGGTGAAGGGCGCCAGTGCCAGCGCGTCGGTGCCGACATACATCTCGCCGTCACCATGGCCGACCGCCAGAGAGCTGCCGCGCCGCGCGCCCATCAGGATGTCGTGGCGGCCGCTGAACATCGCCACCAGCGCGAAGGCGCCACGCAGGCGTCGCATCGCCTCGCCCATCGCCGCTTCAGGCGTCATCTGGCGCTCGAGATAGGACGTCAGCAGCTGCGCCACCGCCTCGGTGTCGGTGTCCGACTCGAAGCGCCGGCCCTCGGCCACCAGCTCGTCCTTGAGTTCCTGGAAGTTCTCGATGATGCCGTTGTGCACGATGGCCACGCGATCGGTGGCGATGGGATGGGCGTTGCGCTCGCTGGGCTTGCCGTGCGTCGCCCAGCGGGTGTGGCCGATGCCAATCGTGCCGGACAGCGGTTCGGCCTGAAGTCGTGCCTCGAGGTTGACCAACTTGCCCTCGGCGCGGCGACGGTCGATGTGGCCGTTGATCAGCGTCGCCACACCGGCCGAGTCGTAGCCGCGATACTCCAAGCGCTTGAGCGCGTCGACCAGCAGGGGCGTGACCGGCGCCTTGCCGATGATGCCGATGATGCCGCACATCGTGGAGGATCCTTCCTCAGGCCTTGCGGTTCTTCATCGCCGGATCGGCAGCGCGCGCCTTGAGCTTGGCGCGCATCGCCGGTGCCGCGCCCGGCTTGTCATCCTGACGCGCGCGACCGAACGCGACGCCGTCGTCGGCGACGTCCGACGTGATCACGCTGCCGGCGGTGACGTTGGTGCGATCGCCGATTCGAACCGGCGCGACCAGCGCGGCGTTGGAGCCGACAAAGGCGTCGGCGCCGACCACCGTGCGCCATTTGCCAAAGCCGTCGTAGTTCACGCAGATGACGCCGGCGCCGATATTGCTGCGCGCGCCGATATCGGCGTCGCCGACATAGGCAAGATGGTTGGCCTTCACACCGTCGCCCAAGGTAGCGTTCTTGACCTCGACGAAATTGCCGATATGCGCGGCGCGCCCGATGCGGCTGCCCGGCCGCACCCGCGCGTAGGGACCGACGACGGCGTCGTCGCCGATCTCGGCACCCTCGATATGGCAGAAGGCCTTGATGTCGACGCGATCACCGACGCGCACGCCGGGACCGAACACGGCGTGGGGCTCGATGCGCACGTCGCGACCCAGCACCGTGTCGGCGCTCAACCACACCGACGACGGATCGACCATGGTCACGCCGCCATCCATCGCGCGTCGGCGCAGGCGGTCCTGCATCGCCGCCTCGACCGCCGCCAGCTCGACCCGCGAGTTGACGCCGAGGAACTCGGCCTCGGGTCCTTCGACCACGACGCAGCGCCGACCATCGGCGCGCGCATGCTCGATCAGGTCGGTGATGTAGTATTCACCTTGCGCGTTGGTCGGACGCAGCCGGTCGAGCAACCCCGGCAGCAACGCGCCGTCGAAGGCCATGACGCCGGAGTTCACCAGGTCGATCTTGAATTGCTCCGGCGTGCAGTCGCGCGCCTCGACGATCTTCAGCGGCTCGCCAGCCGCGTCGCACACCAGCCGGCCATAGGGCGCCGGATCGGCGGCACGGAAACCCAATACGGCGACGGCCGCCCCGGCGGCGCGGCGCGCCTCGACCAGCCGGCGCGTCGTGTCGGCGCTCAGCAGCGGCGCGTCGCCCAGCACCACCAGCACCTCGCCGCCAGCGGGCAGCGCCGGCAGCGCCGTCATCAGCGCGTGGCCGGTGCCCTTGGGCGGGTCCTGCGTGACCGTCGCGCAGGGCGCCACGGCGCGGCCGACCGCCTCATGCCCGGCGCCGACCACGACCACGATAGTCGACGGCGCCAATGCGCGCACGGCGGCCACGACGTGATTGACCATCGGCACACCCGCGACGCGGTGCAGCACCTTGGGCAGATCCGAATTCATCCGTTTGCCGGCGCCCGCCGCCAGCACGACGACAGAGAGAGTCAGGGCCATCATTCCTGTGTTGGTTGACCCGCTGGAACGGGCGGTCGCGAGATTACCATGCGGGGCCCCCCTTGCCATCGATCATCCCCTGCCGCAAGAGAGGCGGCGCATGCCTCTGGATCTCGCCACCTTTCCCTTCCGCACCGTCGTCTTCGACCTAGACGGCACCCTGATCGACAGCGCTCACGATGTCGGCGACGCGGTCAACCGGGTGTTGGCCGACCACGGCCTGGCGCCGCTGGACGAGGCCACCCAACGCGCGCTGATGGGCGAAGGCGGCAAAGTGCGCACCCGCAAGGCCTTCGCGCTGCGCGGTGTGACGCTCGACGAGACCGCCCTGCGCGCCCGAGTGGACGCGTTCATCCGCTACTACGCCGAACGGCCGGTGGTGCACACGCGGGCCTATGACGGCGTCGCCCAGACCCTGGGCGCGCTCAGCCGCTCGGGCATCCGCCTGGCGGTGTGCACCAACAAATACGAGGCGTCGGCGCGCGACGTGCTGGAACGGCTGGGCCTTCTGGCGATGATCAGCGACGTCGCCGGCGCCGACACCTTCGAGGTGCGCAAGCCCGACCCCGGCCACATCCTGAAGCTCCTGGCGCGTATGGGCGCCGATCCGGCCGATGCGGCCATGGTCGGCGATTCGGTGCACGACGTGCACGCCGGCCAGCGCGCCGGCCTGCCGACCGTGGCGGTATCCTGGGGCTATACTGAGACGCCGGCGCATCGGCTGGGCGCCGACGCCGTGGTCGAGCGCTTCGCCGACATCCCCGCCGCGTTGGCCCGCCTGCGGCCGCCGAGACCCTAGACAGGGGCGGTCCGGCACCCTATACCGCGCCTCGATCGGGCGCGTAGCTCAGCGGGAGAGCACACCCTTCACACGGGTGGGGTCGTAGGTTCAATCCCTACCGCGCCCACCATCGCCCCGCACGTCCCGGCATCGCAGGACGGGCCTTGCCGATCTCCCTGACCATTCATCATCCCGAACGCCTGGCGATCGCCACTGGATCAGGCGAGGTGACGCTCATGGATCTCATCGGCATCGCCAAGCAGCTCTTCCAAGGCGGCGTCCTTTCCTATGGGCGGATCATCGATCTCTCGCACGCGACATTGACGCTGAAGGCCGCCGAGATCCGCACCATAGCGCAGGCCGTCGCCGCGACGACGGCCAACGGCACGCTGGGACCACTCGGCGCGGTCGCCTTCATCGCCAAGTCGGACGAAGTGCGTGAGGTGACGCTGCTGTTCGCCGATCGTACCGCCGATGCCGACCGGCCGCTCAGGATCTGCGCCAGCATGGCCGAGGCGCGCGACTGGCTCGCCGGTCTACAGCGCGACCAGGCATCCTGAACGTCGACACCGTGCCCTGATAATCAACGGGAGCCCTCTAACGCATCGGCCCGACTTGCGCATCGGGACACCCTAACCTCTTCCTGAAGCGGCGGCCCACAAGCATGGGTCTCGCGACCGGAGCAAATTGCCCACTTTGCGAGACACGCCGCCGCGCGACGCTCTTCAGGGTGAGTTAGGAGCCATTTGCGATCGCCTCGCCGGCGAGCGCGTCGGCATGGTCCCGGTTGAGCTGTTCGCCGCTTCAGTTCGGAAACGGCGAGGCCACGTCGTCGAGCGGCCAGACCGGCCGGCGCAGCTTGGTGTATTTGAACCGCCGCACGTCGGGCGAGCACAGCGCGCCGGAATCGACGACCATTATCTCGCCGGCGATCGGCGCGAAGGCGGCGCGGAAATGCTGCACGCTCTTGACCACCAGCACGCGGCGGCGCGCCGGGTCGATGCCCTGGCTGAGGAAAACCTGGCGGTCGATGGTCTGGATGCGATTGGAAATGACGATGACGTCGATGCCACCGATGCGCAGCACGGCGGTCGGGCCCATCGACGTCGCCACGCCCTGCTGCATCGGCCCGTCATTGACGAACTCGCCATTCGACAGCAGCCGCACCATCGCCGTCACGCGAATCGGCGCGCCGAACTCGGGATCGTGGTGGCCGCCGAGTTCGACAGTGACGCTGTTGCCGACCCCGGCCTTCATCGCCGCAAGCACGGCCGCCGGGTCGAAAATCGTGCCCACCGCCGCGTCGCGCGCATCGGCGTCGATCAGCGCCTTCAGCACGCGCGTGGCGTCGCCATAGGCGCCGCCGCCGGGATTGTCGGTGCCGTCGGCCAGCACCAGCGGCCCGGCCGCATCGCCGCGCGATTTCAGCCGCGCCATGGCCTCCTCGACGCTGGCCATGCCCACGGTCTTCTCGGCTTTGCGATCCCAGATCTCCTGGCAGAGCTGCCGCGCGATGCCGCGGGCGCGGCCTTCCTGGCCGGGCTCGTAGCTCACGGCGATCGACGGGCCGACATTGGGGATGTCCGACGGACCGAAGCCCGCCTGCACGCTAACCACGTTGATGCCCGGTTCCTTCTCAAAGGCGTCGGCCCGGGCCAGCAGATCGAGCATCGGCCCAGGCTGCGTCGTGCGCCCGCCATCGGCGCCCGAGATCGTCGCCGGCTGCAGCGCCAGGCAGCGCGGGCGCTTCTTGCCCTCCATCGCCGCCTGCACCAGCGCCGCGCCCTGCTGGGCGCGCTCGTATTGGTCGATATGCGGATAGGTGCGGTAGCTGATCAGCGCGCTGGCCAGCGACGCCATGCGATCGGTGACGTTGGCGTGCAAGTCGAGCGTCATGCTGATCGGCACCTCGGGCCCGACGACGGCGCGCAGCGCCTCGAGCAGCTCGCCTTCGGGATCGTCCGATGTCTCGGTGACCGCCGCGCCGTGACAGGCGAGGCAGATGCCGTCGATCTTGCCGGCCTTGCGTGCGCTCTCGACGATGCCGTCGCGGATATGGGCCCAGGTCTGCGCCGTCAGCTTGCCCGATGGTGTGGCGTTGGCGGCGATCGAGGGCACGAGATCCCAGCCATAGCGCGTCGCCGCGTCGAGCAGCCCGCCAATCTCGGTCTTCGTGCCCTTGAAGCGGCTGGCCAGTTCCGAACCGGGCGCCAGCCAACGCCGGCGGTAGTCGTCCAAGGTGGTCGGCAGCTTCGAGAACGTGTTGGTCTCGTGCATGAACTGCGCGATCAAAACGCGATACGCCATGATGTCGATCCCCGGTGCCACAAGCGCGCGGAGCATCGCCCACGCCCGCGCGCGGGGTCAACGCTTGACCCGGGATCTAGCGGTGCGGCCTAGCGTTTCAAAAAGGGATTGAGAAAGCGGCCGAAAAAGCCGGTCAGCCGCACCGGCGCCTCGGAAACCACCAGGCAGATGCAGGGCTGGTCGGGATCGGCGACCGGCTTGTGCTCGACCGATGGGTCGGCGACGCAGATATCGCCGCGGTCGAAGCGGCCCCGACCGTCGCTGAAGCCGCCGGCCAGAACCAGCGTGTACTCGCTGCCGGCATGGCGATGGGTCGGCAGACCTCGGCCGGCCGCCATGCGCAGCAGCGTGGCACGGTAGCTCTTGTCGCCAAGCGGCAGCTCGATCTCCTCGAAGCCACCCAACGCCGCCCGCCACTGCGCGCCATCAGGCAGGTAATGGCGCAGGGGCGTCGGGATGGCGGTGCCGACGACGCGGACGGCGTCGTCCTTAGCCGGGCCCTTGGGCGCCGGCGCCGGCTCGGCCTCGATCCGCGCCAAGGTGCGCGCCAGGGCGTCGTCGGGCAGCGCCTCGGCCGGCATCGCCGCCAGCATGTCGCCGGCGGCCGCCTCGAGCGCGGCGACATCCGCACGCGCCTCCCGGTTGAAGGCGAGATGGCTGGCGACCAGCAGCGCCGGGCCCTCGGCCAGCGCGCCACTGGCGTAGTCGAGCAGAAGCTCGGACGGCGCGGGATGGCGGATCATGGCGCGTCCCCCTGCATCGCCTCGCGCAGGCGCGACAGCGCCAGGCGGATGCGCGACTTCACGGTACCCAGGGGCAGCTTCATCTCCTTGGCAATCACGGAATGCGACTTCTCCTGAAAGAACGCCATGCGCAGGACGTCGATCTGGTCCGGCGTCAGCTGTTGCATCACGTCGCCGATGCGCTCGCGCACCTGACGGCCGATCGCGGCACTGTCGGCGCTTTCCGGCGCCTCGGTCGAGAACAGCACATAATCCTCGGGATCGAAGCCGGCATGGGTGGCGCGGCGCAGCAGGTCGATCCGTTTGTTACGGGCGATGGTGAAGATCCAGGTCGCAGCCCCGGCGCGGGTACGGTCGAAGGTCTCGGCCCGGCGCCAGACCAGCACCATGGTTTCCTGCGCCACTTCCTGAGCCATGTCGGGATCGGCGCCGGAACGCATCACGAACGCCTTCACCCTGGGCGCGAAGCGGCGGAACAGCTCGGCGAAGGCGGCGCGATCCTGGCGCCGCGCCACCGCCTCGATCAGCTCGGCGGAATCGTCCATGCCCGGCTGGGCGACGGACGCGGCGACCCGCGCGGTGTCGCTCACGGCCGCCGCCGCCCGGCCCCAACGAGGGGGGAAAGGGATCGCTGGAACGCGGGCAGCGACGGCGAGCATGCCCCATTTACGGAGTGTCGCGCCGATCGGATCATACCCGCTACGCACATATCAGCGCGGCCTCCCCTGCTCGCCGAGATCCCAGAACAGTCCGGTCATCAGCCGCAACCCCTCGCGCGCCACCGGCGCCAGCATGTGCTCATTGGGCGCATGCTGGCTGCATGACGCGTAGGAATGCGGCACCCAGACCGTGGGCATGCCGAGGATATCGACGAAGACCTCGTTGGGCAGCGAGCCGCCCAGATTGGGGATCACGTCGGGCTTCTTGCCCGTCGTGCGCTCGATCGAGGCCACGGCCAGCTTGGCCCAGGGGCTGTCGGGATCGAGCCGCGTGGCGTTCATCAGCACCTCGCGCATCGAGGCGATCTCGATCGCCTGGAAGCCGTGCCGGTCGAGGTGGCGGCGCAGCGCCGGCAGGATGTCGTTCGGATCGGTGCCGACGACGAAGCGCAGCTGGCACCAGGCGGTGGCGCTGGGCGGGATGGCGTTGACCACACGATCGGGGTTGCCGGTCTTGAACGCCAGCACCTCGAAGCTGTTCCAGCCGAACACCCGCTCCGGCGGCGTCAGCGACTCCTCGCCCCAGTCGCGGTCGATCTTCGGACCGTCGGGGCCGCCGTCGATCTCCAGCCCGCTGAGCGCCATGCGCACGGAGTTGGTGAGCGTCTTGGGCCGCCACTCCGGCACCTTGATCTGGCCACGGCCGTCGGCGATGCAGGCTAGAGCATGCGCCATGATCAGGCCGGGATTGGCCAGCAGACCGCCCCAATTGCCGGAGTGATGGCCACCCTCGCGCATGTCGAGCTTCATGATGAAGTTCAAGGTGCCGCGCGTGCCGCCGAAGATCGCCGGCTTGTGCGGCTGCAGGCGCGGACCGTCGGAGCCGATCAGCGCGTCGGCCTTCAAGAGCTCCTTGTGGGCACGGCAGAAATCGGCGAGGCCGGGCGAGCCGGTCTCCTCGCCGGTCTCGATCAGGATGGTCGAGTTGAAGCCCAGCGCGCCACGCTCCTCCATCACCGCCTGCAGGGCGGCGATGTTGATGGTGTGCTGGCCCTTGTTGTCGGCCGTGCCGCGGCCGTAGATGCGGTCACCCTCGACGACGATGTTCCACGGCGACAGGCCTTGGCGCCACTGATCATCAAGGCCGCGGATCACGTCGCCATGGCCGTAGGTCAGCACCGTCGGCTTGGACGGATCTTCGATTCGCCGCGCGACCATGAAGGGGCCGAACTTCGGTACCGGATTGTCGATGACCTGGAAGTCGTAGCCGAGCTTGGCGAGACTCGGCCCCATCTCCTCGGTGAGATAGGCACGCAGCGCCGGGCCGCTATCAGTCTCCTGGCTGGTGGTCGGAATCGCGACGCGACGCCGCAGCTCCGCGAGGAACCCGCCATCGTCGAAATACTTCTCGATACGCGCAATGGCGCCGTCGCGGGTGCCGGTCATGGTGCCTTCCGATAGGGTTACGCGGGTCACTCTGGAATAGACGCTCTGGCCGTTCAAGCGCCCGGCACTACCGCCCGGTGCGGCCCTTGCGCCGGGCAACGACCTCGGACAACAGACACAGAATCTCCCACATCATCGTGGCGCCCACGAGCGCGGTGTTGCCGGAGGGATCGAAAGGCGGCGAGACCTCGACCACGTCGCCGCCGACCAGGTCGAGTCCGCGCAGGCCGCGCAGCATGCGCTGCGCCTCGTGCGTGCTGAAGCCGCCGATCTCGGGCGTACCGGTACCGGGGGCGTAGACCGGATCGAGGCCGTCGACATCGAAGCTGACATAGGCCGGCTTGTCGCCGACGACCCGGCGCGCTTCGGCGATCACCTTGTCGACACCGAGCTCGTAGTACTCCTCGATGCCGATGACGCGGATACCCTGATCGTACGCCCAGCGCATATCGTCGGCGTTGTACAGCGAGCCGCGGATGCCGATCTGCACGACGCGCTTGGGATCGAGCAGGCCTTCCTCGATGGCGCGGCGGAACGGCGTGCCGTGCGTGTACTTGTAGCCACCGAAATACGTGTCCCAGGTGTCGCTGTGGGCGTCGAAATGGACCATGCCCAAGGGGCCCCTGGTGGCGATGGCGCGCAGGATCGGCAGGGTGATCAGGTGATCGCCGCCGGCCGACAGCGGCACGGTGCCGGCGGCGTGTACCTTGTCGTAGAACGCCTTGATGCGCACGAGGCTGTCGTCGAGATCGGCGGGATTGACCGGGGTGTCGCCGAGATCGCCGCAGCGCGCCAGCCGATACGGCGCGACCCCGGTGACGTGGTGCACGCGCCGCATCAGCGTGGATTGGTCGCGCATCTGGCGCGGCCCGTGGCGCGCACCGGGGCGATTTGTCGTGCCGCCGTCCCACGGCACGCCGATCAGGCCGATCTCGACCGCGGCCGGGTCGCGAAACAGCGGCAGGCGCATGAAGGTCGCGATGTCGCCGAAGCGCGGCACGACCATGCCGGACAGCGGCTGCGGGAATCGGTCGTCGGACTCGCTCATGCCGCCCTCTTCTGGGACCGCCGGCGTCCCGCCGGCATCATCGCGCCGCGCCGTCCACGGCCATGAGCCGGCGGGACGCCGACGCTCCCATCAACGCCTCTTGTAGATGCTGTAGCGCTCGACATCCATCAGATGCTGATAGCGTTCGAACGCCTGGGCGAAGCGTGGATTGCGCTGGAAGTACTCGAGATAGGCGAATTCGCGGCCCTGGCAGCGCGGGATACCTGGTATTCGATCGACGATCAGCAGGTCGGGCTTCTCGCGGTCGAAATCCTCCGATACCGACTCGTAGAGGAAGCGCTCGGCGTCCTGCATGTCCTCGGGCGCGGTGTAGAGCGTGGCGAACTCCTCGCAGTCGGCGTAGATGCCCTGCAGCACCCACATCGTCTGGAAGCGCATCGCCATGCGGGCGTGCGCGTAGTTGATCATCGGATAGTGTGGGTAGATGCCGGGTGACAGGACCAGCACCTTCCGGTTGGGCGCATTGCGCTCGACGACGTGCAGCAGCACGCCGGTGATGCTCTCCTGGAAATCGCGCTGCTTGTGGAACGGCGTCATCGACAGCGCCGCCTGGAAGTACAGCAGGATCAGGAAGGTCGCGCCGATCGCCGCCACCGGCCGGCGATGCGCCTCGCGGCTGAGCGGCAAATAGCGGTCGACCATCTGCGACAGCGTCACGGCCGCCAGCAGGATCGCCGAGCCGAGCGCCGGCATGACGTGGTAGGGCCAGCCCTTGGCCTGCGCCGCCGCCGCCAGCGCCGCGCCCACGCCATAGGCCACGATCACGCGCGCCGCGACGGTGCGCGACAGGAAGATCGCCAGCGCGCCCAGCGTCAGCAGCGCCAGCAAGGTCGGCAACACCGTGGCGCCCAGCAGCACCTGCCGCCAGCTCGTGCCGCCCATCACGGCGTAGGAGTCGAGCATGATCGGCAGCACGAAACGGAAGTAGTTCGGCGTCAGCAGGACGATATAGGCGAGATGCGCCACGGCGATGCCGCCAATGAGCCACGGCACCGGATCGCGCAGCATGGGCCTGATCCCGCGATGCGCCAGCACATAGGCCTCGACCGCCAACGGGATCAGCATGAAATGCGGCTTCTGCGCCAGCGCGACGCCGGCGGAGATCGCCACGCTCCAGATGAAGAGCCGCGACAGCCGACCCTCGGCCCCCTCGGCGCGAGCGCTGGCGAGCAGCACGTAGGGCGCCATGGCGATCATCAGCAGGTGCTCGCGCTGCCCGAAATTCTCGTTCGGCAGCACGATGAACAGGAACAGCAGGGTCGGCGGCACCACCGCCTCGGTCAGCGGATGCGCCAACGAGGGCACGATATGCACCAGCTTGCGCGAGGCGAGGAACGAGGCGGCGACGGCGACGAAGACGCAGATCGTCAGCCAGGTCATCGCCGTCCAGCCGAGGAACGGCGTGGCGCGCGACAGCAACTCGGGGATGGCGTGCAGCGCGAAAACCAGCGGCAGGTTCACGTCGATGATATCGACATAGAGCCGCTCACCGTTGACCCAGCGATGGGCGATCTCCAGCAGGCAGCCGACATCGTGGTTGATCGGCGGATAGAGGTAGCCGACCGCCCAGCCCGCCGGCACCAGGATGAGCATCAGCTTGATCAGCCGCGCGGTGGTATCCGACAGCGACTCGCTCCGGCGCGGCCGGGGTACCCGCCAGCGCGCCAAGCGCGGGCGCGCCGCGTCGACCTCACGCCGCCGCTCGGCAGGGGCCGGCGGCTTGGGCGGATCGGGGTCAGGCGGGTGGCTATCCACTAGGAACGGTGATTGGGGCCGGCGGAATTTCTGTTGGTGCCACAAGGTACCAGAGGCCATCCGGCGCTGCCATCGTGGCCGGACCGTGGCATGGTGGATGGATGGAGCGTCGCGAGTACGAGCTGATGGCCGCCGTCGAGGACCGCCTGTGGTGGTATCGCGGTCTGCGCGCGCTCGCCGCCGAGCTCTTCGCGCGCCACGCCGCGGTGGCGCGACAGCCGATCCTCGACGCCGGCTGCGGCACCGGTGGGCTGTTGAGCCGGCTTGTCGCGGCCGGGCTGCGGCCCGCGCCGGTTGGCCTGGAATACGATTCGACAGCGGCCGGTATCGCCATCGCCAAGAGCGGTCGGCCGGTGGCGGTGGGATCGGTCAACGCGCTGCCGTTCGCCGACCATACGTTGTCGGGCATGTTCAGCCTCGACGTGCTCTGCCACCGCATGGTCGAGCCCGAGCGCGCCCTGGCCGAGGCGCATCGCTGCCTCGAAACCGGCGGAATTCTGCTGCTTAACCTGCCGGCCTATCGCTGGCTGGCTTCGGCGCACGATGCGCGCGTGCACAACGCGCGGCGCTTCGGGCGACGTGAGGCGGTCGGCCTGCTTGAGGCCGCCGGCTTTCGCATCAGGCGCGCGACGCACTGGAACAGCTTCCTGTTTCCGCTCATGGTGCTGCGTCGCCTGCTGTCGCGGGAGGATGGCGAAAGCGACGTGCGGCCCTTTCCGGCGCCGCTGAACGCGTTGTTCGGCGCCGTTGTGGCGGTCGAGCGGCGGCTGATTGGATGGGGACTCGACCTGCCCTTCGGCGGATCGATCATGCTGGTGGCGGAGAAGAGATGAACGCGCCCTTTGCGCTGAGCGTCGTGATCCCGGTCTACAAGGGAGCCGCCAGCATCGGCGAGCTGGTCGAGGCGCTGCGCGCGCTCGACATCGCGGGCGGACTCGAGATCGTGCTGGTGGTCGACGGCAGTCCCGACAACAGCTTCGAGGTCTGCCGTGACCTGATGCGGCAACCCGGTGCGCCGATCACGCTGGTCAACCTCAACCGCAATTTCGGCGAGCACAACGCGGTGATGGCCGGACTGGCGCAGGCGCGCGGCGCCTACACCATCACCATGGATGACGATCTGCAGAACCCGCCGGAGGAAGTGAAGCGTCTGTTCGAGCATACGCGCGACGGCGGCTACGACCTGGTCTACACCTTCTATGCCAGCAAGCAGCACGCGGCCTGGCGCAACCTCGGCAGCGCCTTCACCAATTGGTGCGCCGACCGGCTGATCGACAAGCCCAAGGGCCTGTACCTCTCGAGCTTCCGCTGCATGAACGCCTTCGTGCGCGAGCAGATCGTGCCCTACAAGGGCCCCTACCCCTATGTCGATGGCCTCTTGATGCAGGTGACGCAGAACATCGGTCGCCTGCAGGTCAAGCATCTGCCGCGCGCCGCGGGCCGCACCAACTACACGCTGCGCCGGCTGGTGCGGCTGTGGCTGTCGATGTTCCTGAACTTCTCGGTGATGCCGCTGCGCCTGGCCAGCCTTACCGGCATCGGGCTCTCGGCGCTGGGCTTCCTCGGTTTCGTCGTCATCCTGCTCGAGGCGCTGATCAACCGCGACCTGCCGACCGGCTGGGCCTCGACCATGTCGGCCGTCGTGCTGCTGGCCGGCGTGCAGCTGCTGATCCTGGGCGTCATGGGCGAGTATCTCGGCCGCATGTTCCTCACCGCCAATCAGAAGCCGCAATACGTCGTACGGGAGGTGTTGCGATCCGAGAGCGCGCGCGAGACGGCGGACGCGCCCGAAGCGCCGCGCCCATCACCCAACCTGACCGCGGTGCGCTGACCATGTGGCCCTATTACGCCGTGCTCGCCGGCGCGATCATCACCGGCATCGGCGGCCAGATGCTGCTTAAGGTCGGTGCCAGCGCCGAGAACCTGCTCGCCCAGTTGCTGCGGCCCTCGACCCTAATCGGCCTGTTCTTCTACGGTGTGGCGGCCTTCCTCTACATCATCGCGCTGCGCAAGCTGCCGGTCTCGGTGGCCTTCCCCAGCGTATCGCTGAGCTACGCTATCGTCGCCGTCATGGGCCATTGGCTGTTCAACGAGCCCTTCGGCTGGCAGCAGATCGCCGGCATCGCGCTGATCATGGGCGGCGTGTTCCTGGTCAACCAGCATTAGCTGTCATTCCGAGCGTAGCGAGGAATCCAGGCTGCCCTTCTGGATTCCTCGCTGCGCTCGGAATGACAGGGAAAAGCCACCAACAAACTCCGACACAACGGTTCCGCGCTACGGACCGACGGCCTTCCGCCCCCGCGGCCAGCGCGCTAAGCGTGGCGCACGGAGCAGGCGGAGGACGGCCATGGACTACGAGCAGATCCAGTACGCGGTGAAGGACAACATCCTCACCCTGACGATGAACCGTCCCGACAAGCTCAACGCCTTCACCGGCCGGATGCTCTCGGAGCTGCTCGACGCGCTCGATCGCGCCGATCGTGACGACGACGTGCGCGCTATCGTCTTCACCGGCGCCGGCCGCGGTTTCTGCGCCGGCGCCGATCTCTCCGGCGGCGCCAACACCTTCGACGCGCAGAATCGCGGGTCGGTCGATCCCGGCCTTGACGGCCATCGCGACGGTGGCGGCCTGCTGACCCTGCGTCTCTACGACTGTCTCAAGCCCACGATCGCCGCCTGCAACGGCCCGGCGGTCGGCGTCGGCGTCACCATGC
>CAYTFW010000108.1:0-22158 GCA_964437145.1 uncultured Rhizobiaceae bacterium
CAAGCTGTCGAGGCCGGTCACCTCAAACAACGGTCATTCAAACTGAGCGCGGCGATGGACCTTGCCTCGACAGCATCGGCGGGGTTTGTTGAGGAAAGGCCCTTCGACTACGCAGCGCTTCGCTCAGGGCGACGGAGTGAATAGATGCCCGCCATCACGATGAAGGACCGGCTCGCCGAGGCGCGCGGCAAGCCGCCAGAGGAGGCGAAATTCTACTGGTCGGGCGGGCCGATCGAGGTTGCGCCGCGCACGTATTTCCAGTCGCTGTTCTCCGGCGTCACCGGCTTCGACACCGACGACGGAATCGTGCTGGTCGATTCCGGCGTCGAGCGGCTGGGCGCGACGCTCAATGCGCTCTTGCGCCAGAAGACCGACGCGCCGATCCATACCGCGATCTTCACCCAGGGCCATCTCGATCACGCCTACGGGCTGAAGCATTTCCTAGCGCCCGGCCAGAGTGCGCCGCGCGTCGTGGCGCATCGCGCCATGCCGGCGCGCTTCGCCCGCTACGCGCTGACCCAGGGCTACAACGCGGCGATCAACGCGCGCCAGTTCGGCGGCACGGCGGAATGGGCCGAGATGAAGCCCGAGACCTTCCGCGATTTCGGCTCGCCGGCGATCCCGCCCGATACGCTCTACGACGAGCGCATCGATCTCACCGTCGGCGGCGTGCTCTTCGAGGTGCATCACTGCCGGGGCGAGACCGACGATCACACCTGGGTGTTCTGTCCCGATCGTGGCGTGCTCTGCCCGGGCGATCTGTTCATCTGGGCGGTGCCCAACGCCGGCAATCCGCAGAAGGTGCAGCGCTATCCCTGGGACTGGGCGCGGGGCCTGCGGCTGATGGCGGCCAAGGAGCCTGAGACCATGTGCCCAGGCCACGGCGCGCCCGTGGTACGCGACCGGGCGCTGGTGCGCCGCATGCTGCTGGAGACCGCCGATTTCCTCGACGTCATCGTCGAGCGCACCATCGCCGCCCTCAACAAGGGCGCGCCGCCGCACGCCGATATCGTGCACGCGGTCGAGCTGCCCAGGAGCGACTCACCCTGGCTGCAGCCGGTCTACGACGACACCGAGTTCATCGTGCACTCGATCGTGCGCTTCTATGGCGGCTGGTGGAACGGCCGGCCGAGCGAGTTGAAGCCCGCGCCGCGCGACGCGCTGGCGCGTGAGATCGCTGCCTTGGCCGGCGGCGTCGACCGCCTGCTGGCCCGCGCGCTCGAACTGCTGCAGAAGGGCGAATTGCGCCTGGCCTGCCACCTCGCCGACAGCGCGCTGGAGGCGGCGCCCGACCAGGAGGAGGTCCGCGAGTCCGTGGCGGCGATCTACGAGCTGCGCGCGGCGCTGGAGCCCAGCCTGATGGGCCAAAATCTATGCCATTCGGCCGCCGCCTATGCCCGCAAGGGCCGCCTGTTCGTGTAGGGCGACGAGGCCCTGTCATCCCGAGCGTAGCGAGGGATCTAGGCTGCTCCCTAGATCCCTCGCTGCGCTCGGGATGACAGATGGGTTTGACTAACCGCTCGGTACTCCAGCCCCGTTGCCCAAACGGCTTGAACGCCACAGGCGATAGCCCTACCGCCCGTCGCGGTGATAGGTTGCCGCCATGGACGGGCGCGAGTTCACCGATCTCTTGAAGGCGAAGCTGGGCAAGCTGGCGCTGCGCATTCCGCTGTCGTGGATCAATGTCGCCACTGGCGGCGCGCCCGTGATGCTAGACGGCCAGACGCTCGATACCCGTGCGCAATGGCTGCTCAAGGTGTTCGAGCAGTCCGGCCACCCGGCGTTCCACGAGATGCCGCTCGCCGACGGCCGGGCGCTGTTCACCGAGACCATGCTCTCGCTGTCCAAGCCGATGACGCCGTTCAAGACTCCGGAGATCGGCGAGCTGGTCGACCGCGCCATCGACGGGCCCGGCGGCAAGCTGCCGCTGCGCATCTACCGGCCCTTCGGCCTGGGTTCGCAGCGCGTGCCGGCGATCCTGTGGCTGCATGGCGGCGGCTTTACGCTGGGCAGCCTCGACGCCTACGACCCGCCCTGCCGCTTCCTCGCCGCGCGTGGCGGCTGCGTCGTGATCGCCGTCGACTATCGCCAGGCGCCCGAGAACCGCTTCCCGGCGGGGCTGGAGGACTGCCTCGCCGCCTGGCGCTGGCTGACGGAATCGGCCGCGACCCTGGGCATCGACGCCACGCGGCTGGTGGTGGCCGGCGACTCGACGGGCGGCAACCTGGCCGCCGTGCTGGCCAACCAAGTGCGCCACGAGGCGGTGAAGCCGGCGCTGCAGGTGCTGATCTATCCGGCGACCGACATGCGCATGGACACCAAGTCCTACGAGATGTTCGGCGAGGGCTTCTTTCTCACCCGCAAGGGCATGGAATGGGCGCGCGCCAACTATGTCGGCGACGATCCGGCGCTGATCGACGATCCGCGTGTCTCGCCGCTGCGCGCCACGGACCTGGCGGGCACCGCGCCGGCGCTGGTCTACACCGCCGGCTTCGATCCGCTGCGCGACGAGGGCATCGCCTACGCGGCCAAGCTGAAGGCCGCCGGTGTGAAGGTCGTGCACCGAAACTTCGACAGCCTGATCCACGGCTTCGTCGGCATGAGCGCGGTGGTGCAGGCGGCGGCGCGGGCGATGGACGACATCGTCGCCGGGCTGCGCCACGAGCTGGCAAACCTGTCGTGACCGGGGAAATCGCCGAAGCGGCGCCCAAGCGCGCCCGCGCACGGGTGCGCGAGCGCAAGAAGGCCAGCAACCGGGCCGCCCTGCTCGCCGCGGCGCGCGCCGTCTTCGCCGAAATGGGCTTCGGCGCCGCCAGCGTGCGCGACATCGTGCGCCGAACCGATCTCGCGACCGGCACGTTCTACAACTACTTCGAGGACAAGGACGCGATCTTCGCCGCCGTGGTCGGCGAACTGACCGACGAGCTGGTGCGCCGCCACCGCCTGGGCCGCGCCAAAGCGGGCACGGCCGAGGAATTCCTGCGCCGCCACTTCCAGGTCTATTTCGAGTTCATCGCCGAGGATCCCGAGCTGGTGGCGCTGGCGCAGCGCAACGTCACCGCGATCCGCACCCTGCTCGACAAGCCAGATGTACGCGCCCTGCATCGTGCGCTGATCGACGACCTGAAGGACGCGATGGCCAAGGGCATCCTGCCGCCGCTCGACGTCTACTACCTCGCCGCCGCCATGGGCGGCATCGCCTTCGAGGTCTCGCTGGTGATGGTGACGCGCACGCCGGTCGACGCGGTCGAGGCGGCGAAATTCGCCACCCAACTCGCGCTGGGCGGGGTCAACGCGGCGCGGCGCTGATTCCCGGGGCGCCGATCAGCGGTGTTCGATGATGGTGTATTCGGCGTCGGTGGCGCGGGCGCGCTGCACGCGCGCCGGCACGGGGCGCGGCGAGCCGGACGCCATCGAGGCGGCGCTCTCGAACAGGCCGGCCAACCAGCTGCGTGCCTTGTAGACCAGCACTCCGATCGCCAGTCCGATCGCCACAACGGCGATCACCGCGACGCCGAACGCCAGCAACGCAGCCGCCACGACGGCGAGCACGATCAGGCGCAGCCAGACACCCAGCGGCAATCTCGCCAACACACGGGTCAGCGGCATCGGAAGCCTCCCTCGACTCTTGATACATAGGGACCGCCAGGCGGTTTGTCACCCCCCGGAACGCCCGGCACCCCGGCGACCAGTTCCGGACGAACGATCAATTTTCCTGGATCGACGGGCAGCGCCCGGCACCCCGGACGCGGTAGGCTCAACCGATATCGGCACGGGAGGAGGTGCGGAATGTCCAGCGACGCGCGGCGGAGGCGTCCTCTGGGGCGCGAGGAGATCGGCGGCTGGTTCGACGGCGAGAAGGGTCTGATCGACAAGACCATCTACGTCGACCCGGACATCTACGAGCTGGAGCTCGAGCGGGTGTTCGCCCGGGGATGGAACTTCATGTGCCACGAAAGCCACATCCCCGAGATCGGCGACTACTTCACCAACTACATCGGCGAGGACCAGGTGATCGTCGTGCGCGACGAGAACCGCGCCGTCCAGGTCCTACTCAACACCTGCAGCCACCGCGGCAACGCGCTCTGCCGCGCCGAGATGGGCAACACCAAGTCCTTCCAGTGCACCTATCACGGCTGGACGTTCGGCCTCGACGGCAAGCTGCAGGCCGTGCCGGGCGGCGCGAACTTCTACCGCGACAAGCTCGACACCGCGCAATGGGCGCTGCGCAAGGCGGCGAAGGTCGAGCAGTACAAGGGATTCTATTTCGCCACGCTGGATCCCGACGCGCCGTCGTTGCACGACTACCTCGGCGAGGTCGGCCGCATCGGCATCGACCAGATGGCCGTGCATGGCGAGCTGGTCGCGGTCGACGGCGTGCAGAAGAACGTCATCGACTGCAACTGGAAGATCGCCGTCGACAACCTCTTCGACTGGTATCACGTCAATTTCAGCCATCGCTCGGCCATGCGCGTCGGCTTCGTCGCGGCCTCCGTCATGCAGCCGATGCAGCAGATGGTGATGCTGGGCGAGTACGGCCACGCCATCGGCGGCCCCGGCGTCTCGGAGGCGCAGCAGGCCGTGCTCGACGCGCTGAGCGACGAGGAGCGCGCCCGGCTCGACACGCTGAGCTTCGAGGAACGGGCGAAGCTCGCGCCGCGCATCAGCGAGCGCCGGCCGATCCGGCCGAGTCACATGAAGGAGGTGATGGGCCCGGTCGGCATTCGCGCCATGGGCCATCCCAACATCTTCCCCAATCTGTGGATCTCGACGCGGGCGCTGCAGATAAGCCTGCGCCTGCCGCGCGGGCCGCTCAAGACCGAGGTGTGGTGGTTCACCTTCATGCCCAAGAGCTACTCGCCCGAGCAGCGCCGCGCGATGATGCGGTTCATGACCCATTCGTTCGGCCCGGCCGGATTGCTCGAGCAGGACGACGGCGAGAACTGGACCTACAGCACGAGGTCGGCGATCGGTCGTGTCGGCCGGCGGCGGCCGCAGAACCTGCAGATGGGGCTCGGCCAGGACGAGGTGCGCGAGGACCCCTCGGGCCAGCGCAGCATCGAGACGCGCGTCAACGAGCACGCCCAGCGCTGGCACTACCGCTGCTGGACCGACTGGCTCCAGGCGGAGAGCTGGGACGAGCTCAAGCGCACGCGCACGCCGTCGCCGACGGGGAGGATCTAGCGATGTCCGTCGTCGCGCCGCCCGAGGCGGAAAGCGGTCTCGCCGGGCTGCCGCTCGCCGACCGCATGGCCCTGCACTTCCTGGTCGAGCAGTTCCTGTATCACGAGGCCGACCTGCTCGATCAGCGGCGCTTTCGCGACTGGTTGGAGCTGGTCGCCGAGGACATTCACTACTGGATGCCGATCCGCCGCACGGTCACGGCGAAGGACATCGACCGCGAGTTCACGCGCGTCGGCGACATGGCGTACTTCGATGACGACCACAAGGATCTACGGATGCGGGTGGAGAAGCTCTACACCGGCTCGTCCTGGTCGGAGGATCCACCCTCGCGCACGCGCCATTTCGTCGGCAACGTGCAGGTCACGGCCGTCGATGGCGACCTCGTCTCGGTGCGATCCTCTCTCCACCTCTACCGCTCGCGCCTGGAAGGCGTGACCGACGATTTTTGCGCGCGGCGCGAGGACCGCCTGCGACGCGCCGGCGAGAGCTTCCGTATCGCCCAGCGCCACATCTACCTCGACCACACCGTCATCCACGCCACCAACCTGTCAAACCTGTTCTAGAGCGACGCCCTGCTCCAGGGTGTCTTCCTGGGACCGCCGGCGTCCCGCCGGCATCTTGAAGAGCCGGCGGGACGCCGGCGGTCCCAAAGAGATCCCTCGCTGCGCTCGGGATGACAGGTGCGTCAAAGAAGGAACCGCGAGCATGCGATTGCGCGACGAAGTCATCCTGATCAGCGGCGGCGCGTCCGGACTGGGCCGGGCTGTGGTCGGCCGCCTTCTCGAGGAAGGCGCGCGGGTCGGTGTGCTCGACCGCTCGGAACGCGGGCTCGCCGAGTTGCGCGCGGCTCATGGCGATGCCGTCGTCGGCGTCCAGGGCGATGTCCGCTCGCTGGCCGACAACCGACGCGCGGTGGCGGCGTGCGTATCGAAGTTCGGCAAGCTCGACTGCGCCATCGGCAACGCCGGCATCTGGGACTTCTCGACCAACCTGCTGGCGCTGCCTGACGACTCCCTCGACCGCGCCTTCGACGAGGTCTTCCACATCAACGTCAAGGGTTATCTGCTGCTCGCCAAGGCCGCGCTCGAGGCACTGGTCGAGAGCCAAGGCGCGATGATCTTCACCATCTCCAACGCCGGGTTCTATCCCGATGGCGGCGGCCCGCTCTACACCGCGAGCAAGCACGCCGCCGTCGGCCTGGTGCGCCAGCTCGCTTTTGAGTTGGCACCCCATGTCCGCGTCAACGGCGTGGCGCCGGGCGGGATCTCCACCGACCTGCGCGGGCCGGATTCGCTGGGCATGGCGCAACGCTCGATCGCCAGCATCGATCTGGCGAAGACCGCGCCGGAGCGCGTGCCCATCGGCATGCTGCCGACGGCCAGCGACTACGCGGCGGCCTATGTGTTCTTCGCCTGCCGGTCCGACATCGTGCCCGCCACCGGCAGCATCCTGAACTACGATGGCGGCTTCGGCATCCGCGGCCTGCGCCAGACAATGGGCGGACGCGACTTGCCGGACCGTATCGCGGCGCGCAACGCACAAGGACCCAGGCCATGATTCACGACAACGACGTCTCGGTGCGGGCGCTCGCCTATATCGGCGTAGCGGTCGAGGATCCCGACGCGTGGCTGCGCTTCGCCACCGATACCCTCGGGCTGATGCGCGCGGACGAAGCGGACGGCGCCGGCCGATTGCGGATCGACCAGCGCGCCTGGCGCATCGCCGTCGAGAAGGGTGCCGCGAACGACCTCGCCTTCGCCGGCTTCGAGGTCGCTGGCGCGGGCGAGCTCGCCGCGATGCGCCGCAAGCTTCAGGCGCTGGGCGTGGCCGTCGATGCGGACGACGGCTCCCTGGCGGCCGATCGTGGCGTGACCGCGCTGATCCGCTGCGCCGATCCGGCCGGCACGCGGGTCGAGATCTTCTACGGCGCCACGGACCGGTTCGAGCGGCCGTTCGTGTCGCCGGCCGGCGTCGGCGGCTTTGTCACCGGCGACCAGGGGCTGGGCCACGTCGTGCTGGGTGGCGACGATATCGCGGCGATGCGGGCGTTCTACGTCGACGCGCTGGGCTTCCGGCGCTCCGACATCATCCGCATGGAGTTCCGCGGGCTGGGCAAGAAGGAGCTCGAATTCTACCACTGCAATCCGCGCCACCACACGGTGGCGCTGGTGCCGCTGCGCGGCCCGCGCCGGATCTTCCACTTCATGGTGCAGGTCTCGTCCATCGACGACGTCGGCTTCGCGCTCGACCGCGTGCAGGCCGCCGGCGCGCGCATCACCTCGACGCTGGGGCGTCACACCAACGACCACATGATCTCGTTCTACGCCGAGACCCCCGGCGGCATCGAGGTCGAGTACGGCTTCGGCGCGCGAACCGTGGACGACGCGCACTGGACCGAGGCGCTCCATCATCGTCCGAGCATCTGGGGACACCGGCGCGGGTAGCGCGCATCGCGCCGGCCCGCCAAGGGGGAGGCACCGGGACCATGCCGCCGCATGCGCGGTCCGCCGACGTGAACCGCGCCGACACGGACGGGGCCGCACGGTCGGCTGAACGGCCGATCGACGACATGGAGAAGCTCCGCCACGACGTGCGCCTCGACGGTGTCGCGTTCTGGCGGGCACGCGCCGCCGTGCCGTCACGCCTGTGTCTCGACCCCGGGGCCGTGGTGTATTTCCTCGCCGTGGTGTCGGGGCGGCTGACGCTGCGCACGCAGTTCCTCGAGGAGGACGTCATCGCGCTGGGACCCGGCGACTGCCTCTCACTCAGCGGCATGACACCACATGTGTTCGACGCGGGCGCCGCGGTCGACGCCGAACCGATCGGCCGTTTCGCGCTGCTGGACGTCGCGGCGGGACGCGATCCCGGGGTGTCCGTCGATCTGATCGTCGGTATCGCGCCGCACGAGGCGATGGCGCTGGCCAACATGATCAACGGACCGCTGCCGATCCTCCAGCGGCGCGACACGGAGTACGCCCGTCACATCTGGAAGGCGCTCGAGCTTCTCGAGGACGAGTTCACCGGCCAGGCGATGCACTTCGATCGCGACCAGGTCGTGCGCCGCGTGGCCGAGATCGTGTCTATCAACATCAACCGGGCGATCAGCCATCGCGGCAGCCCGCGCATGCGCAACTTCACGGCGCGCCGCTCGGCGGCCTACCATCGCGGCATCCGGGGGATCTGGCGCTCGCTGGCGCTCTTCCTCGAGCGTCCCTTCGACGACTGGAGCGTGGGCCGCCTCGCGCGCGACGCCGGCATGTCGCGCACCGTCTATTGCGAGAGCTTCAGGCTGGCGACCGGCATGACGCCGAAGCGCAGCATCAGCCGCATCCGCCTCGCGCTCGTCGCCCGCAAGCTCGCGACCGACCGGCTGACCGTGTACGACGCCGCCGAGCTGGCGGGCTATGCCTCGGCGGCCGCGTTCATCCGGGCCTTCAGCCGCGAGTTCGGCGACACGCCCGCCCGATGGCGCGCCCAGCGGCGGACCTGACGGCGGCCGCTACGAGTCCACCCCGTCGAGGACCGTCACCGCGATCTCGCCGAGACGCAGCCGAGCATGGCGCTCCAGCCGCGTGGCCATGAAGGCCGACAACCGCCTTCCGTCGACATGCGTGCCGTTGGTCGAGTCGAGATCCTCGACGAGGAGCGCGCCGGCGCTGTCGAGGCGAAAGCGCGCGTGGCGGCGCGACAGGCTGTCGTCGGGCCAGGCGAGATCGCAGTAACGCGACTGGCGGCCGAAGATCAGCCCCTCCGACCCGCGCAGGATGGCCGCGTCGAGCGCCAGGTCGACGGCCACCCCACCGCGCCCGGTGCCGACCAGCCGCCAGGCCACGCGCCGCGTCGCCGGCTCCGGCACCACGGCGCCGGGCAGCACGCGCCACGCCCGGACCGGTCGCGCGATGTTCTTGAGCTGCTGCGGCCCGAGATCGTCGAAGACGCAGGCGACGAGGCTGCCGACACTCTCGCGCAGCCGATCGGAGGCGCAGATACCGCCCGCTTCGGCCAGGCCCTGCAGGCGGGCGGCGAGATTGACATCCTCGCCGAAGACGTCGCCGTCGGCGCCGACCAGCACTTCGCCGACACTGAGCCCGATGCGCGCCAGCATACGCCGCGCCTCGTCGAGGCCGGCGTTGCGCCTGAGCATCGCCGCTTGCAGGTCGAGCGCGCAGGCCAGCGCCGCGACGGCGCCGGCGAACTCGGCGAGGATCGCGTCGCCCGCCGTGTTGGCGACGCGCCCGCCATGCGCGCCGATCGCCGGGATCCACACCTCGCGACGCAGCGCGATCAGGTCGGTGAGCGTGCGCGTCTGCGCGCCCTCCATCATCCGGCTATAGCCGGCGATGTCGGCGATCAGGATCGCGGCGGGACGGCGTTGCATGACTACCTACCTTCCCCCGCGAGCGGGGGAAGGTGCCCGAAGGGCGGATGGGGGTGGCAGCATAGCGGTCAGTCTCGACGAATGGTGTCGTGGCACCAACCGCCCCCATCCGGCGCTTCGCGCCACCTTCCCCCGCCAGCGGGGGAAGGCAAGAGCGACAATGCTCACGGCTGCACGGGAAAGACATTGTATCCCGAGCGTCGGGCGAGGAAGCTCGCGCTGCGTTCGCCGGCGACGCCCACCGGCGCGAGGCTGGGACCGGTCGGCTCGAGCGCCACGTAGGTGCGCCCATCGTGCCGCAGGACGTCGTCGCCGGGCCGCGGCGGCAGGCTGGCGGCGAGGAAGACGTGGCCGGGCACGGTCACGAACACCTGACTCAGCGACGGCGCCAAACTGCGCAGGACCGCGCCCAGCGCCACGCTCTTGCTGTCGCATTCGCCCTTGTTGATCTTGAACATGGCCGGCGGCGTGGCGAAGTCGAGGCCGCCGCCTGATGTGCGGGGATCGCGGAAATCGTCGTAGGGGATCGTCTGCAGGAGATGCAGCGCATGGCCGACCAGCGCGCGCTCGTCGCCGCCCAGCCCGCGCAACGCATCGGCGAGCGGCCGCAGGATCGGCCCGAAATGCCGCGCCGCGGCGGCGTGGTCGACATAGATCGCGTCGCCCTCGGCGCGTCTGAAGTGCTTCACCAGATAGAGGCCGCGCGCGTTGTCGAGGATCGCCGGGAAGCGCTGGTTGAAACGACGCATGCGCTCCGGATCGCCCCGCATGGCGAAGTCGACCGCCTCGCCGACGCGCTGGCTGGTGACAGTGACGCCCTCGCGCCGACCCGCCTCGATCGCCGCCGCCTCGACGTGGCGGTAGAGGTCGGGAATGCTGAAGTCGCGGAAGGACTGCATCGCCGCCTCGACCTCCTCGGCCGGCAGGCGGAAGGCAATGCGGCGGTCCTGCTTTTCCGGGTCATGCCACGAGAGGCTGAATTCGACGCTGGCGCCCAACGTGCGCTGATTGAAAGCGAGCTGCCGCGCCGTCGCCGGCCGGAGCCCGACGATCGACGTACCAAGCACGCCGGCGATCGCAGCGCGCCGCGACAATCCCGCCATCAGCGTCCCTTGAACACCGGCTTGCGCTTGGCCGCGAGCGCGGCGAGGCCTTCGCGCAGATCCTCGGACTGCGCACAGACCTGCATGCGCGCGCGCACCGCCGCCTCGTCGAGCTGGTTGGCGGAAATCTGGTTCAGCGCGATCTTCATCGCCTGCAACGCCAGCGGCGCGCCGTCGGCCACTGTCGCAGCCAGCCGGTCGACATGCGTCTTGAACTCGGCGCGCTCGACTAGCCAGTCGACATAGCCGACGCGCAACAGCTCCTCGCCGTCGAACTCCTCGGCCAGCAGGTAGAAGCGCTTGGCGACGCCCGGGCCGACACGCTCGATGAAGCGGCGCATGCCGCCCGGATAGTAGTGCAGGCCCAGCCGCGCCGGCGGCACGAAGGCGCGCATGCCCTTGATGCCGATGCGGAAGTCGCAGGACATCGCGAGATCGGTGCCGCCGCCATAGACGCCGCCGTTGAAGGCGCCGATGGTCGGCACGCGCAGCGCCTCGACGCGATCGCAGAGCAGCTCGAAGCCGCTCTTGCCCTGCGGATCCTTCGCCGCGCCGTCCTTCGGTTGCGCCGCGCCCCGGGCACGCAAAGTGCCGAGGTCGAAGCCGGCGCAGAAGGTCTTCTCGCCGGCGCCCGTGAGCACCAGCACGCGCACGTCGGTGGCCCGCTCGACCGTGTCGAGATGGCCCATCAGGGCGCGGATGTCGTCGTTGTCCAGGCGATTGTGTTTCGCCGGGTTGTTCAGGGTGATGGTGGCCCGGGGGCCGTCGATGGTGAGCAGGACAGTGTCGGTCATGGGTGCATCATACCGTTTTGCGGCGGGATATGGGACGCCGTTCGCGCCGGTCCAACATGTCCAACCGATCGAGCAACGCCTTCGCTCGCACCGGATCGCCGCGTGCCGCCAACGCCCTGAACCTCACTTCAGCCTCGTGTGCCGCCAGGGTCGCCGTCGCCATCTCTTCCACCAGCTTATTGGTGCTGACGCCGCGCGCCTTTGCCATCCGTTTGAGGCGGGAATGCGTCGCATCGGGAAGACGGATCGTCAGTGTGGGCATGGGAACTACCCTCTTGGCTTTCCTTCCCCCGGAGGGGGAAGGAAAGGAAGTTATGCTACCGTAGAGACTAGTGGTCCGCACCGCGTCGAGGAGCTGCCGATGTCCCGTACCCCGCTGTTTCGGCTGATGCGTCGCGGCCTGATCGAGGCGGCCATAGGCGAGCGTGAGCTGTCGCGGCGCGCGTTCCTTAGGGGGGCGGGCGGATTGGCGATCGCGGCGGGTCCGTTGGCGGCTTGTGCCGAGGCGGTTCCGCCGCAGGCCGCCGCCCCTCGACCTTCCGGCGAGCCGGTGATCGTGATCGGCGCCGGCCTGGCGGGGCTGACAGCGGCCTACGAGCTGGGCAAGCGTGGCGTGCCGGTGACCCTGTATGAAGGTTCGTCGAGGATCGGCGGGCGGGTGTGGACGGCGGAGCGGTTCAACGCGGCGGGGCAGTTCGTCGAACTCGGCGGCGAGCTGGTCGACAGTGACCACGACGCGTTGCAGGGCGTGTGCAAGGAGCTCGGCGTCGGCCTGCAGAGCTTCGGCAAGCCGGGCACCTGGCTCAGCGAAGGCCTCTATATTCACCAGGGGCGCGTTTACTCGGGTGCCGAATTCAAGCGCGGTTTGGCGCCGCTGATGAACGCGGTACGGCGCACGCATCTGGAGATCGGCGGGCCGACGCGAAGGCTCGACATCACCTGGGCGACGCCGCGCGGCTCGGCGCGCTTCGATCGCATGACGCTGACCGAGTATCTCGACGGCATCCGCGAGCTCGAGCCCTGGGTGCGCGATCTCGTGCGCATGGGCTATGTCGGCGAGATGGGCGACGAGACCGACCGGCAATCGGCGCTCAACCTCATCCTGCTGGTCAATCCCGACAAGGCCAATCTCTACGGCGACAGCGACGAGGGCTCGCGCATATCAGGCGGCGGCGGGACGCTGACGCGCGCGCTGCAGCAGGCGATCGTCAAGCGCGCCGGCAGCGCCGAAGCGGTGCGTACAGGCCACGTGCTGACCGCGATCCGCGAGCGCGGGCCATCGCTCGAGCTGGTGTTCGATCAGAACGGCCGCAGCGTGACCGCGCAGGCCACGCGCGTGGTGATGGCGATCCCGTTCACGACCTTGCGCCAGGTCGAGGGCGTCAAGGCGCTGCCGCTGCATCCGGTGAAGCAGCGCGCCATCGCCGAGTACCATCTCGGCACCAACACCAAGTCGATGCTCGACTTCGGCTCGCGCATCTGGCGCACGCCGGGCGAGAAGCTGCCGGCCTTCACCGGCGGTTTGACCACCGATACGGTGCACCAGGCCTTCTGGGAGACCAGCCGCGGCCAGGACGGGCCCAACGGCATCCTCACCAACTATCTCGGTGGCGATGCCGGCCGCGTCTTCGACGGCAAGGGCCGCGCCGCCGTCGATTATCTCGGCGGCCTCGATCCGCGCATCAAAGCAGAGTTCACCGGAAGGCAGCGCTTCATGAACTGGAGCAAGCACCGCTTCGCGCAGGGCTCCTATTCCTGCCAGAAGCCCGGCCACTACGGCTTCTTCGGCATGGAGGGCCTGCCTGAAATGGGCGGCCGCCTGCTCTTCGCCGGCGAGCACACCAGCACCGATTATTCCGGCTTCATGAACGGCGCCGTCGAAAGCGGCCTGCGGGTGGCGAACGAGATCACCGGGCGCCGGACGGCGCAGGCCGCGTAAGCCGTCGCGACGCCGCCGTCCTCTTCGACCTGCCGACCGGGCAGCTCGTTCACCTCCGGCCCGGGCGGGTCACGGGCGAATGTAGCTCCAACCCTGTTGCTGCAGCTCCATGATCCGTACCACGCCCGACGGCACGGCCGTGGCCTGGGCGATGAGCGGTACATCCTTTTGCTCGACCCGACTCATGTTCGCCTTCGTATTGTCGCAGGCGGCGAACGAGATCGACCGCGCGGTCTCGGCGAGCGACTTGATCCGCTCCTTCACCGGCGAGGTATCGTCGCGCAGCATGTGGAGTCCGGGCCCGAAGGTGACGATCTCGATCTGAATCTTCTCTCCCAGGCTCTTGTAGTGTTGTTCGGCATTGGCCGCGTTGTTGAGCACCAGATTCATCACCGCCGGGTCGTTGGTGTTCACTTGAAGGATCAGTCGATGCGCCTTCCTATCGGCGCCGGTTGAGGCTGGCGATGCCGTCGACGGCGCGCTCTGCGCCACGGCCGACCGCGGTGCGTCGAGCACGACCAGAACCGCCGCGCACAGCGCGGCAACCAAGGCCGGATGCATCAATCTCGTCATCATATCCTCCTGAACTCGGTTGAAGCGGGGCAAAGCCATCATCGTTTCCGCGGCGCGTCGGGCCTTGGCGGCCACCGGCAGGAAACAGCCATTCGCTCGCGGGTGATCGCCAATCCGGCGAGGGAATAGTGACCTTCCAGCGTCACGTCCTGACGGCCGCTGATGCGGAAGGCGATCTCGCCCTGGGCCGGCAGCGACGCCAGGAAACCGACGACATCACCGGCGAGGGCCAGCCCCGTCCCGGATGGCGCGGCGGCGGTCGCCAGCGGCTTCGGCGGTCCGCCATCGATCGCGAAGGAGACGGTGTAGTTGTCGCCCGCCGGTAACGCGCGAGGGCCACCGAGCACGATGGAAGTCGTGCCCGAGCGACAGGCGATCGACAGCCTCATGCCCAAGCCGTCCGCAGCGCCGCTGGCGGTGGCCGTGGCGACGACAACCGGCGAGTAGTCCAGCGGCGACGTCGTTTCGCTGACGACCCAGCTGTCCTTTCTCGCCGTGCCCTCGGCGCCGGACGCTTCGCGGGAGAGCAGGTCGAGGCACTTCGTCCTCTCGACATCCGGGAGGGCCGAGCATGTTCGCAGCCTATCCATGGGACCGCCGGCCGCTTGCGCCATCGCGGAGGCGGGCCCCATCGCGAGCGCGAAAAGCAGGCAAGCGGCCGCGCGCTTCATTGCTTGCGCGCGCCCTGGCGACTCTGGCGGTCGAGCCATTCCTGCGCCGCGGGGAAGCGGGCGAGGCCCGGCACCGTCGCACCCAGGTTGATGGTTTTCCAGTTGGGATCGAAGCCAGGGACCTGCAGCTTGTCGATACGGCTGAAGAGGTGATCGGTGAAACGGGCCACCCGTCGGTAGCGGTCCGAGTTGACGGGCCAGTTGTAAGAGGCGAGGACGGTGGGCACGGCCAAGGTCGCGACGCGCTCGCCGGGCTTCACCAAAGCCGGATAGTCGGAAGGCTCCAGGAACGCCGGCAGATAATAGTCCTCGAACCTCGAATCGTAGCTCACCGGCAGGAACTTGAAGCCAGGTTCCCACTGGCCGCGAACGAAAGCGTCGACCGGCTTGGTCGTGATGAAGACGACCGCCGCCATCTCACCCCTGCGCATCTGTTGCAGCGCCAGCTGATGCGGAATGAAGGTCTTTTCGATGTTGATGCCCAGCCGGCTGAAGATCAGCGGTCCGGAGTAGGCGGCCGCCGTGCCCAGCGTATTGAAGTTGACCTTCTTGCCCGCGAGATCCTGAAGGCTCTGGATCTCCGGTCGAACGAAAACGTGAAGCTCGGATGGAAAAAGGCTGAGCACATACTTCACGTGAAGCCCGATATCCGGGAAGGCGGCCTTGTACTCATCCAGCGAGTCGGAATTGATGATCGCCAGATCGATGCCGCGCAGATAAAGCAAGGAATTGAGGTTCTCGGTAGGGCCGCGCGTGACGATCGGCAAGAGGTGGAGATTCTCCCCGTCGTTGACCACTCGGGACATTTCCGTGGCCAGCCGCAGCGGAGCGCCCTCGAGAAGGCCCGCGGCCAGGCCAACCGTCCAGGCGTTGATCCTTTCTTGCCGCTCGGCGTAGCTCTGCGCGCGTCGCGGTGGATCCTGCGCATCGGCCGCGGCCGGGTATAGCGCCAGAACGATCGCCACACATGACGCGAGCGCGCTCGACACGCGCTTTGCAACTCCCGGCCTCATTGCCCGCCCCCGTTCATTGCCGCAACGCTTCCAGTCGCGACTTGGCTTCACTGATGCCGCCAGCCAGCGCCTTGCCGTAGAGCTCGCGCGCCTTGGCGATGTCGCTCTGAGTGCCGACGGTCTTGCGCGCCGACAGGAGCAACGGATCGTATGTCTCCGCCAGCCAGAACAGCGCTTCGGCGCTGCCCATTGCCGCCGCCTGGTCGAGCATGTTTCGCGCGGCGCCGATATTGCCCTGGTCGAGCAGGAGGTTGGCGCGCGCTATCAGGCGGACGGCGTGGGGATTTCCCGGCTCAACGCGCGCTTGCGATGGGGTCGGTGAACTCGCGGGCCGCGCCACACCCTCGGTCGGCGCCGTCGACCGTGCATCCGCCACCGCGGGTGCCGCAGGGAGCGGTTGACTGACGATAGGCGCTGGCGCCGCCGGCGGCCGGCTGGCTTGGTCCCTCACGGTCGCCTGGATCGCCGCCAAGCGCCGCTCCATCTGCTCGCGCCGGGCGTACTCGGCTTCGAGCACCGCCCGGGTCGTCGCCGCGTCCGCTGTCGCCTTCCGCAGCTCCCCTCGCAGCGTCGCCAATTGATCGTCCCGAGCAACGTCGTCAGCGGCCTTGGCCTTCGTCAGCGCCTCCAGGCTCGACCTGGCCTGCGCAAGCGCGGCGGCGAGCTTCTCGGCCTTGTCCCGCTCCTGCTCAAGCGCACGTCGCTGCTCGTCGGCGTTGCGTTCGGCGGCCTCTTTCACGTCGGCGGTCTTTGCCTTCGCCAGCGCGTCCAGGCTCGACTTGGCCTGCGCGAGTTCGGCGGCGAGCTTCTCCGCTTTGTCCCGCTCGCGCTGCAGCGCACGCCGCTGCTCGTCGACCGCCTGCGTCCGCGTGTCCAGGCTCGACCTAGCCTGCGCGAGTTCGGCGGCGAGCTTCTCGGCCTTGTCCCGCTCCTGCTGCAGCGCGCGTCGCTGCCCGTCAGCCGCCTGCGCCTGGGTGTCCAGGCTCGACCTGGCCTGCGCGAGTTCGGCGGCGAGCTTCTCGGCCTTGTCCCGCTCCTGCTGCAGTGCGCGTCGCTGCCCGTCAGCCGCCTGCGCCTGAGCGTCCAGGCTCAACTTGGCCTGTGCAAGTGCGGCGGTGAGCGTCTCCACCTTGTCCCGCTCCTGCTGCAGCGCGCGTCGCTGCTCGTCGGCGCTACGTTCAGCGGCGTCTTTCACGCCGGCGACCTGGGCCTTCGCCTTCGTCAGCGCCTCCAGGCTCGACTTTGCCTCCGCAAGGTCGGCGGCAAGCTTCTCGGCTTTGTCCCGCTCCTGCTGCAGCGCGCGCCGATGCTCGTCGGCGCTGCGTTCAGCGGCCTCTTTCACGTCGGCGATCTGGGCCTTCGCCGAATCCACCACGGAAAGCTGAGACTGGACCTCGCGCCGCGCCGCCACCAGTTCACTCGCAAGCATCCCGAGCGCCACGCCGACGACAAGGCCAGCGGCCATCGTCGCGATACCGCGTTGTCTGCGAACAATCCAGCTACCGGCGACCGCGAATACCGACGGGCTCTTGCCATAGCCGTTCCCAACGGGATCGACAGACCCGGTCGAGGCGGTCACAGACCGCTCTGGCTCCGCAACCTGTCGCGGTTGCGCCGTCAGACCGACAGGCGCGGGACGGGCGACGGCAGCCTCATCCTTGGCCCCGGTGACCGCAACTCGGTCAGCGCCATCGCCAGCACCGACATCGCTGGGGGCGGTAACGGCGATGCCGTGACCTCGGTCTTCGCCGGCAACATCATGATCCGGGGCGGCCCGGGCAACGGCACCATCACCGCTGCCCACGATAACGATCGCATCGAGATCGCCGCCGATCGCGGTGGCGCGCTCGTAGGCGGCAATGAGGCCGGAAGTCCCGTGATGCGCACGCCGAGACGGTGGCTTGCCCAGGGAAGCGGGCGATCCCAGGTTGTCGGCCGTCGCCGCAAAGCCTTGTGCGGAAGCCGGCGAACGCCATTCGATTGCGTTCCGTCGCGCGGACGTGACCAATTCATCGACGGTTTGCGGGAACTCCCAATGTGTTGGGTTGAGGCGGCTGGGCGCGCCGTCCAAGTCGACCCACTGCGCGCGTTCGGCCGACCAGCGCGCGACGCCAAAAGTACCCTGCGCGGCATCTTCCAGGATGACAAAGACGCCAGTCTTCGGGGCGGTTTCAATTGCCTCACGCATGGATACCCGGCGCTGGACGCCACGTGGCGGCGCTCCATCTCGCGGTTGCTGACTTCCAGAATACTTGTCGCGCGTCTTCACAACTTGGGCCCGACGCCCGAGTATCTCTGTCGTGCCGATGAAGCCGTGCCGCCTCGTCTTGCTCCGCCACTACAGGCGTCAAGACCGGATCAAGCGAGAGAGTGTCCATCCGAGCTGACCTTGGTCCCTAACGCCGCCGTCCCGGTTTCTGTCGGTGGGGTTCGGCAGAGGCCCCAGCAAAGGGCACCAGCGCAACTTCAGAGGCTAGGCCTAGTGCGGGCCACGCCTCAATGGAGCATGAGAGGTACCCCGCAAAAACACGCCGATTCGCGAAAGCGGACATGATGCTGACGGGCCGTCACTTCCGAGTCTGGAGCCTTCGCGGACATAGCCGCCCCGTCATGACGCTGAGCGTCGTCACCAACTGCCCGGATCGGCCAGGCCGCCGCGCGGATGGGCGCGCACTTCGACATCATCGTGGCCACTCGTGAACGCTGTTCGCGTCCGGTTGCCGGCCGGCGGGCGTACCGCCTATGGTGCCGTCAAACCACACCATCCGTCCCCCTGAGGAACCCTATGACCTACACCGCGCCGCTCGCCGACATGCGCTTCGCGCTGCGCGAGGTCGCCGGCCTGGCCGAGATCGCCGCGCTCCCCGGCTACGAGAACGCCACCGACGACATGGTCGACGCGGTGCTCGAGGAGGCCGCCAAGCTGGCCGGCGGCGCGCTGGCGCCGCTCAACCGGCAGGGCGACGTGCAGGGCGCGCGGCTGGAGAACGGCGTGGTGCGCACGCCCGACGGCTTCGCCGACGTCTACAAGCAGATGGTCGAGGGCGGCTGGAACTCGCTGCCCTTCGATCCGGCCTTTGGCGGCCAGGGCATGCCGTGGCTGCTGGCCACCGCGGTGCAGGAGATGTGGCAGTCCGCCAATATGGGCTTCTCGCTGGTGCTGGTGCTCAACCAGGGCGCCATCGACGCGATCGAGCATCACGGCTCGGAGGCGCAGAAGCGGACCTACCTGCCGAAGATGGTGAGCGGCGCATGGACCGGCACCATGAACCTCACCGAGCCGCAATCCGGCTCCGACCTGGGCACCCTGCGCTGCAAGGCGGTGCGCAATGGCGATCACTACCTGATCAGCGGCCAGAAGATCTTCATCTCCTATGGCGATCACGACATGGCCGAGAACATCGTCCATCTCGTGCTGGCGCGCACGCCGGACGCGCCGGCGGGCGTGCGCGGCATTTCGCTCTTCATCGTGCCGAAGGTGCTGCTCAACGCCGATGGCAGCCTGGGCCGGCGCAACGATGTGCGCGTGGCCAGCATCGAGCACAAGCTCGGCCAGCACGCCAGCCCGACCTGCGTCATGGCCTTCGGCGACAATGGCGGCGCGGTCGGTTACCTCGTCGGCGAGGAAGGCCGCGGGCTCTCCTACATGTTCACCATGATGAACAACGCGCGCCTGGCGGTCGGCGTGCAGGGGCTGGCGATCGCCGAGCGCGCCTACCAGCAGGCGCTCGCCTTCGCGCGCAACCGCGTGCAGAGCAAGGACGACACCAAGGCGTCCAACGACGGCGTGCCGATCATCCGCCACGCCGACGTTCGGCGCATGCTGATGACCATGAAGGCGACCATCGAGGCGATGCGCGCGCTGGGCTACTACGGCGCCGCCGCGACCGACTTGGCGCTGCGCCATCCCGACGCCGAGCAACGCAAGCGCGCGCAGTTCCGCCTGGATCTGCTGATCCCGATCATCAAGGCGTGGTTCACCGACGCCGGCGGCGAAGTGACGTCGCTGGGCGTGCAGATCCACGGCGGCATGGGCTTCATCGAGGAGACCGGCGCGGCGCAGCACCAGCGCGACGCGCGCATCCTGCCGATATACGAAGGCACCAACGGCATCCAGGCGCGCGATCTCGTGGCCCGCAAGATCGCCCGCGACGGCGGCGAGACCCTGCGCGCGCTGATCGCCGACATGCGATCGCTCGGCGACGCGCTGACCAAGGCGCCGGGCGACGATATGCAAGCCATCCGCGAGGGCCTGCTGTCGGCCGCCGCGGCGCTCGACGACGCCACCACCTGGGTCGCGGGCAACGTCGCCAAGGAGATCGGCGCCACGCTGGCCGGCTCGGCGCATTACCTCAGGCTCTGCGGCTTGGCGCTGGGCGCTTATGTGCTCGCCAAGGGTGCGCTCACGGCTTCGCAGAAGCTGATGAGCCGCGAGGGCGATCCCGCCTTCCTCGAAGCCAAGATCGTCACCGCCCGCTTCTTCACCGACACACTGCTGCCGCAAGGCACGGCGCTGGTCGCGCCGATGAAGGCCTCGGGCCGCACGGTGTTCGCGCTCAGCGAGGAGCAGTTCTGAGCGGCCTGATCGAGCTACCAGAGGACCAAGCGCGCGCGGCCGCCGCGCGCTTCGATCTGGCGCGGCTTGAACCGGCGTTCCTCGACAACCCGTTCCCGACCTATCACGCGCTGCGCCGCTTCGCGCCGGTGAAGCGCTTGCCCGATGGCAGCGTCTTCATCTCGCGCTACGCCGACGCCGCATTGTGCTACCGCGATCCCGCGATGAGCTCGGACAAGCGACCGGAGTTCGCCGCCAAGTATGGCGAGGGCACGCCACTCTATCGCCACCACACCACCAGCCTGGTGTTCAACGACGCGCCGCTGCACACGCGCGTGCGCAGGTTGCTGGCCGCCGCCTTCACGCCGCGCGCGCTCAAGGCCATGGAGCCGCGCGTCGTGGCGCTGGTCGATAGCCTGCTCGATCGTGCCGCCGAGGCGCGCGCCATCGACCTGATCGAAGACTTCGCCTTCGCGCTGCCCGTCGAGGTCGTGTGCGTGATGCTGGGCGTGCCGGCGGCCGATCGCGGGCCGTTCCGGCGTTATTCCCTGGCGATCCTGGGCGCACTCGAGCCCACTGTGCCCGAGGACAAGATGCGCGCCGGCCACGAGGCGGTGCGCGAGTTCTCGGCCTATCTCGAGGGTCTGGTGGCGGAGCGGCGCAAGCGGCCGGCCGACGACGAGGACGTGCTGGGCGCCTTGATCCATGGCGAGGTCGACGGCGAGCGGCTGACGGGGGAGGAGCTGGTGCAGAACTGCATCTTCCTGCTCAACGCCGGGCACGAGACCACGACCAACCTCGTCGGCAATACGATCGACGCGCTGCTGCGTTTTCCCGACCAGATGGCGCGGCTGCGCGCCGACCCGTCGCTGATCCGCGGCTGCGTGGAAGAAGGCCTGCGCTTCGAGAGTTCCAACCAGCTCGGCAATCGCAAGCTCACCAGGCCACTGGACATCGCTGGCGAGCGGCTGGCGGCCGGCACCTACATCCATATCGGCATCGGCGCGGCCAACCGCGACCCGGCCGAGTTCCCCGACCCCGATCGCTTCGATATCGGCCGCACGCCCAACCGCCACCTCGCCTTCGGTTCCGGCATTCATATGTGCCTGGGTGCGACCTTGGCGCGGATGGAGGGCACCATCGCCATCGCGCGATTGCTGGAGCGGTTTCCTGGCCTGCGACAGAATGGCCAGCCTGTTAGAGGCGGACGCGCCCGTTTCAGGGGCTTTGCTTCGTATCCCGTGGCATTTTGATCAATCTCAGTGCGCATGATCACACTTTGATCATGACTTACTCGACGCTCATAAGTTGTGGCGCTTTTTTGAGCGCAGATACCTGATCTGTCGCTGATTGAATCGAAATCCAACAATCGCCTGCCGAGAAAAGGGGCGATGTGCCCTTCTGTCCGAAAGGCTGGCCCGAGTCTTGCTGATCCCTCTCCCGCGTGTGGGCGCCGCGCATGGGGCGCGGCCATGGCACGGGGAGATAACAGGCATGAAGAAGTTGTCGATGCTCGCAGGTGCGGCATCCGTGGCGGGCGCGATCGTCGCCTGGTCGGCCGGCGCCTTGGCGCAGCTGCCGCCGATCAAGGTAGGCGTGCTGCATTCGCTGTCCGGCACCATGGCGATCTCGGAGACCACGCTGAAGGACACCGTCCTGATGATGGTCGACGACATCAACAAGAAGGGTGGCCTGCTCGGCCGCCGCGTCGAGGCGGTCGTCGTCGACCCGGCCTCGAACTGGCCGCTGTTCGCCGAGAAGGCGCGCGAGCTGATCCAGAAGGAGAAGGTCGACGTCGTGTTCGGCTGCTGGACCTCGGTGAGCCGCAAGTCGGTGCTGCCGGTGTTCGAGGAGCTCAACGGCCTGCTGTTCTATCCGGTGCAGTACGAGGGCGAGGAGAGCTCGCGCAACGTGTTCTACACCGGCGCCGCGCCGAACCAGCAGGCGA
>CAYTFW010000109.1:0-22080 GCA_964437145.1 uncultured Rhizobiaceae bacterium
AGCCACAGGTACTGCGCCACGTTGGTGTCCTGGTACTCGTCGACCAGGATGTAGCGGAAGCGCCGGTGGTAGTCGGCGAGGATGTCGGGGTGCTGCTGGAACAGCGTCACGCAATGCAGGACGAGGTCGCCGAAATCGGCGGCGTTGAGCTGCGCCAGACGCTCCTGATACTGCTTGTAGATGTCGACGGCGCGGCCGTTGGCGAACTCCGCCTCGTCGTCCTGAGTGCCGACCTTGTCAGGCGTCAGCGCGCGGTCCTTCCAGCGCTGGATCACGCCCGAGAGCACGCGGGCCGGAAACTTCTTGTCGTCGATGCCCTCGACTTCCATAAGCTGCTTGAGCAGCCGCACCTGGTCGTCGGTGTCGAGGATGGTGAAGTTGCTCTTCAGCCCCACCAGCTCGGCGTGGCGGCGCAGGATGCGCACGCCGATGGAGTGGAACGTGCCCAGCCACAGCCCGTCGGCGGCGTGACCGATGAGCTGGCCGACGCGGTCGAGCATCTCCCGCGCGGCCTTGTTGGTGAAGGTCACCGCCAGGATCTGGCTGGGAAAAGCTTTGCGCGTGATCAGGATGTGGGCGATGCGGGTGATCAGCACGCGCGTCTTGCCGGTGCCGGCGCCGGCCAGCACCAGCAGCGGGCCCTCAGTGTGCTCGACCGCCTGGCGCTGCGTCTCGTTGAGCTTGCCGAGATGGTCGACCGCGACATGCGCCGGGGCCGGCGGCGCCGGCACGAAGCCACGGCGGCGCGCCCCGGGCTGCGGGCCTGCGTCCTCCGGCTCGTCGGTCAACTCGAAGGGATCGGACATGGCGCCCGTATAGCATGGGGATGACGCGGTCGACGGCGGCTTTACCGCGCGCCTTGTGGACGCCATGTTCTGGGTGCTGAATCCCCTCTGAAAGAGAACCAAAAAATGCGGCCGATTCCCCTCGTTGCGTTGCTTTGCCTGGTAGCGAGCGTCGCTCTCGCCCAGACGCCCGCACCCTCGACCCCCGCGGGCAAGACCGCGCCGGCAAAGCCGCCGGCCGGCCCCAGCTTCGATTGCGCCAAGGCCACCACCGGGCGCGAGAAGGTGGTGTGCGCCAACGCCGACCTGGCCGCGCTCGATCGCGCCCTGGCCGAGGTCTACGCCAAGGAGCGCGCGCGGCGCGACGCCACCGGCCAGGCCGATCTGCAGCGCGAGCAATTGCGCTGGCTGGCCGGCGTGCCCAACACCTGCGGCGTGCCCGACAACGCCGGGCCGGAGCGCTGGGCCGAGCCGCAGCGCAAGTGCCTCGCCGATCTCTATCGCGCGCGCACCACGGCGCTGGCCGGTGCCGCGACGACCACGCCGGCGTCGAGCTCGCCGCAATCGGTGATCGGTCGCTTCACCCTGGTGGTGCCTTCGCCCGATGCCGGCGGCGGCCGCCTCACGGTCTCGCCGGCGGCCGGCGGCAAGTACCGGGTGATGATCGAAACGGTGATCGGGCCGACGGCGCATACCTGCGCCATCGACACGACGCAGGGCGTGATGGAGGGCGGCATGGTGCGCGTCAGCGCGCCGGCCGAGGTCTACGACCGGGTCAGCGCCAGCCTGAAACCGGCGCGGTGCGAGTTTCGCATCATGAGCACGATCGAGGGTGTGAAGGTCGATGTCGGCGAGTTCCAGGAAGCCTGCCGCACCTTCTGCGGCATGCGTGCGTTCTTCCACGGTGATTACAAGCGGGTGAAGTAAGGAGCGTGCGGGAGGACAGAGCCTCCCCGTCATTCCGAGCGCAGCGAGGAATCTTTCCGTTGCCGAAAGATTCCTCGCTGCGCTCGGAATGACAGCGGGCGGTGTCCGGCGCCTATGATGGACGCGCCGTGTCGAGCAGGGTGCGCATCAGGGCGGCGTCGTGGATGACCCGAGGCACCTTGTTCTGACCGCCGAGCCGGCCGCGCGCCTTCATCCAGGATGCGAAGCAACCGGGCGGTGCCAGGACGACGAACGGCGGCGCGATGCCGACGCCCGGCGCACGGTGCGCGCGGTAGTCGTCGTTGGTCGCGCAAAGCTCGCGATCGAGGGTGCGCGCCAGGGTGACGGCGGTCGCCGGATCGACGGGGCGGCTCGCTTCGACCACGTAGACATGGCCGCCCGGCGCCTCGGGCCAGTCCGACGGGCGGTGGAGGCTGGGAAACTCGCGGCAGACGCCGTCGGCGGCGAAATGAGCCGCCGCGACGCTGTAGTCGACCACGTCGATCGCGGCTTCGGCGGCGGCGACGCTGAGCGCGGCGTCGATCTCCTCGCCGATCAGGTGCTCGCCGAATTCCGACAGCATGTAGCTGGTGCGCCCGGTGATCAGCAGGCGCGGCGGATCTAGGGTGACGAAGCGCACCGTGTCGCCGACGATGTAGGACCACAGGCCGGCGCAGCTGCTCACCACCAGGGCGTAGTTCACGTCGGTCTCGACCGTGCCGATGCGATGGCGCGTCGGCCGGGGCGAGTCGAGCTCGTCGACCGGCACGAACTCGAAATAGAGGCCATGATCGACGTTGAGGCGCAGCCCTTCGCCGTAGCCGCGATCGGCTGACGCGAAGAAGCCTTCGCTGGCGGGATAGACCTCGCGCAGGTCGGGCGTGGCGGGCGCGAGCAATTCGGCGAAGCGCCGGCGATAGGGATCGAAGCGCACGCCGCCGTGCAGCAGCAGCGCGAGGTCGGGCAGGGGCGTCGGCGCCTCGCCGCGCGCGGTGCGTTTGGCGCGCAGCCGTTCGAGCAGCAGCAGCAGCCAGCTCGGCGTGCCGGTCAAGGTCGTGATGCGCTGATCGATCGCCGCCCGGGTGATGCCCTCCAGCTTGGCTTCCCAATCGGTCAGCAGCGCCAGCGCCCGCGGCGGGAAGACCAGCGGTTCGGCGTACCACGGCAGGGTCGCGGTCGCGATGCCGCTGAGGTCGCCGGCGCGCACGCCGGCCGCCGGTGTCTCCAGCGCCGTGCTGCCGCCCAGCATCAGCGATCGGCCGGACAAGGCGGCGGAGCGGGGGCGGGCCGCGAAGTGGTGGGCCAGCGTATCGAGACCGGCGCGCCGATTGGACGCCAGCATGGCGCGGCTCACCGGAATGCGCTTGGTGGTGCCGCTGGTGGTGCCGGAGCTCAGCGCGAAGAACGGGATGCGGCCGGGCCAGGCGATGTTGTCGAGCAGGGGCCAGGCCGGGGCGAACCAGTCGCGCCAGAAATCCTCGTAGCGACGCAGGGGAACCGCGGCGGCGAAATCATCGGGATCATGCAGGTGGGCGAAGTCGTGCGCACGGCCGAATCGGGTGCCGGCGGCGACGCGCAGCAGCCGCGCCAGCGTGCGCCGCTGGGCACTCACGGCGTCGACGCGGCTCGACGCGCGCGCCCGCACCGCCACCAGCGCGCGGATCACCGGGCTCAGCAGCATGTGCCGCTTTCCGTCACGAGTAGAGCGATCGCCTGTGGCCGACTTGACTCGGTCTTACCTTCCCCCGGAGGGGGAAGGTGCCCGAAGGGCGGATGGGGGATGTCGAAGACGAACATCGATGTCGTTGAAACATCCCCCATCCGTCGCGCTTCGCGCGCCACCTTCCCCCTCCGGGGGAAGGTAAGTCCGAGGTCCTGCGATAACCCCGCCACGATGCACCGGCTCTAGGGCTTCGGCCGCAGGGCCGTGACGCGCGGGAACTCGCGCGCGATGGTGTCCGGTCGCAACGGCACGCGGATGTATTCGCGCCGCTGCCACATCGCCACCTGGTCGTCGTAGGCCGCGCTGCCTAGCCAGCCATCCTGGCCGCCGAACAGCAGGAACCAGTTGGCGTCGGGATCGGCCATGTCGGAGATGTGGCGCGACTGCGAGCCGTAGCGCGCGTCGTGACGGCCGTTCACCAGGTCGTGCGCGGTCTTCATGACGGTCTCGCGCGAGCCGCCCGTCGGCAGGTCGGCGACGACGAAGCTGCTACCGATCAGCGGCGCGTTGACCAGCAGATGGGCGGCCCGCAGCCGATGCATGTCGCCCCAGGTGGCGAAGCGCGCCGCGTCCTTTGCCGCCGCCGGCAGCGCCGCCGCCAGTACGTCGCGCCGCCGCGCCGTCGGCAGCGCGTCCAGATCGGCGATGAAGAAGCGCGTGATGTGCTGCCATTGCAGGTACACGCCCGGCAGGTCGCGGTGGTTGGCCGCGCCATACACGGCGGGCAACAGGTGGTAGAGCAGCGTTTCGAAGGCCACCGGGCCCGGCGAATCGGCGCGATAGTCGCCATCCCAGGCGGCCAGCCGCCGCACGAGGTCCGGCGCGACAGCGTCGAGGCCCGAAGCCGTGATCGCACCGAGCATGCCCTTGGCGATCGCCAGCGACTTCTCCGATCGCGTGTCGCCCTGCAGGGCCTTCAGGTCCTCCACGGAGACCTTGGGCCGATCGCGCAGCAGCGCCTGCAGCCGTCCAACGCGCTCGTCGTCGCTGAAGAGAAAGCCGATTGGCGTCTTCGACTCGGCCGGCCGGTTGTTGGCCGAGGCGATGAAGCCCTGGGCCGGATTCAGCACGTGCGGCAGGCCGCCGACCTCGACGAAACCGCGCCAATGCGTCGCCGGGTCGGCTGCGTCGAGCACCGGGTCGTCGCGGCGCAAGCTGTCGCGCGCCGGCAAGGTCGCGGCGAGGACCTGGCCGACATTGCCGCGCGCATCGGCGAACAGCATGTTCTGCGCCGACACGCCGAAGCCCGAGAAAGCGCGGCGGAACTCGTCCGGCGTGCGGGCGCGCGCGGCGCGCAACAGCGCGGTGATCTCGTCGGTCGGCTCGTGGCCGACCCAGCGTAGCGCCAGCATCTCGCCCGGCCTGGCCTGGATCATCGGCGAGTCCGAGACGATCGGGCCGAAGGGACTCATGCGGGTCATGCGCGTGCTGTCGAACCAGGCGCGCACGCCGATGCGGACATCCTCGCGCGTGATCGCATCCGGCGGCAGCTTCGAGACATCGTAGAGGTCGCTGGAAGCGGCGCGCATGTTGGTCCCGCCCCACGCCATGTCGGGACTGCGGCCCAGCGCGACGAAGGGCAGGCCGGGTACCATCAGCCCCACCATGTTGTAGCTCGGCGAGTGCATGCCGGCGATCAGCCAGGCATTGGGCAGGACGAGGCCGAGATGCGGATCGTTGGCGATCAGCGCGCCGCCGGTGGCGCTGTTGCGCGCCGCGACCGCGACCGAGTTGCTGCCTGAGCGACCGCGGCCGGCCAGGATGTCGTTGAGCATAGCTTCTTGCGGCGTCGCGGTGAAGCTGGTCACACCATCGGCGCCGGCCGCCAGCGTGCGCCGCCAGGTCTCGGCGAAGCCCGGCTTGCCGCGCTCCTTGAGCGCGCTGAAGTACACCAGCCAGTTGACGTCGGCGCCGGCCAGCCGACCCATGGCGATGATGTCGCGCAGGGTCCACGGCTCAGCGTCGATGCCCATCAAGCCAAATTCGGGTGGCTTCTGGCGCCGGCGCGACTGGTAGTGGTTCATGCCGTCGACGAAGGTCTGGGCGAAGTCGCGCGTGTCGGCCGGCATGCGCGCGATCACCGCGTCGGCGGCGCGGCCCAATCCCAGAATGCGCAGGGAATGATCGATATCGACGGTGAACGGTCCGGCCGATTCCGACAACCGGCCCTGGGAAACGCGGCGGAAGACCTCCAATTGGCCCTCGCGCAGGTGCAGGTGGACCATGCCCAGCGCGAAGGCGAGATCGCGGTCGGTGGCCGCCTCGATGAACGGCACCTGGTGCGCGTTCCAGCGGATGGTGACGGGCTGGCTGAGCGGCAGCGCCGTGGTCGGAAAATCCGACAGCCGATCCTCGCTGGTGACGCGCTGCGGCGAGAGCGCCGCGCAGCCCGGTAGCAGAAGCGCAAGCACGCCAAAAAGGGCCTGCCGAGCCGTACGCATGATCACGACCTCGCCGGAAGTTGCTTTCGCTTTTTACGTCGCGGAAGTTAACATAGTTCACTTGCGAGATTGCGACGGGCCTGAACGTGGGATTATCGCATGTGAACTTCGGAACTACCTTCCCCCGGAGGGGCAGGGCTATCGCATATGGATCGCTAGGCTCTTCCTTCTCCCCGCGAAGGCGGGGAGAAGGTGCCCGAAGGGCGGATGAGGGGCTTCGCGGAGTCTCAACAACGACAGCATTCGTCGTTGCGCGAGGAAGCCCCTCATCCGCCTCGCTGGCGCTCGGCACCTTCTCCCCGCCTTCGCGGGGAGAAGGAAAGAAGTTCATATGCGATAGCCCTGCCTCCGGGGGAATGTAGACCGAGGTAAGCTGGCCATATGCGAAGGCCCCGCCCTCCGGGGAAAGGTAAGACCAACCGGCCATACGCGACAACCCCGCCGGAGGGGCGGCGAAAATGTCGATGCCGCAGCGACCAAACCCGCCGATAGCGGGCGCGTAGCGGCGGAAATGGGAGCGATCGCCCGGGCGCGGTAAAATCGCGGTCACGATGCCCTCTGGAGCCGCTCCGATGACCCGCGACCGCGGGATGTCAGCCGATTTCCGGACCCGCGAAGCCGCCGTCGACCGCCGGGCGATCGACGCCTTGGCGGCGCGACACAAGGCGCGCCTGCGCCTGGTCGGCGGCCTCGAGCGGGCTGAGGCCGCCGACCAGGCTCAGGTCCAACACGCCGGTCGGCGCGCGCGCTGGCGCCATCCACCCATCGCGTCCGTACCGCTCGTCGTCGGTGAGGCGAGCAGCGGTATCTCGCAGACTATGGAGAACCATGGAAACGGCGATACGCCGCCCTGTGGCGAGGCTGGCGTGTGGCCGTCCCGCACCATCGCAAACCATAGCAATGGCGGCGCGCCGCCGTCCGGCGAGACGGCCGAACGGGACTCGCGCACCATCGCAAACCATAGAAACGGCGATGCGCCGCCATATGGCGAGGCTGGCGCGTGGGCGGCGCGCACCATCGCAAACCATAGCAACGGCGGCCCTCCGCCATCCGACGGCGGGGCTATCGTCTATCGCTCCAGGCTCAGGCCGAGGAGCGTCTCCCCTCGCCGCGCTCGGCGCAGGCTCCGTGGCGCGTCTCGACGGGCGGGCGACACGCTCGGTGGCTGTGGCCCATCCTTCGAGACGGCCGCAATCCTCGAAGGGTCGCTTGGTGATCGGTGGGAAGTCCTTCCGCTCCGGGGGAAGGCAAGGTCAGACGCCTTCGGTCTCGCGGGCGACGGCCTTGCGCTCGACGCGCTTGATCAGCTTCTCCGGCCGGCGCTTCTCCGCCGTCTTGAACAGCGAGAAGGTGCGGCGGACGTAGTTGGTCACGGCCTCGGCGCCGCTGGCGAACTCGTTGAGCTCGGGTGTCCATTCCGCCTCGACCAGGCGCACGGGGCGCGTCGGGTCGTCGGTCTCGAAGCGCAGCATGAACCACGGCTCGCCGCGCTTGAGGATCAGCGGCTTGGTCGTGTCCCACCACTCGAAGGCCCACATCATCACCCGCGGCCAGATGTGGATCGGCAGGCGACCGCCGATGAAGACGCCGGGGATCGGCGGGTCGCGGTAGGTGAGGTAGGGCGGCAGCTGGTTCATCCAACACACCTCGTCGGCGACGAAGTAGTAGGGCGTCGAGATCTGGATCAGCGGCCGCTGGGGATGGCGCCACTGGCCGGCGCCGTTGAGGTGGACCAGCTTGGACAGGTGCTGGCCGGTGATGGCGCTCTGCGGACCATCGAGGTTCTGCAGCGCCGGCTTGCCCTCCTTGTCGCGCACCAGGCGGATCGACAGGTCGATCGGGCAGGGCACCACGAAGTGCCGGCTCTCATAGTCGACGACGGCGGGGCAGTTCTGCACCGCCTTGGCCGTGCGCGGATCCTGGTTGTCGGCGCGGCGGAACTGGCGAGGCTCCTCCCAAATGAAGCCGGCCTGCTGCGCCTTCAGCAGCCAGCCGACCTCGACGACGCGGCTCTTGCGGGGCGGCTCGGGGGTCTTGTTGATGTAGTGCAGCATGCGTGCAGTTTGCCGCAACTTCGTGTTTTACGCGAGCCTGAACGCCTTGAGCGCCGCCATGGCGATCGATTCTCCCCACTCCTGGACGAAGTGCCCGCCCTCGGCGACCTCCATCGGCGGCGGGCAGCCGCGGATCGACTGGCGCAGCTTGGCCATGACCGGGGGACCCAGCACCGGGTCCTTCATACCCACGGCCATGAACGCCTCGCCGGTCCATTCGGTCGCCCACCATTGCCGCGCCCGGCGCGAGAGGGCCGCGCCGTCCGCGTCGGGGCGGTCGCAGACCAGGTTTGGGAAGCGGCGCACGCCGGCCTTGTAGGTGGAGTCGGGGAAGGGCGCGTCATAGGCGGCCGCCTCGGCGTCGCTGAGATGCGGGCAGGCGCGCTTGAACAAGGCGCCGACGGCCATGTCGGGCTTGCTGTTGCTGAAGGCGCGCCAGTCGAGGAAGCCCTGCGGCAGAGGCTCGTCGCCCGTCGCCAGCGTGGTGTTCATCGCCAGCAACCGGGTGAAGCGCTGGGGCATGTCGGGCGGCAGGGTGAGGCCCAGCAGGCCGCCCCAGTCCTGGCAGACCAGGACGAGGTTCCTCAGGTCGAGCCGCTCGATGAACGCGACAAGAGCGGCGCGGTGGAAGCTGAACGTGTAGGTCGCCTCGTCGATCGGCTTGTCGGAGCGGCCGAAGCCGAACAGGTCCGGCGCCACGACGCGATGACCGGCGGCCGTGAAGACCGGGATCATCCGGCGGTAGAGGTAGCTCCAGCTCGGCTGACCGTGCAGGCAGAGGAAGGTCGTGGCGGCGTCGCGCGGGCCTTCGTCGAGGTAGTGCATCCGCAGGCCGTCGACCTCCAGGTAATGCGGCGCGAACGGGTAGCCGGGCAGGTCGGCGAAGCGGTCGTCGGGCGTACGGAGGGCGGCGGGCATCTGGTTCCTGGCGGCGAAAGCGCTTACAACTCAGGCCACTATGGCCCAATCGCCAGCGAAGTCCACGGAACGCAGCGAGCGCGACAAGCGCTTGGCCGACGCCCTGCGCCAGAACCTCCGGCGGCGCAAGGCGCAGGCTCGGGCGCGGGAAGAGGTCGTTGATCCACCGCCGAAGCCGGAAAAGCCCCAGCAGGGTTGAGCCGCCGCCCCGGCGGGGCTAGAACGCCACCACCGGGCGAACCCCTCCCGCACGGTCAAAACGGAGTGTGACATGGCGATCATGTCGGATCGGTGGATCCGCCGCATGGCGACCGAGCATGGCATGATCGAGCCGTTCGTCGACTCGCAGAAACGCGCCGGCGTGATCTCCTTCGGGCTGTCGTCCTATGGCTACGACGCGCGCGTCGGGCCGGAGTTCAAGATCTTCACCAACGTCAACTCGGCGGTGGTCGATCCCAAGGAGTTCAGCGACGCCAGCTTTGTCGATCGCACGACCGACATCTGCGTCATCCCGCCCAACTCCTTCGCCTTGGCGCGCACCGTCGAGTATTTCCGTATCCCGCGCGACACGCTGGTGATCTGCGTCGGCAAATCGACCTATGCGCGCTGCGGCATCATCGTCAACGTCACACCGCTCGAGCCGGAATGGGAAGGCCACGTGACCTTGGAGTTCTCCAACACCACGCCGCTACCGGCGCGCATCTACGCCAATGAAGGCGCGGCGCAGTTCCTCTTTCTGCAGGGCAACGAGCCCTGCGAGACCTCCTATCGCGACCGCGCCGGCAAGTACCAGGGCCAGCGTGGCGTGACACTGCCGCGAATCTGAGGCGGAGGCAGAGATGGATCGCATCCGCATCCGTGGCGGCGCGCAGCTCAAGGGCAGCATCCGCGTTTCCGGCTCGAAGAACGCCTCGTTGCCGCTGATGGTCGCCTCGCTGCTGACCGACCAGCCGTTGACGCTCAAGAACGTGCCGCGGCTGGCCGATATCGACACGATGATCACGCTGCTGCAGCAGCACGGTACCGAGGTCTCTTGCGCGGCCGGCGAGAACGGTCACAGCCGCTCGACGACGCTCAAGCTCACCACGCGCGACGTCGCCTCGACCACGGCGCCCTACGACATCGTGCGCAAGATGCGCGCCTCGGTCCTCGTGCTGGGGCCGCTGGTGGCGCGCTGCGGCGAGGCGCGTGTGTCGCTGCCCGGCGGCTGCGCCATCGGCACGCGGCCGGTCGATCTGCATATCGCCGGCCTGCAGGCGATGGGCGCCACCATCGAGCTCGACGGCGGCTATATCGTCGCCCGCGCCCCCAACGGCCTGCGCGGCGCGAAGTACGTGTTCCCCAAGGTCTCGGTCGGCGCGACCGAGAACCTGCTGATGGCCGCGTGCCTGGCCAAGGGCGTCACCACGCTCGACAACGCCGCGCGCGAGCCCGAGATCACCGACCTCGCCGAGTGCCTGGCGGCGATGGGGGCGAAGATCACCGGCATCGGCACCGAGACCCTGCGCATTGAAGGCGTCGAGGCGCTGCATGCCGCGGAGCACGCGGTGATCCCCGACCGCATCGAGACCGGCACCTACGCCATGGCGGTGGCGGTGACGGCGGGCGACGTCGAGCTGATCAACGGCCGCATCGACCTGCTCGACAGTGCCGTGGCCAAGCTGCGCGAAGCGGGGATCGAGTTCATCCCGACGGCGAACGGGTTCAGGGTCGCGCGCAGCAACGGGGCGCTGCATGGCGTCGACGTGATGACGGAGCCCTATCCCGGGTTTCCCACGGACCTCCAGGCCCAGTTCATGGCGCTGATGACGCGCGGCGAAGGCGCCTCGATGATCACCGAGACGATCTTCGAGAACCGCTTTATGCATGTGCCCGAGCTCACCCGCATGGGCGCCAACATCAACATCCACGGCGCCTCGGCCATGGTGCGCGGCGTGAACAAGCTGCGCGGCGCCGAGGTCATGGCCACCGACCTGCGCGCCTCGGTCTCGCTCGCCATCGCCGCGCTGTCGGCCACTGGCGACACGGTGCTGCACCGCGTCTACCACCTCGACCGTGGTTACGAGCGGCTGGAGGAGAAGCTCGCGGCCTGCGGCGCCGACATCGAGCGGCTGAAGTGAGTCGCCTGAAGCTCAAGGCGCTCGACGCCGAGGATCTCCAGGTCATCTCCGCCGCCTTGCAGGATTCGCTGGTGGCGGTGCGCGACATCGCCTGGGTGTCGGCGGAGAAGCGCTTCCTGCTGGTCGCCAATCGATTCCGCTGGGAGGCGGCGCCCGACGACAACGGCGCCTGGTCGCGCTGCCACAGCGTTCTGGGCTTCGCCGAGGTCTCCGCCGTGCGCCACGCCGACATGCCGCTTTCCGAGCCCGATCGCATCCTCGGCTTGCTGGCTATCGAGAGCGAGGCGGCCGAGGGCGGCGGCGTCATCGTGCGCCTGCGCTTCGCCGACGGCCGCATGATCCGCCTCGAGGCGCCACGCCTGCTCTGCCACATCGAGGATGTCGGCGAACCATGGCCGACGCGCTTCCGCCCGGGTCATCCGCTGGCGGATTCTGCATCGTAGTCCATCTTACCTTGCCCCTTCGGGGGAAGGTAAGGGCCCCCACCCTTGTCGGCGCCGTTCGCATGTGCGAAACCGCCCGGCCGTCAAGGAGTGTCGGACGTGACCACGCAGACCGGGGGTGTCGTCGCCCCCGCCAATGACAAGCTGATCCTGGCCTTGCCCAAGGGACGTATCCTGGGCGAGGCGGCTCCCTTGCTGCGTGCCGCCGGCATCCATCCCGAGCCCGCCTTCGACGACCCCGAATCGCGCCTGCTGCGCTTCACCACCAATATCGACGACCTCGATGTTATCCGCGTGCGCAGCTTCGACGTGGCGACCTTCGTCGCCTTCGGCGCGGCGCATCTGGGCATCTGCGGCTCCGACGTGATGATGGAGTTCGACTTCCCGGAGATCTACGCGCCTGTGGACCTCGGCATCGGCAAGTGCCGCCTCGCGGTGGCCGAGCCGGCGGAGATGGCCGGCTCGGACGATCCCAGGAGGTGGAGTCATATCCGCATCGCCACCAAATATCCCGCGGTGACCCAGCGCCACTTCGCGGCGCGTGGCGTGCAAGCCGAGTGCATCAAGCTCAGCGGCGCGATGGAGCTGGCGCCCAGCCTGGGCTTGAGTCACCGCATCGTCGACCTGGTGGCCAGCGGCAAGACCCTGCGCGACAACGGCCTGGTCGAGATCGAGCACATCGCCGACGTCACTTCGCGCTTCGTCGTCAACCGCGCCGCGCTCAAGACCCGCCCGGAGCGGGTGAGCCACTGGATCGAGCGCTTCCGCGATGTCGCCGTCGCGGCCTGAGGCGGCGGGCCCGCTGCGGCTCGACGCGCGGGCGGCGGATTTCGAGACCGCGTTCGCCGCCTTCCTCGCCAAGGACCGCGACAGCGGCGCCGATGTCGACGGCGTGGTGCGCGACATCATCGCCGACGTGCGTCGTCGCGGCGACGCCGCCGTTATCGCGTACACGGCGCGCTTCGACCGCCTGACGCTCACGCCGCAAACCCTGCGCTTCACGGCCCAGGAGATCGCGCAGGCGGTCGCCGGCGTGGCGGCCGAGCGGCGCGAAGCGATCACCTTCGCCGCGAGACGCATCGAGGCCTATCACCGCAAGCTCTTGCCGCGGGACATCGATTTTACCGACGAGGCCGGCGTGCGCTTGGGTGCGCGCTTCACGCCGATCGACGCGGTCGGCCTCTACGTGCCGGGCGGCAAGGCGGCCTATCCGTCATCGGTGCTGATGAACGCCGTGCCGGCCAAGGTCGCGGGCGTGCCGCGCATCGCCATGGTCGTGCCGACACCCGATGGCGCGATCGATCCCCTGGTGCTGTGCGCCGCGCAAGCGGCGGGCATCGACGAGATCTACCGCGTCGGCGGCGCGCAGGCGGTGGCGGCGCTGGCCTGGGGCACGGCGAGCATCGCGCCGGTCGACAAGATCGTCGGTCCCGGCAACGCCTATGTCGCGGCCGCCAAACGGCAGGTCTTCGGCAAGGTCGGCATCGACCTGATCGCCGGCCCGTCGGAGATCCTGGTGATCGCCGACGGCCAGAACGATCCGGGCTGGATCGCCGCCGACCTGCTCTCGCAGGCCGAGCACGACGAGGCGGCGCAGTCGATCCTGATCACCGATGACGCCGCCTTCGCCGACGCGGTGTGCCGCGCCGTCGAGAGCGAGCTGAAGGCACTGTCGACGGCGTCGCGCGCGCGCGCAAGCTGGACCGGCAACGGCGCCATCATCCTCGTGCCCTCGTTGCTCGACTGTGCGCCGTTGGCCGACCGCATTGCGGCCGAGCACATCGAGCTCTGCGTGGAGCCCGATATGGCGGCCGCGCTGCTCGGGCGCATCCGCCATGCCGGCGCGATCTTTCTGGGACGCCATACGCCGGAGGCCATCGGCGACTATGTCGCCGGCACCAACCACGTGCTGCCGACCTCGCGCACCGCGCGCTTCTCCTCCGGCCTCGGCGTGTCGGACTTCCTCAAGCGCACCTCGATCGGCGCGTGCGACGCGGCCTCGCTGGCGCGGTTGGCGCCGGCGGCGATGGCCGAGGCGCTGGCCGAAGGCCTGCCGGCGCACGGCCGCTCGGTGTCGATCCGCACCAACCGCTCTCAATCGTCGTCGTCGTGAGCGATTCGCGCACCAACCTGGTCGTCGACGTCGAGCTCGACGAGGAGTCGATCCAGTACCGTTCCGCCGAGGCGGAGCACGAGCGTAAGGTCGCGATCTTCGACCTGCTGGAGGACAACACGTTCCAGCTCGTCGGCGCCGACGGGCCCTATCGCTTGCGCCTGGCGATCCACGAAAGTCGCCTGGTGCTCGACGTGCGCGCGGCGAAGGACGGCGACAAGCTACGCGACATCGTCCTGTCGCTGACGCCATTCCGCAAGGTCGTGAAGGACTACTTCATGATCTGCGAGAGCTACTACGACGCCATCAAGCGACTGAGCCCGTCGCAGATCGAGGCGATCGACATGGGTCGCCGCGGCCTGCACAACGAGGGCTCCGAGCTGCTGCGTGATCGCCTCGCCGGCAAGATCGAGGTCGACCACGACACGGCGCGCCGGCTGTTCACGCTGATTTGCGCGCTGCACGTCAGGGCCTGAGGCCGGGGATGGCGGAGGGCGAGCTTCCCGACAGCGTGCTCTTCGCCTGTACCCACAACGCCGTGCGGTCACCGATGGCCGAGGCGCTGGCGAAACGGCTGTACGGGATAAAGGCCTATTTCGACTCCGCCGGCGTGCAGGCCGGCGAGGTCGATCCCTTCGTGCTCGCGGTCCTCGACGAGATGGGCGTCGACCTGCACCGCCACCGGGTCAAGGCCCTGGAGGACGTCGACCCGGGCGAGTTCGATCTGATCATCACGCTGTCGCCCGAGGCGCACCACGCCGCGCTCGAACTGACCCGCGACGTCGCCACGGCGGTCGAGTACTGGCCGACGCCGGATCCCAGCGCGGTCGAGGGCGATCGCGAGGCCAGATTGCGGGCCTATCGCGGCGTGCGCGACTCCCTGATGCAGCGCATGCGCGCCCGTTTCGGCGCCACCGGCGGCGTCGAGGTGTGAGGCGCCGCCTTGACTTGACCGGCCGCTGGTAGCAATCCTTTCGCCATCCGAGCCTTATCCGGACTGCTGAATGGCCAAGGAAGATCTGATCGAATTTGCCGGCACGGTCAGCGAGTTACTCCCTAACGCGACCTTTCGCGTGAAGCTCGACAACGACCACGAGATCCTCGCCCATACCTCGGGCAAGATGCGCAAGAATCGCATCCGTGTGCTCACGGGCGACCGCGTCCAGGTCGAAATGACGCCCTACGATCTCACCAAGGGACGGATCGTTTTCCGTTTCAAGTAAGGCCAGCGCGCTGTAGGGATGGCGCGCATGCTTCTGTCCTGTCCCCTGGTGCTGGCGTCCGCCTCGCCGCGTCGCCTCGACCTCTTGCGCCAGATCGGCGTCGAGCCCGCGCGCGTCGCGCCGGCCGATATCGACGAGACTCCGGCCAAGCGCGAGCTGCCGGCCGTCTATGCGCGTCGCATGGCGCGGGCCAAGGCGGCGGTGGTCGCGAGCCCGGGCGATATCGTGCTCGCCGCCGATACCGTGGTCGCCTGCGGCCGGCGCATCCTGCCCAAGGCCGCCACGATGGAGGAGGCGCGCACCTGCCTCGCGCTGCTGTCGGGCCGCCGCCATCGCGTGCTGGGCGCCGTGTGCGTCGTCGGCGCCGATGGCGCGCGGCGTGAGCGGCTGGTGGTGAGCGTGGTACGCTTCAAACGGCTGGACGCGGCGGAGATCGAGGCCTACCTGTCGTCGGGTGAATGGAGCGGCAAGGCCGGCGGCTACGCCATCCAGGGACGCGCAGCGGCGTTCGTGTCGTTCCTGTCCGGCTCCTACAGCAACGTCGTGGGCCTGCCGCTGTTCGAGGTCACGCAGATGCTGCGATCAGGCGGGTGGCTGCGATGAGCGGTGTCGATCGCGTGGTCTGCCACGAGAGCGAGGCGGCGACCATCATCGCCTCGCTGGCCGGCGCCCGCCTGCTCGACGTCAGCGTGCGGCCGCGCGGCCAGCAGGATCTCGAAGGCGCCATCATCCTGGGCCGTGTCGAACGCTTCTCGCCGGAGCTCGACGCGGCGTTCGTCGATATCGGCCAGGCGCGCGGCGGCTTCCTGCGACGCCTCGATATGGTGGGCTTCGAGGATGGCCGCCCGCCACAGGCTGGCATGCCGTTGCTGGTCCAGGTCTCGCGCGATCCGACGGCGGAGAAGGGCGCCCGGCTGACGATGAATCTCGGCCTGGTCGGCCGCTATGTCGTCTTCAAGCCGCACGAGCAGGAGGTGAGTTTCTCGCGGCGCATCGAGGATCCGGAGGTGCTCGGCCGGCTCGCGGCGGCGATGAGCGCGGCCGGCACCGGCGAGGACGGCGGCTTCACGGTACGCACCGTGGCCGCGACGGTCGCGCCTGAAGCGGTGGCGCGCGAAGCGCAGGGACTGACGGCGCGCTGGGAGTCGCTGCGCGCGCGCGCGCTGGCTTCGACGCCGCCGGCGATGCTGCACGCCGAGCCGCATCCGCTGTTGCGCGTGCAGCGCGACCATGGCGCCACATTGGCCGAGGTCGTCGTCGACGATCGCAATCTCGGTCTGCGTCTGCGTCAGGCGATCGATACCGCCGGTGACCGCACCAGCCTGCGCGTCGTCGAGGGCGCCGACGGCGCCGTGCTCGATTCCTTCGATATCGCCGGCCAGATCGAGACGGCGCTGGCGCCGCGCATCGCGCTGGCCTCGGGCGTCGAGCTGCTGTTCGAGCCGGGCCAGACGCTGTGCGCCATCGATGTCGACACCGGTTCGGCGGGAACCCGCCAGGGGCAGGGACCGCGCTCGCCGCTGCAGGCCAATCTCGAGGCGGTCGACGAGATCGCGCGCCAGCTGCGCCTGCGCAACATCGGCGGCATCGTCATCGTCGATTTCATCGACATGCGCGGGCCGCACGAGCGCAACCAGCTGCAGGGCGCGATGGCGGCGCGGCTGGCTGAGGATCCGGTGCCGACCCAGGTAGTGGGCATGACGCGATTGGGGCTGATGGAGATCACGCGGGCGCGGCGCGGGCCGCCGCTCGCGCGCGCGCTGAGCGAGGCCGGCATGCTCGAGGGAGAAGGACGATGAGCCGCGAGCGTCCGCGCCTGCGGCTGGTCGGCGCCAACGCCGTGTGCGCGATCTGCGGCAAGCCGGCGGACGCCAAGTACCAGCCCTTCTGCTCCAAGCGCTGCGCCGATATCGACCTCGGCCGCTGGTTCAAGGAGGACTATCGCGTCCAGACCGAAGAGGCGCCCGGCGAGCGCGACCCGGAGGAGCGGTAGCTCAGGGTCGGCAGCCGAAGCCGGCGAGTTGCTGGCGCATTTGGCCGCCATAATCCCGGCAGGAGCGGGCGAGCGCGGCACGGCCATCGCTGTTGTCGGCCATCGAGCGCCAGCCCGCCCGCATCTGGTCGAGCGCCGCTTGCAGCACCGGCATCATTTCCGGCGGCACGGGGGCGGCGCGCATGCAGGACGCGAACCAGACCACGAAATCGTCGCAGTCGCGAATGCCCGTGCGCTCCTGCGCGGCGGCCGGGGATAGGGCGATCATGATCGCGACAGCGGCGGCGGCGAGGCGGCGCATGGCGGGCTCCCATCCTGGGGAGCCCACACTATGCCTCATTTCATGAGCGAGCGCACGCTCATTTTTTCAACAGTTTTAGAACTTGCAGCCATAGGCCGACATCGACTGGTTCATCGACGTCGCGGTGCTCTTGCAGGCCGATTCCAGCGCCGTCCGACTGTTGGCATCGGTGGCCGAGGCTTTCCAGGCCGTGCGCATCTGCACGATCGAGTCCTTCACCGCCTGCTGCGACGCCGCCGGCATCTTCGCCACGCAGGCCTCGTACTTCTCGAGGAAGTCGTCGCAGGCGGCGACGCCGACCTTGTCCTGCGCCAACACGGGCAGCGACAGCAGCGAAACAGCGAGCGAGGCGGCGATGAAGCGGATGCGCATGAAATACCTCCAGCAATATGACTGCCACGCCCGAAGCGGCGCGCCGGGCACCTATGCCCGCCCGATGATGACAGACGATCGACGAGACGCCAGCGCGATCTACTGCACTGTCAACGAATAGAGATCGGCGACGTTGTCGTGCAGGATCGCGTCGCGCATGTCGGCGCTCATGTGCGCGGTCTGCTCGGCGATCACCTGCTGGCTGTTGGGCCAGGTCGAATCGCTGTGCGGGAAGTCGCTGGCCCACATCAGGCGATGGTGGTTCATCTCGCCGGCGAACTTGAAGGCGGTCCAGTCGTCCTGGAACGTCATGTAGATGTTCTCACGGAAGTACTCGCTGGGCATCCTCGGCAGCTCGCTGCCGCGCATCCAGTGCCGGTGCCGCTTGTAGGCGTGGTCCATGCGGTACATGAAATGAGGCGCCCAACCGGCGTCGGCCTCGACGCAGACGATCTTCAGCTTGGGATGCCGGTCGAAGACGCCGGAGAACACCAGCATGCCCATGATGTCCTGGTTGCCGCGGATGATCGACATGAAGGAGTTCACGCGCGGTCCGCGGTGCTTCTTGATACCATCGCTGCGCGACGTGAGGATGTGGAACGACAGCGGCATCTTCATGTCGATCGCCGCTTCCCAGAACGGATCGTAGATGCGGCTGTCGTAATCCTCGACACCGGGATCGCCGGGCAGCATGGCGCCCTTGAAGCCCATCGCCTTCATGCGCCGCAGATCCTCGATGCCTTCATCGACCGTGCGCATCGCCGTCTGGCCCAGGCCATAGATGCGATCCGGCGCGCCGGCGCAGTAGGTCTGCAGCCAGCGGTTATAGGCCTCCATGCAGGCGCGCTTGTAGTCGATGTCCTTGTGATTGCAGATCAGCATGCCCACGGAGGGATAGATCATCTCGGCGGCGACGCCGTCGCGGTCCATGTCCACGAGCCTCGCCTTGGGATCCCAGCCGCCGCGATGCAGCTTGTCGAAATCGGCGCCGATGGCGCTGAGCTGCTCGGCGGGCACACCGGCGCCGGAGGCCAGTGACACCGGCATCGGCGAGCCCATGCCGGGGATCATGAAAACGTCGCCCTTCTCGGTGCCGCGCACCAGATGCGGGGCGTTGTCTCGGAAAGCGGGGTCGATGAAATCGATATAGCAGTTGGGCGGTTCGGTGATGTGCGAATCGGCGGAGATCGGCCGTTTGGTCATGACGCTTTCCTCGATGGTCCGCTTGCCTAGCAACCGAATGATCGGTCCGTTGCGGGCGGGCTGTAAACCCGTCCGGACCGCCATGCGGACATATCAGGCGTGTTCGGAGGGCAGTCGTCCGTCGGCCGACAGCAGCACCGCCACCGGGCGCGTGCTCTCGAAGTTCGACAGCACGATCAGGATCACCACCATGATCGGCACGCACAGGAACATGCCGACCACGCCCCAGATCGTGCCCCAGACCATCAGGGAGATGATCACCACCAGCGCCGAGAGGTTCAGCGAGCGGCCGAGCATCGCCGGCTCGACGACGTTGGCCATGATGATCTGCAGCGGCCCGATGGTGAACAGCACGATCAGGAACGGGGTGAGGCTGTCGAACTGCACCAGGGTCAGCAGGGTCGGCGCGATGATCGCCAGGATCGAGCCGACGGTCGGGATGAAATAGAAGAAGAACATCATCACCGCCCAGAAGCCGGCGAAGTCGACGCCGACGGCCGCCATCAGGATGTAGGCGACGGCCGAGGTGAACGTGGCCAGCGTCGTCTTGATGCGGATGTAGACGCGGATGTCACGACCGATGCGGTCGAGCACCGACAGCATGCGCTGCTCCTGCGCCGGGTCGGTGAACATCAGCGTGAGCTTGCGGCGGAAATTGCCGGCCTCGACGAACAGGAAGCCGGTGTAGACCAGCACGATGCCGGCGACGCTGACCAAGGCCGCTACGGCCGACGCCACGTCGCTCAAGGTTTCGGCCAGGCTCATGCGGCCGACCAGCTCGGCGAGGGTGGGGGGAGGCGTGTCGCTGGCGAGGCTCCAAAGCTGGCCGATGAGCTTCTGCAGGCGGACCTGGTAGTTGGGCGCGGCGGCGATCACGGCGGTGACGTTGGCGGTGATCGTGCGGCCCAGGACCCAGAGCAGCCCGCCCATCGCCAGGATGGCGGCGGGCAGGGCGATCAGGCGCGGGACCGTGATGTTGAGCTTGGGCGGCCGCTGTATGGCTTCGGCCAGCGCGTCGACCATGTACCAGAGGACCAGCGCCAGCACGAAGGGCAGCAACAGCCCCCGGCCGACGATCAGCAGATAGACAGTGGCGGCGATAACGATCGTCCAGAGGGCCGCGCGCTGCAGGGTCATGGGATGGGACTATACCAGACCGGTGCGACCGGCGCGCTGGACAAGCTGGAACCGGTTTCCTATAAGCCGCGAACCAAGGCGGATGGCCCTCGGCCGCCCGCCCTCCGGCGTCGATGCCCGCCATCGCCGCGCGTGGGCCCAGGTAGCTCAGTTGGTAGAGCATGCGACTGAAAATCGCAGTGTCGGTGGTTCAATTCCGCCCCTGGGCACCATTCCTTTGCATTCCAAGGGCTAACGTATAAGTGGGACACACCGTCGTGGTTGTTGTCGTCCGCGAGCCCCTGAGCGCGGACACGCCCAAAACGACAGGCGATATCCGCTAAGCGCCGATCCCAACCCAGCACGTATCCCATATCGAAGAATCAGCCACCGACCTTCAACTTTACCCAGGTGTCGCGCAGCTCGATCGTGCGGTTGAACACCAGGGCGTCCGAGCGGCTCGTCGGGTCTGGGCAGAAATAGCCCTGCCGCTCGAATTGCACGGCTTCTCCCACAGGCATCTCCGCCAACGAGGGTTCCACCAGCGCGCCCGACAGGACTTCGAGCGAGGCAGGATTCAAATCGGTGTCCAGATCGCCGCCGGCACCCGGGTCGGGGCGATTGAAGAGGGTATTGTACAAACGGACCTCGGCGGGGCGTGCGTCTCGGCCGGACACCCAGTGCAGGGTGGCCTTCACCTTTCGACCATCCGGTGCATTGCCGCCTCGGCTGGCGGGATCATAGACGCAACGCAGCTCCACCACGTTGCCATCCGCGTCCTTCACGACCTGCTGGCAGGTTACGAGATAGGCATAGCGCAATCGCACCTCTCGTCCCGGCGCCAGCCGGAAGAACTTGTTCGGCGGGTTCTCCATGAAGTCGTCGCGCTCGATGAATACCTCCCTGCTGAAGCGAAGCCTACGCGTGCCGGCGGCCGGGTCCGCCGGATGGTTGGCGGCCTCCAGCTCTTCGACGTGGTTCTCGGGAAAATTCTCGATCACCAGCTTGAGAGGCCGCAAGACCGCCATGCGCCGCTCGGCCACCTGGTTGAGACGGTCGCGGATCGCGTGATCGAACATGGCGAGATCGACGACACTGTTGGCTTTGGACATGCCGATGCGCCGAACGAAGTCGCGGATCGCCTCCGGCGGCACGCCGCGGCGGCGCAAGCCCGCCAGCGTCGGCATGCGCGGATCGTCCCAGCCACTCACGAGTCCGCGCCGCACCAGATCCGTCAGGTAGCGTTTGGAAAGCACGGTGTATCCGAGATTGAGGCGGGCGAACTCGGTCTGGCGCGGCCGCGACGGGACCGGCAGGTGGTCGAGGAACCAGTCGTAGAGGGGGCGATGGTCCTCGAACTCCAAGGTACAGAGCGAGTGCGTGACATGCTCGATGGCGTCGGACTGGCCATGAGCGAAATCGTAGGTGGGGTAGATGCACCACTGCGTCCCGGTACGCGGGTGAGGCGCGTGCAGGATGCGATACAGGACCGGGTCCCGCAGGTTCATGTTGCCGGAAGCAAGGTCGATCTTCGCCCGCAGCACGCAGGCACCATTCGGAAACTTGCCGGCGCGCATATCGCGAAACAGGCGGAGATTTTCTTCAACCGAACGGTCGCGATCGGCCGAAGCACGGCCCGGTTCGGTCAGCGTGCCGCGCATCGCCCGCATCTCGTCCGGGGGCGTGTCGTCGACATAGGCGAGGCCGGCGCGAATGAGGTGTTCCGCCCAGTCGTACAACGTCTGGAAATAATCCGACGCATGGTACAGATGCTCGCCCCAGTCGAAGCCAAGCCAGTGTACGTCCCGCTTGATGGCGTCGATGTATTCCTGCTCCTCCTTCACGGGATTGGTATCGTCGAAGCGCAGGTGGCAGCGTCCGCCGTATTCGACGCTAAGTCCGAAATTCAGGCAGATCGACTTCGCGTGGCCGAGATGCAGATAGCCGTTCGGCTCCGGTGGAAAGCGCGTGACGATGCCCTTCACCCGACCGCTGGCGAGGTCGGCCTGGACCATGTCGCGAATGAAATCCCGGGGCTCTTCGCTTCCATTGGCGTCCGGCATCGGCTTGTTGTCATCCATCTATCGGTCAACCTCCACGGGCGTGGACACGGGCAATCTGCGGCCAAGCCAATTGTAACACTACCAGCGTGCCATGGCGGGACATCCATGTTCGGAAAGCTATGGAACGCTGCGGAAAGCGTCCATGTCCCACTGCGCGCCAAGTCATTGAAACAGCGATGGAGCAAAAGCCCGCCCCTGGGCACCATCGCCCCAATGCTCCGCTAAGGCGGATCGACTCATACGCCCGTCCATCGCCGCAACGCGTCGCGCAGCACGGCTTGTACG
>CAYTFW010000110.1:0-21898 GCA_964437145.1 uncultured Rhizobiaceae bacterium
GCACCGGCTCGAGCTCGTCGATGATCTCCATCGCGCGCACCTTGGGCGCGCCCGACAGCGTGCCGGCGGGAAAGCCGGCGGCGAGCGCGTCGATCGCGTCCAACCCTTCGCGAATCGTGCCCTCGACATGGCTGCTGATGTGCTGGACGTGGCTGTACTTCTCGATGGTGAATTGCTCGACGACCCGCACCGAGCCGATCTTGGCGATGCGCCCGACATCGTTGCGCGCCAGGTCGATCAGCATCAGATGCTCGGCGCGCTCCTTGGGATCGGCCAGTAGCTCCTCGGCCAGGCGTTTGTCTTCCTCGGGCGTGGCGCCGCGCGGCTTGGTGCCGGCGAGCGGGCGGATGGTGACGGTGTTGTCGCGCAGCCGCACCAGGATCTCGGGCGAGGATCCGACGATGGCGAAATCGCCGAAGTCGAAATGGATCAGGAACGGCGAGGGGTTGATGCGCCGCAGCGAGCGGTAGAGCGCCAGCGGCGGCAGCTCGAAGGGCAGCGAGAAGCGCTGCGACGGCACGATCTGGAAGGCGTCGCCGGCGTGCACGTACTCCTTGCAGCGCTTGACCATGTCGAGGAAGGCCTGCTTCGACATGTTGGCTTGCGGCGGCGGCAGCGCCTCGAGCTCGCGGCCGGTGTCGCGCCGCGGCAGGGTGCGCTCGAAATCGGCCATCGCATCGGCCAGGCGCTCGCGCGCGAGATCGTAGGCGCTCTCGGCGTCGACATCGGCGCGCGGCCAGACCGGCGTGATCACCGCCACCATGTCCTCGAGCCGGTCGAAGATGCAGATGATGGTCGGCCGCATCATGATCGCTTCGGGCAGATTCAGCGGATCCGGATTCTTGTCCGGCAGGCGCTCCATCTGCCTGACCATGTCGTAGCCCAGGAAGCCGAACAGGCCGGCGGCCATCGGCGGCAGGCTCGCCGGCATGTCGATCTGCGACTCGTTGATCAACGTGCGCAAGGTCTCCAGCGGCTTGCCGGGCAGGGGCTCGAAGGCGTGCGGCGCGGTGCGCGCCTTGCGGTTGACCTCGGCCTGGCCGCGAATGCAACGCCAGATCAGGTCGGGCTTGAAGCCGATGATCGAGTAGCGCCCACGGACCGAGCCGCCCTCGACGGATTCCAGAAGGAACGAGAAGGGGCGGCCATCGGCCAGCTTGATGAAGGCGGAGACCGGTGTCTCGAGATCCGCGACGAGGCGGGACCACACCAGGCTGGGCTTGCCGGCGCGATAGGTGGCGGCGAAGGATTCGTAGGCGGGCTCGACGGTCATGGCGGGATCTCGGGCGGGCGTGTCAGCGGATTGGTGAAAGCGGGGGACTCAGCCCCGCCATCGCCCGCTTGGCACATGCCGCGAGAGACCGCCGTTCATTGCAGCACTTCACCCGAGCGGAAAACCGTCGCCAGCGCCTGGAGGTCGCGCACCACACCATAGCGCTTTTCCAGCAGCTGGACATAGGCGTCGCGCATCGACCGCGCCGTGACCGCGTCGAGATCCCTGTCCAGCCGCTGCAGCTCGGCGGCGTCCTTGGCCGGATCGGCGGCGACCACTTCCTTCAACCGCACGATGGTGGCGACACCGGTGGCCGGCACGACAACGGCCTCGCCCGGCTTCAGCTTGAAGAGCGCCGTGACCGCGGCCGATGTCAGGCCATTGGCTTCGTCGCGATCGCCGCGGCTCACCGGCTTGGACGTCTTCACCGTCAGTCGGAGCGCCTGCGCTTGGGTGTTGAGGTCGGTCACCGCGCCCAGCTTGTCGACGATCGACTTAGCCTGCGTCTCGGCCGCCTTGCGCCGCTCTGCCTCGGTCCAGGCGACCACGACCTGCGCCTTGACGGCCTCCAGCGCCGGCGTGCTTGCCGGTGTCACCTTGTCGACGCGCACGGCATAGAACGCGCCGCTGCGCAGCTCCTTGACGCTGCTGGTCTTGCCCTCGGCCAAGCCCCAGCTGGTGGCCAGCATGTCGGCCGCCGCCTCGCCCGCGACCGCCGGCCGATTACTGGCGTCGAAGCCGCGCTGGTCGACCGAGTCGACCTTGCGCAGCTTGAGCTTGGTGGCCTCGGCGGCGGCATCGATATTGTCGGCGCGCCCCAGCTCGCGGTCGAACTCGCCGACCAGGCGGCCCAGCACCTCGCTGGCCAGCTCCTTGCGTAGATCGGCCTCGATGCGCGACTTCAGCGATTCGAAGGAGGGGCTCTCGCCGGCCTCGATCTTGGCGACCCGCGCGACGTGCCAGCCCAGTGGCGACTTGACCGGCGGTACCGCGCCGGGTTCCTTGAGCGCGAAAATCGCCTTGGCGAGATCCGGCGGCAATTCGCGCGGCTCGACGCTGCCCAGACCGATCACCGAACCGTCACGCTGCAGGACTTCCTTGCTGGCGTCTTCCAGCGACTTGCCGGCAGCGACGGCGGCGGCGATCGCCTTGGCCTTGTCCTCTTCGGCGACGACGACCTGGTCGACCTCGCGCTTCTCCGGCCTGGCGTAGCGGGCCAGACGCTCGTCAAAGGCCTGCTTGAGCTGCTCCTCGGTGACGTTCACCAGTTCCAGGACGTCGGACTCCTCGACCATGACGAAGCTCAGCGAGCGCCTCTCCGCGATCTGGAACCGAGTCTTCACCGTCTCATAGAACGCCTTGAGCTGCTCGTCGGTCGGCTGCGGCGGGTCGGGCATGCGCGCGGCCTCGAGCGTCAGCGTTTCGGCGATGCGCTGTTCCCGGCGGTAGCGGAACAGCGCGTCGCGCAGCGGCGCGGGCACGTGTGTGCCCTCCATCATCACGCCGACAAGCTGGTTGGCGGCTATCTCGCGCCGCTTGTCCTGGAGGTACAACGCCTCGGGTATGCGGTTCTGCTGCAGGATGGCGCGGAACTGCGCCGGGCTGAACTTGCCATCGGCCTGGAAGACCGGCTCGCGCTCGATCACGGCGCGCAATTGGGCGTCGGTGACGGTGATGCCGGCGTCGGCGATCGCCCGATCGAACAGCACCCGCTCCTCCAGGCTGCGCATCGCCTGGACATGAATGCCCATGGCGATCGCGGCCTCGTTGGTCAGCTGGCCGCGGAATTGCTGATTGAAGCGCTCATACTGGCGGCTGAACTCATCGCGCACTTCACGGCCCTTGATCTGGGTGCCACCGAAGTGGAAGGGGCCGGCCTGCACACCGCCGATCCGCGAGACCGTGGCGTCGGACCCGGCCATGCGCAACGCGCTGCTGACGCCGGCGATATCGCTGAAGACGAAGGCCAGCAGCAGGATGCCCAACAGCAAGGCGAGCACGATCGAGGCGGCGATTTTGCGGAAACGGTTCATCAGCGGGTCCGGAGGCGCCCCGGGGGGCGCGGGAGGCGCATCCCTACCACCGGCCCGCCGCGCGCGGCAACGGCCAAACCCGCGCCGGATCAAGGCGTTCGCGGGACGGGCGGTGACATGTTAGAGAGCCGCGAACCGACCGGAGAGCCGATGCCATGCCCGCCCGACGTCCCCTGATCGCCGGCAATTGGAAGATGAACCTGCTCAGCAAGGACGCCGTGGCCTTGGCGGCCGCCTTGCGCATGGGCGCCGCGACGGCGGCCAAGGCCGACATCGTGGTCTGCCCCGTCGCTCTTCACGTCGCCGACGTCGCGAGGACGTTGTCCGGCAGCGCCATCGGCGTTGGCGGCCAGGACTGCCACGCCAACGCGTCCGGTGCCCATACTGGCGACATGTCGGCCGAGATGCTGGCCGACGCGGGCGCCCGATGGGTGATCGTGGGCCATTCGGAGCGGCGGACCGATCACGGCGAAACCGACGAGCAGGTTCGCGCCAAGGCAGCCGCCGGGCTGCGCGCCGGCCTGACGCCGATCATCTGCGTCGGCGAGACGCTGACGCAGCGCAAGGCCGGCGAGACGCTCGACGTACTGGCGCGACAGATCGCCGCCAGCGTACCGCCTGGTGCCCCGGGGATCGTGATCGCCTACGAGCCGGTCTGGGCCATCGGTACGGGCCTGACGCCGACCATCACCGAGATCGACGAGGCGCACCGGCATCTACGGGTACGGCTCGGCGGGGTGGTGCCCGACGCACAGGCCGTGCGCATTCTCTACGGTGGATCGGTGAAGCCCTCCAATGCCGCCGAAATCCTCGGTGTCGCCGACGTCGACGGCGCACTCGTCGGCGGGGCCAGCCTCAAGGCGGCGGACTTCCTGCCGATCGTCGCGGCGGCCTAGCTCGCCGCGGGCGCTGGCGCTATCCCGGCAAACCGACTAGAACACCGGCCGATTCGCAGTTCGGGCCGCCCTGCGGCCTCAGGGAAAAGTCTCGATGCAAGCCATCCAGAATGTCGTGCTGGCGATCCATGCCCTGATCGCCCTGGGGCTGGTCGTGGTCGTGCTGCTTCAACGCAGCGAGGGCGGCGGGCTGGGCATGGGCCGTTCGTCCGACGGCATGATGAGCGTGCGCGGTCAGGCCAATCTGCTGACCCGCACCACGGCGATCCTCGCCGCCGTTTTCTTCGCAACCAGCATCGCCTTGGCGGTTTTCGCAGGTTCGGCCAACAAGCCGACTCCGGTGATTCCGACCGGCCCGACCGCGCCAGTGGCGCCCGGTGCCACCCCGACCCCTGGCGCCACGCCGGCACCAACGACCCCGCCCGCTGCGCCGGGCGCGCCGGCGGCGCCGACCCGGTAGGGCCGGTGGTTCCGCCTTGCAGGGGCGAACGCCCGGGCGTTCGCCCTTTTTCGTTGCGCAACGACGTGCTGATGGCGGTTTTTTCCACACCGGCACAACGTCCGCCTTGGCGGTGACCCCCTATCAGTAGTAGGTAAGAGGTCCATGACGCGCTTTATCTTTATTACGGGCGGCGTGGTGTCTTCCTTGGGGAAGGGACTATCGTCAGCCGCCCTCGGCGCGTTGTTGCAGGCACGGGGCTACGGGGTCCGCCTGCGCAAGCTCGATCCCTACCTGAACGTCGACCCGGGCACGATGAGCCCGACCCAGCACGGCGAGGTCTTCGTCACCGACGACGGCGCCGAGACCGACCTCGACCTGGGTCACTACGAGCGCTTCACCGGGGTCGACGCCAAGCAGACCGACAATATCACCACAGGCCGCATCTACTCCGAGGTGATCAAGCGCGAGCGCCGCGGCGACTATCTGGGCGCCACCATCCAGGTGATCCCGCACGTCACCGACGCCATCAAGGAGTTCATCCTCGCCGACCCGGGAGAAGCGGATTTCGTGCTGGTCGAGATCGGCGGCACGGTGGGCGACATCGAGGGCTTGCCGTTCCTCGAGGCGATCCGTCAGTTGCGCAACGAGCTGGGCGAGGAGCGCACAATGTTCGTGCACCTCACCCTGCTGCCCTGGGTGCCGACCGCGGGCGAACTGAAGACCAAGCCGACGCAGCACTCGGTGAAGGAGCTGCTGAGCGTCGGTATCCAGCCCGACCTGCTGCTCTGCCGCAGCGACCGCGCGATCCCGCCCAATGAGCGCAAGAAGATCGCCCTGTTCTGCAACGTGCGGCCGGAGCGTGTGATCGAGGCGCTCGACGCCGACACGATCTACCAGGTGCCGATCGCCTATCACGATCAGGGCTACGACCGCGAAGTCTGCCGCTACTTCGACCTGCCGATCGCCGAGGAGCCGTCGCTCGCCAAATGGCGCGGCATCGTGCGCACGGTGCGGGAGCCGGAAGGGCAGGTGAGCATCGCCGTGGTCGGCAAGTACACCGGCCTGCTCGACGCCTACAAATCGCTGTCCGAGGCGCTGACCCATGGTGGGCTCGCCAACAAGGTGAAGGTCAAGCTGGAGTGGATCGACTCCGAGATCTTCGAGCGCGAGGACGCCGTCGTGCATCTGGAGAACGTGCACGGCATCCTGGTGCCCGGCGGCTTCGGCGAGCGCGGCTCGGAGGGCAAGATCCAGGCGGCGCGCTTCGCGCGCGAGCGGCGCGTGCCGTATTTCGGCATCTGCTTCGGCATGCAGATGGCGGTGATCGAGGCGACCCGCAATCTGGTGGGTATCAAGGACGCCGGCTCGACCGAGTTCGGCCCGACGTCCGAGCCGGTGGTCGGGCTGCTGACCGAGTGGCTGAAGGGCAACGAGATCGAGCGACGTAACTACGGCAGCGACATGGGCGGCACGATGCGGCTGGGCGCCTATGTCGCCCACCTCGATCCCGCCAGCCAGATCGCGCGCATCTATGGCTCCGACCGCATCAGCGAGCGCCATCGCCACCGCTACGAGGTCAACACCGACTACAAGGCGCGGCTGGAGAAGGCGGGCATGAAGTTCGCCGGCATGTCGCCCGACGGCGTGCTGCCGGAGACCATCGAGATCCCCGGCCATCCGTGGTTCATCGGCGTGCAGTACCATCCAGAACTGAAATCGCGCCCGTTACAGCCGCACCCGCTGTTCCGGTCGTTCATCGAGGCGGCGAAGACGCAGAGTCGGCTCGTATAGAGTAGTGGAGGCGCGACTTGCCCAACTTCAACGTCGGCTTCGTGATCTTTCCCCATCTGACCCAGCTCGACTTCACCGGTCCGCTGCAGGTGCTGTCGCGTCTGCCCAACGCCGCTGTCCATATCGCGTCGAAATCGGTCGCACCGGTGCCGAGCGACTGCGGGCTCGGCCTGGTGCCGACCCACGCCTTTGCCGACTGCCCGCGGTTCGACCTGATCTGTGTGCCCGGCGGCGCGCAGGGTGTGGTCGACGCCATGGGCGATCGGGAGACCGTCGATTTCGTGCGCCAACAAGCGAGCGGCGCCACGTACGTCACCTCGGTCTGCACCGGTGCGTTCATTCTCGGTGCGGCGGGGCTACTGAAAGGCAAGCGGGCGACGACCCACTGGGCTTTCACGGATCTCCTGCCGATGGTCGGCGCGATCCATGAGAAAGCCCGCGTGGTGAAGGACGGCAACGTCATCACCGCTGGCGGCGTCACATCGGGGATCGATTTCGCGCTGGGTGTCGTGGCCGACATCGCCGGCGAGGCGGCGGCGCACGCGATCCAGCTCGGCATCGAATACGATCCCGCGCCGCCGTTCAGTGCCGGCCATCCCGACCAAGCCCCGGGTAGCGTGACTGCGGCCGTGTCAGACCGCTATAGCCGCGTGCACTCAGTCTACCGCACCAGCCTCGAACGGATGGCCGCGGCCTGATCCTGACTACGGTCACACGCGCAGCGCGGCGATCAGCGTCCAGCCGGTGATGGCGATCAGGATCAGCGAGCCGATCGTCCAGAGCGTCGCGCGCGTGTCGTGCGTCTGCGCGGTGAAGTACGCCGCGAAGTGCAGCAGACGCGACACGACATAGCCGTAAAGCAGCAACTGCGCCCAGAGCAGCGATGGGCTGGTAAAGACGAACAGCAGACCTGCGACGAGGAAGAACGGCAGGTTCTCCAGATCGTTCATCTGGATACGGCGGATGCGCTCGACGCGCTCGTTGGGCAGCAGCTGCTTGGGGTCGGGGTTGGGGTTGAGCGGCGTCTTGCGCAAATCCTCGGGCGAACGGTAGCCGCCCTTTTCCTGCATCATGCGCAGGACGGTGAGCCAGGACATCGCAACCGCCTTGAGAATCATGATTGTGGCGGCGATGACGTAGGTCGCGAAGACCGGGTTCTGCAGGCCAAGCTTGTCCAAGGTTCATCCCCCCATTTTCTGCCGCACCAGCGGCATCACCTGTTTGGTGACGCGTTCCACTTCCTCGACCGCGTGCTTCAGCGGCATGCCCGGCATCTTGGGATGGAACAGCAGGACGTCGAGATTCATCTTGCGCTGCCAGTCGACGATCGAGCTCGCGACCTCCTCGGGCGTGCCGACGAACCAGCGGTCGCGCATATAGGCTTCGGACATGAAGTAGGGATTGTCGCTGGTCAGCGGCTTGCGTTCGCCGGTCGCCGGATCGCGGTAGGTCATGCCGGTGCGCTCCGGCGCGTACTGAACGCGGTAGGTGTGATCGAGATAGATCTGGTGGCGGGCGATGGCCTCCTGCGCGGAATCGCCGACCAGGATCTCGCGCGACAGTGCGTGCGGCAGGCGGGGTGCGCCATGGCGCTGCGCCTCCTGGTCGAAGGACTCGAACTGCCGCGCGGTGTGGGCGAGCTCGGTCAGCGGCGCGATCATCAGGCCGGCATGGTGGCGCACGGCACGGGCGCGCGAGACCGGCGCGGCGGCGCCGATCCATAGCGGTGGGCGGCCGGGACGGATCGGGGCTGGGCGGAGCAGGCCGTTCTTCGTCCGGTAGATCGAGCCCTCGTAGTCGAAGCGCTCGCCGGTCCAGGCCAGGCGCAGGATATCGAGGCTCTCCTCGAAGGTGCGCGTGCGGGTGCCGTAGTTCAGGCCGTAGGCCTCGAACTCGGCGCGGCGATAGCCCTGGCCGAAGCCGATCTGCACGCGGCCGCCGGAGATGTTGTCGAGCACCGACAGATCCTCCGCCAAACGCAGCGGGTGGCCGTAGAGCGGCGAGATGGCGATGCCCTGGCCGATACGGCAATTCGGCGCCGCGGCCGCCAGCGCGGCGCCGGCGACGACGGGCGAGGGGCAGTAGCCATCCTCCTCGCCGTGATGCTCGCTGACCCAGATGTCGTCGATGCCCAGCCGATCGGCCTCGGCGGCCATCGCCAGGCCGTCGCGATAGGCTCTCTCCCATGTCTCGCCGAGATCAGCGCGGCATTGGAAGCTCAGCATGATGCCCAGGCGCATGGTGCGATTCCCCTGTCTTTGGCGGCAGCATAACATCGTTGGCGAAGCTGCCGTGCGCACGCTACAAGGCGCGCGCAATCCGTCTGAAGGACCATGGGATGAGCGCCATCACAGATATTCGCGGTCGCGAGATTCTCGACAGCCGCGGCAATCCGACGATCGAGGTCGAGGTCAAGCTCGAGAGCGGCGCCACGGGCCGCGCCGCGGTGCCGTCAGGCGCCTCGACCGGCGCGCACGAGGCCGTGGAGCTGCGCGACGGCGACAAGTCGCGCTATGGCGGCAAGGGCGTGCGCAAGGCGGTGGCCAACGTCAACGGTGAGATCTTCGACCTGCTGTCGGGGCTGGACGCCAGCGACCAGATCAAGATCGACCGCGCCATGATCGAGCTCGACGGCACGCCCAATAAGGGCCGGTTGGGCGCCAACGCGCTGCTCGGCGTCAGCCTGGCGGTGGCGCGTGCGGCGGCGATGGATTGCGGCCTGCCGCTCTACCGCTATGTCGGCGGCAGCCACGCCAATACGCTGCCGGTGCCGATGATGAACATCATCAACGGCGGCGCGCATGCCGACAATCCGATCGACATCCAGGAATTCATGATCATGCCGGTGAAGGCACCGACCTTCGCCGAGGGCCTGCGCATGGGCGCCGAGACTTTTCAGGCGCTGAAGAAGCAGCTGCACGACGCCGGCCACGGCACCAATGTCGGCGACGAGGGCGGCTTCGCGCCCAACCTCGCCTCGGCCGACGCCGCGCTGGGCTTCATCATGAAGTCGATCGAGGCAGCCGGCTACAAGCCGGGCGAGGACATCATGCTCGCGCTCGACGCGGCCTCGACCGAGTTCTTCAAGGGCGGCAAGTACGTCATGGAAGGCGAGGGCAAGACGCTCGACGGCCACGGCATGGCCGCCTACCTCGCCGATCTCTGCAAGCGCTACCCGATCGTGTCGATCGAGGACGGCATGGCCGAGGACGACTGGGCGGGATGGAAGGCGCTGACCGACATGGTCGGCAAGAGCGTGCAGCTGGTGGGCGACGACCTTTTCGTCACCAACCCCAAGCGGCTGGCCGAGGGCATCAAGGGCGGCGTCGCCAACGCCATCCTGGTCAAGGTCAACCAGATCGGCACGCTGACCGAGACCATGGACGCCGTCACCATGGCGCGCACCGCGTCCTACGGCGCGGTGATGTCACATCGCTCGGGCGAGACCGAGGACACGATCATCGCCGACCTCGCGGTGGCGACCAATTGCGGGCAGATCAAGACCGGCTCGCTGTCGCGTTCCGATCGGCTCGCCAAGTACAACCAACTGCTGCGCATCGAGGAGCAGCTCGGCGGCCAGGCACGCTACGCCGGATCCTCGATCCTGAAGGCGCGCGGATAGCGCACCGCGCCGCGCGTCCCCGCGAGCGCGCCCGGCTTCAATTCCAGCGCCATGAACGCCGCGCCGGAGAACGGCGCGGTGAGCTTGGCCGCCAACGCGGCCGAGAAGCCGAAGCGCGGGTAGTAGTCGGGGTGGCCGAGCACGATCACCGCCTCGTAGCCACGATCCTTCAGGATGCCGAGGCCCGTGCGAACGAGCCGCGAGCCGATCCCGGTCCGCTGTCGGGCCGGCTCGACCGCCATCGGCGCCAGGGCGACGGCGCGAGCCGCGCGTCCATCGACCATGACGTCGAGATCGCTGAACAGGATGTGGCCGACGACCGCGCCAGCCTCGCGTTCGACCAGTGACAGCGCGACCTGCCCGTCGCGGCGCAGACGGTCGATGATCGCGACCTCTTGCTCACCGCCAAAAGCCGCGCGGTTCAGCGTGGCGATCGCCTCGATGTCCTCGGACGTTTCCTCGCCGATCACTTCTTGGGCTTGTGGTCATGATCGTGATCGTGCGGATGCGGATGGGTCGGATCGACCCAGTAGACCGTCTCCGGCTTCTCAACCGGGGCGATGTCGATGTTGATGGCGATCGCCTCGTTGTCTGAGCGTACCAGCACGCATTCCAGCGCCTCGTTCTCCGAGGCGTTGATCTCCTGATGCGGCACGTAGGGCGGCACGTAGATGAAATCGCCCGGGCCGGCCTCGGCGGTGAACTGCAGCTGCTCGCCCCAGCGCATGCGCGCGCGGCCCTTCACGACGTAGATGACGCTTTCGAGATGGCCGTGGTGATGCGCGCCGGTCTTGGCGTCGGGGTGGATGGTCACCGTGCCGGCCCACAGCTTCTGCGCGCCGACGCGGGCGAAGTTGATCGCCGCGGCGCGGTTCATGCCCGGCGTCTGGGCGGTGTTGGTGTCGAGGCTGCTGGCGGGGATCACCCGTACGCCGTCGTTGCGCCAGTCCGTGGCCTTGCTCATGCTCGTTCCTGTCCCGTTGATGCGGGCGGCTTATCGGCCGCCCCGGGGCATGGTCAAGCAATCGATCCTAATACCGATGAAAAGCTTGATGAGTTAGGCCTAAGGCGCTCGTTTTATTGATCTTTCTTGCGTATATCGACGATTCGTGAAAGACTGATTGGCGAGTCATGTTCCGCTTTCGTCAGATCATCACCCCGGTCGTGTTCGCCCTGGTGTTCGGCTATTTCGGCTATCACCTCATGCATGGCGAGCGCGGCGTGCTGGCGTTGCTGCAGTTGCGGCAGGAAGTGGCGCGCGCCGAGGCCACCCTGGCCGAGACCGAGGCCACCAAGCGCATCTGGGAACGCCGTGTCGCCGGCCTGCGCAGCCAGAGCCTCGACCCCGACATGATCGACGAGCGCGCCCGGGCGCTGCTGCACATGGCTTGGCCCGACGACATTGTCGTCTTCACGCCGTCGCGTTGAATCGCCGCTCGCTTGCGCCGGGCAACGCTCGCCCCTATTGAAGGGGTGGGGCGTCGAAACCGAACGACGTCGGACGGACCATAATTCGGGAGGCAATCTATGAAGACGATCATCCGTCGCGGCCTGCTGGCCGCAACGGCGCTTGTGGCCATGGCCGGCGCGGCCGCCGTGGTGGCGCAACCCAAAAGCATGACCTTGGGCACAGCCTCGGTCGGCGGGACTTATTTCATCTATGGCGGCGAGGTCGCCAAGATCCTGACCGACAAGCTGGGCGTCCAGGTCTCGACGCAGCAGACCCAGGGCCCGAACCAGAACGTGCTGCTGGTCGACGACCAGAAGGTCGAGCTGGGCATGACCACGATGGGCGTGGCGCTGCAGGCCTGGACCGGCTCGGCGGAATGGACCAAGGGCAAGAAGTTCACCAACATCCGCGCGCTGTTTCCGATGTACGACACGCCGCTGCAATGCGTGGCGTTGAAGAAGTCGGGCATCACCAGCTTCAAGCAGCTCGACGGCAAGACGGTGGGCGTCGGCCCGCGCGCCGGTACGCCCGGCACGTACTTTCCGCTGATCTTCACCGCGCTGGGCATGAAGGCCACGATCCGCAACGGCCAGGGTGCCGATATGGGCGGTCAGCTCGGCGACGGCATCCTCGACGCCTTCTGCTTCGGCGCCGGCCTGCCGATCCCGATCTTCTCGCAGATCGACGCCGAGAAAGAGGCGGTGTTCTTCACCTGGACCGACGAGGAGCGCGCCAAGATCCGCAAAGCCATGCCGGAGTTCTCCGAGGCGGTGATTCCCAAGGGCACCTACAAGCAGCAGACCGCCGACCAGAAGACCATCGGCCTGTACAATTTCGGCATCGCCCACAAGGACCTGCCCGACGACGTCGCCTACAACGTGGTCAAGGCGATCCTCGAGAACAACGCGGCCATGGTGCAGGGCCACGAATCGGCCAAGGAAACGATCGCGGCCAACGCCACCCGCAATGCCTTCCTGCCGTTCCATCCCGGCGCCGTGAAGTACTACAACGAGAAGGGCATCAAGCTCGATCCGGCGACCATCCCGAAGTGATGGCGACGAGCTGACACATCGGCGAACGCCCGCTCCCCAAGGGGCGGGCGTTTTGCTATCCAGGGGCGAGGGAGGCGCGGCGGCGCGGGCGGCGCAAGACCGACGGCCGTATCCGGGGACGGGTGGATTCATGGCGAATGTGAACGCGGCGGGCGACGCGCGCGAGATCGGCGCGGTCGACGTCGACGAGCTGGAGCATGCCGGCGGCAGGCGGGAGCACCGGCGCTGGGAGCGGCCGCTGTTCTTCTGGCTATGCGCCGCCTTCACCGGCTTCCACCTCTGGATCCTGGTCGGTCCGGTCGTCCTCAAGCAGCTCGACGCCCTGATCGGCGGCCAGCTTCTCTACAAGACCATCGCGCCCAACCTCGACCAGGAGCTGTTTCGCGCCATCCACCTGGCGTGGGGCGCGACCCTGGGCTTCGGCTTCTTCACCATCCTCAAGGGCCGCGGCCGCGACGGCGTGCCCTGGTACGACTGGCTGTTCATCCTCGGCGCCGTCGCTTGCGCCGTCTACATGTGGCGCAACCTCGACGACCTGCAGATGAACCAGGGCGCGGTCTATGACCTGCCCGACCTGCTCTACAGCCTGGTCGGCCTGGTCGTGCTGTTCGAGTTCACGCGCCGTACGGCCGGCAACGCGCTCACCATCATCGCCGCGATCTTCATGATTTACGCGATGGTGGGCCACATCTTTCCGGAGTCCTGGGCGCTTTATCACAACAAGTCGCTGAAAGATCTCTGGTTCGCCTTCCCCTACATCTTCAGCAATCTCGGCGTCTTCGGCTCGACGCTCGAGGTGTCGTCGACCTTCATCATCATGTTCACCGCCTTCGCCGCCTTCCTCACGCGCTCGCGCGCCGGCGAATATTTCAACGACCTCGCGGTGGCGCTGGTCGGATGGGCCCGCGGCGGCCCGGCCAAGGTCGCCGTGCTGTCCGGCGTGATGTTCGGCTCGGTGAGCGGCTCGTCGGTCGCCAACGTCGTCGCCTCGGGTTCGGTGACCATCCCGATGATGCGGCGCGTCGGCTACGACCGCGCCACGGCGGGCGCGATCGAGGCGACGTCCTCGACCGGCGGGCAGATCACGCCGCCGGTGCTGGGCGCCGCCGCCTTCCTGATGGCCGAGGCGACGGGCATCAAGTACGCCGAGATCGCCGCGGCGGCGATCATCCCGTGCCTGCTGTTCTACGTCGCCTGCTACGCGCATTGCGACCTGCACGCGGCCAAGCACGGCCTGCGCGGCATCCCGCGCGCCGAGCTGCCGCCGATCCGCCCGCTGCTGATGCGGCTCTACATGATCGCGCCCATCGCGGTGCTGATCTGGGCCTTCATCAGCGGCTACTCCGCCTTCCTCGCCGCCGGGCTTGGCATGGGGCTGTGCATCCTGGTGAGCTGGTTCAACGGCCTCACGCGCGACTCCGGCGGGCGGCTGACCTGGCGGCGCGGCGACGACGTGATGGGCGGCAAGGCGATCATCGAGGCGCTGGAGATCGGCGCCAAGGACAGCATTCAGCTCGTCGCGGTCTGCGCCGCCGCCGGCATCATCGTCGGCGTGATCGCGCTCACCGGCATCGGCGGCCGCTTCGCGCAGATCATGCAGGCCATCGCCGGCCAGAACCAGCTGCTGGCGATGTTCTTCACCATGGTGATCGTCGTCATCCTCGGCATGGGCATGCCGACGACGGCGGCCTACGCCATCGCCGCCGCCGTCGTCGCGCCGGGCCTGCAGCAGATCGGCGTGCCCAAGCTGATCGCCCACATGTTCATCTTCTACTTCGCGGTGCTGTCGGCGATCACCCCGCCGGTCGCGGTGGCCTCGATCGCCGCCGCCGGCATGGCCAAGGCCGATCCCTGGCGAACGTCGTGGATCGCCGTGAAGATGGGCCTGGCGACGTTCATCGTGCCCTTCATGTTCTTCTACAGCCCGCTGCTGCTGGGGCAGGGCAGCTTCATCGAGGTCGCCCACGTGACCGTGACCGCGATACTCGGCGTATGGCTGCTGGCCTGCGCCACCGAAGGCTGGTTCACCGAAAAGCTGGCGCTCGTCCCGCGTATCCTGTTCGCGATAGCGGCGCTGGCGCTCATCACACCCGGCACGATCACCGACCTCGCCGGCATCGCGCTCGCGGTCGCGGCGTGGGCGGCGCAACGCTTCTACTATCGTGCCCGGATGGCGGCGTAGCGCGGCCCGGCGCGAGCGTCATCGCCCCGTTGGATCGCCGGTCCGGCAACGGTCATGGCGATTTCAACAGGTAGCGCTCATCGAAGTCGGCAAGCTTTGGATAGACGATCGTTGGCGCGGAGGTCAGGCCGAGGACTCGGCCGCGATAGCGCGCGAGGTGGTCCGCTCGCTCACCGTCACTGATGCGCGCCGGAGCGTGGACGAGAAACGGCTCGATCACCGTGAATCCGACGAAATAGAGGATACCGTGATTGATAGGATACAGGATCGTCGGCATCGGGCCGTTCAGCCCTCGATCGGCATAGATTGAAGGCGGGCCGCCGATGGTGATGGAACACATCGCCCGCTTTCCGACGAAGACGCCCTTGTCGTACCATTTGCCGCCACCATAGATGCGGCCGCCCGAGGCGAACACGCGATCGACCCAGCCCTTGAGAATCGCCGGCAGACCAAACCACCAGAGCGGAAACTGCAGGATCAAGACGTCGCACCAGAAGAGCTTGTCCATCTCGGCCTGTATGTCCGGGGCGAAGCCGTCGTTGGCGGCGGCATGTGCCTCCTCGGCCTGCTGCCGGTAGTAATCGGGGTCGTGGGCGCTCGTGAAGTTCCGGCGATCCGACACCGGATTGAAGCCCATGGCGTGGAGGTCGGAGAGGATGACGTCGTGCCCGCTCGCTGTCAGGGCTTGTACCGCCGTCTGAGTCAGCGCTCCATTGAAGCTCTTCGGCTCGGGGTGGGCGTGAACGATGAATACCCGCATTGTGCTCCCGCTTTCGACGAAATGCCGGCCTGGGCCGCTGAGGCTGTAGGGTACGGTGCCGGCCGCGCAACGAAAACGCCCATCGACGAGGAATTCAATCGTCCGAGCCTACGATCGTTGGGCCAGTTCCCAAGCGGTGCACACTCCATCGATCATCGCGATCGAGCGCTGTTCGGTCTCGCCGGCGGACAGGCTGCAAGAATCTTTCCGGCATAAAACCGATACCGGCAAGATTGCGACCTGACACTTGAACCTAAGTGTTGTGACGCTGATTTTCCTAGGCGGCTCAACGTGTTTGCGCCAAGGTCAAGTGAACATATGTCGTGGGGAGGGCCCGTCGATGGCCAAGGCCGCCGCCGCCAAATCCAAGCCTGAGTCGCCTGCGAAGACCGGCGACAATAGCGTCACTCCCGAACAGCTCCGACAATTCTACCGCGACATGCTGCTGATCCGGCGTTTTGAGGAACGGGCGGGGCAACTCTACGGCATGGGTCTCATCGGCGGCTTCTGCCACCTCTATATCGGCCAGGAAGCCGTCGTCGTCGGCATGCAGTCGACCATCGACAGCTCGAAGGACGCGGTGCTGACCAGCTACCGCGACCACGGTCACATGCTGGCCTGCGGCATGGATCCGCGCGGCGTGATGGCCGAGCTCACCGGACGCTCCGGCGGCTATTCGCGCGGCAAGGGCGGCTCGATGCACATGTTCTCGAAGGAGCGCAATTTCTACGGCGGCCACGGCATCGTCGGCGCCCAGGTGCCGATCGGCACGGGGCTGGCCTTCGCCCGCAAGTACCGGGGCGACAACAGCGTGTCGCTGACCTATTTCGGCGACGGTAGCGCCAACCAGGGCCAAGTCTACGAGGCCATGAACATGGCCGCGCTGTGGAAGCTGCCGGTGGTCTACATCATCGAGAACAACAAGTACGGCATGGGCACGTCGGTCGAGCGCGCGTCGGCCGTGGTCGACCTCTACAAGCACGGCCAGTCCTTCGGTATTCCCGGCGAGCAGGTCGACGGCATGGACGTGATCGCCGTGAAGGCAGCCGGCGAGCGCGCGGTCGAGCATGCGCGCGCCGGCAAAGGCCCTTATGTCCTGGAGATGCTGACCTATCGCTATCGTGGCCACTCGATGAGCGATCCCGGCAAGTACCGCACCAAGGAGGAGGTCGAGAAGATGCGCGGCGAGCGCGATCCGATCGAGCGCTTGAAGAAGCGCATGACCGACTCCAAGGCGATCGACGAGGCGCAGCTCAAGGCGCTCGACGCCGAGGTACGCCGCATCGTGGCCGACGCCGCCGAGTTCGCCACCACCAGTCCGGAGCCCGATCCCAAGGAGCTGTGGACCGACGTGCTGGTGGAAAGCAAACCGGCGCAAGCCGCCTAACGCATCGATCGGAACGGGTCCCCAGTCATGGCCATCAACGTCCTGATGCCGGCGCTGTCGCCGACGATGACCGAAGGCAAGCTCGCCAAATGGCACGTCAAGGAAGGCGACAAGGTCGCCGCGGGCATGGTGATCTGCGAGATCGAGACCGACAAGGCGACCATGGAGGTCGAGGCGGTCGATGAAGGCGTCGTCGGCAAGATCCTGATCGCCGAGGGTACCGAGAACGTCGCGGTCAACACGCCGATCATGGTGCTGACCGAGGAGGGCGAGAGCGCCGCCGCCGCGCCCGCGCCGGTCGCGAAGCCTCAGCCGAAGGCCGAAGCGCCGGCGTCAGCCGCGAAGCCGGCACCAGCGGCGCCCGCGATCGTCAGCGCACCGGTTGCCGCCGCAATCGCTGCCGAACCGGAATGGACCGGCGCCACCAAGAAGGTGACGGTGCGCGAGGCCTTGCGTGATGCCATGGCCGAGGAGATGCGCGCTGACGAGAACGTGTTCCTGATGGGCGAGGAGGTCGCGCAGTACCAGGGCGCCTATAAGGTGAGCCAGGGCTTGCTCGAGGAATTCGGCGCCCGTCGAGTTATCGACACGCCGATCACCGAGCACGGCTTCGCCGGGCTCGGGGTCGGTGCCGCCTTCGGTGGGCTCAAACCCATCGTCGAGTTCATGACCTTCAATTTCGCCATGCAGGCGATCGACCAGATCATCAACTCGGCGGCCAAGACCCTCTACATGTCGGGCGGCCAGATGGGCTGCCCGATCGTTTTCAGGGGTCCCAATGGCGCGGCCTCGCGCGTCGCCGCGCAGCACTCGCAGTGCTACGCCAGCTGGTACGCGCACTGCCCGGGCCTGAAGGTGGTGGCGCCGTGGAGCGCGGTCGACGCCAAGGGCCTGCTGAAGGCCGCGATCCGCGATCCCAACCCGATCATCTTCCTCGAGAACGAGATCATGTACGGGCAGAGCTTCGAGGTGCCGGACTCGCCGGACTTCGTCCTGCCGATCGGCCGCGCCAAGATCGAGCGGCCGGGCAAGCATGTGACCATCACCGCCTTCTCGATCATGGTCGGCAAGGCGATGCAGGCGGCCGAGGAGCTGGCCAAGGAAGGCATCGAGGCCGAGGTCATCAACCTGCGCTCGCTGCGCCCGCTCGACACCGAGACAATCGTCGAGTCGGTGAAACGCACCAACCGCCTGGTCTCGGTCGAGGAGGGCTGGCCCTTCGCCGGCATCGGCTCGGAGCTGGCGGCGGTGATGATGGAGCAGGCCTTCGACTGGCTCGACGCGCCGGTCAAGCGCGTCGCCGGGCTCGACATCCCGCTGCCCTACGCGGCCAATCTCGAAAAGCTCTCGCTGCCGCAAGCCCCTGATATCGTCGCCGCCGCCAAGGCGGTCCTCTATCGCTGACGGGGGCGCACCATGGCGATCAACATCCTCATGCCGGCCCTGTCGCCGACCATGACCGAAGGCAAGCTGGCGAAGTGGCACGTCAAGGAAGGCGACACCGTCACCGCGGGTAAGGTCATCTGCGAGATCGAGACCGACAAGGCGACCATGGAGGTCGAGGCGGTCGACGAGGGCGTCATTGGCAAGATCGTGGTGCCTGAAGGCACGGAAGGTGTCGCCGTCAACGCGGTGATCGCGATCCTGGTCGAGGAAGGCGAGGCGGTGCCGGCTGGCGATGCGAAGCCTGCCGCCCCCGCACCGGCCGCGAAGCCGGCGCCGGCCGCCGCGTGACCCGCCCCGACTCCCGCACCGCCGCTCCCAGCCGGCTCGCCGGCGAAGACTCACGAGGGCGGTCGCATCTTCGCGTCACCCCTGGCGAAGCGGCTCGCCGCCGAGTCCGGGCTCGATCTCGCGAAGATCAGCGGCTCGGGCCCGCATGGCCGCATCGTCAAGGAAGACATCGAGCAGGCCGCCAAGGCGGGCACCGCGAAACCCGCGCCGAAAGCGGCACCGGCGCCTGCCGCCGCCAAAGGGCCGTCAGCGCCACAATTCGTGGTGCCGGGCGAGGCGACGACCAAGATCCCGCACACCTCGATCCGCAAGGTCATCGCGCGCCGCATGACCGAGTCCAAGCAGACGGTGCCGCATTTCTACCTGACGGTGGACTACGAGATCGATGCACTCCTGGAGGCGCGCAAGGCGATCAACGCGTTGGCCGAGAAGAGCAAGGGCACCAAGGTCTCGGTCAACGACATGGTGATCAAGGCCTGCGCCATGGCGCTGCGCGATCACCCCGATGTCAACGCCTCGTGGAGCGAGGAGGCGATGATCCAGTACAACACCGTCGATATCGCCGTGGCGGTGGCCACGGATCGCGGCCTGGTGACGCCGATCGTGCGCAACGCCGACCTCAAGGGTCTGGGCCGCATCGCCTCGGACATGAAGGACCTCGCCGCCCGCGCCCGCGAGGGCAAGCTGAAGCTCGACGAGTTCCAGGGCGGCGGCTTCACCATCTCCAATCTCGGCATGTACGGCATCAAGGACTTCCTCGCCATCATCAACCCGCCGCAGGCCGCGATCCTCGCGGTCGGCGCCGGCGAGGAGCGCGTCGTCGTGCGGAATGGCCAGATGGCGGTCCGCAGCATCATGAGCTGCTCGCTCTCGGTCGATCACCGCGTCGTCGACGGCGCGCTGGGCGCGACTTTCCTGCAAACGCTGCGCTCGTACATCGAGCAGCCGGCGACGATGCTGCTGTAGGAGATCGCGATGGCCGACACCAGCTTCGACCTCATCGTCATCGGTAGCGGGCCGGGTGGCTACGTCACCGCGATCCGCGCGTCGCAGCTCGGCCTGAAGACGGCGATCGTCGAGCGCGAGCTGCTGGGCGGCATTTGCCTGAACTGGGGCTGCATCCCGACCAAAGCATTGCTGCGTTCCGCCGAGGTCTATCACCTGATGAAGCATGCCGACGCCTACGGGCTGTCGGCGACCGGCGTCGCGTTCGACGCCAAGAAGGTCGTGGAGCGTAGCCGCAAGGTCGCGAGCCAGCTCAACAGCGGCGTGACCTTCCTGATGAAGAAGCACAAGATCGCGGTCTTCATGGGCACGGCGAAGCTGGACGGCGTCGCCGGCGGGCTGCGCAAGGTCGCGGTCGCCGGCAAGGACGGCAAGGCCGTGGCGTTGACCGCCAAGAACGTGATCCTCGCCACTGGCGCGCGGGCGCGGCAATTGCCCGGCATGGAGTCCGACGGCAAGCTGGTATGGAGCTATCGCGAGGCGATGGTGCCGCCGGCGATGCCGAAATCATTGCTGGTGATCGGTTCGGGCGCGATCGGCATCGAATTCGCCAGCTTCTATCGCACCTTCGGTGCCGAGGTGACGGTGGTCGAGGTCATGGACCGCGTGCTGCCCGTCGAGGACGCCGACATCTCCGCTTTCGCCCGCAAGGCGTTCGAGAAGCAGGGCATGAAGATCATGACCAGCGCCACGGTGAAGGCGCTGAAGAAGGGCGCCAACAGCGTGACGGCCACGATCGAGGCCGGCGGCAAGACGCAGGACATCACCGTCGAGCGCGTGATCTCCGCCGTCGGTATCGTTGGCAATGTCGAGAATCTCGGGCTCGAAGGCACCAAGGTGAAGGTCGACCGCACGCATGTCGTGGTCGACGGCTGGGGCGCCACGGGCGAGCCCAACGTCTTCGCCATCGGCGACCTGACGGGGCCGCCGTGGCTGGCGCACAAGGCGAGCCACGAGGGCGTCACATGCGTCGAGAAGATCGCCGGCGTCAAAGGCGTGCATCCCTTCGAGACCAAGAACATCCCAGGCTGCACCTATTGCCATCCGCAGGTCGCCAGCGTCGGCCTGACCGAGGCGGCGGCCAAGGCGGCGGGGCACCAGGTCAAGGTCGGCCGCTTCCCGTTCATCGGCAATGGCAAGGCGATCGCGCTAGGCGAAGCCGAAGGCCTGGTGAAGACGGTGTTCGACGCCAAGACCGGCGAGCTCTTGGGCGCGCACATGGTCGGCGCCGAGGTCACCGAGCTGATCCAGGGCTACACCATCGCGCGCACCCTCGAGACCACCGAGGCCGAACTGATGCACACCGTGTTCCCGCATCCGACGCTCTCGGAGATGATGCACGAATCGGTGCTCGACGCTTACGGCCGCGTGCTGCACGTCTGAGGCCATGCGCAGCGAACGCGAGATCCTCGAGTTCATTCGCCAGGCGTTGCAGGAGAAGGATGAGGCGCGCCGCGCCGAGGAACTTCGTCAGCTCGACGAGATCGAGCAGAAGAAGGCCTTCTACCAGGCCGCGCACGCGGTGCTGCGGCATGTCGTCTTGCCGGGCATGACGCGTGTCCACAACATCTGCGTCCAGGCCGGGCTGCGCGCGGCGATCGGCGACACCGGTGATTTCTATTTGCCCGAGCAGACCGATCCGGCCTTGGTGGCGAAGTACGCCATGCCGCTGTCGAAGATGGCGCCCGACCTGCCGCTCTGCGTCTCCTTCAAGGCTGTCTTCCCGCTCGGCTTCGCGGTCTATTACACCGACGTCGACAAGTCGCAGGCCGACGCCAAGGGCGCCGTCGAGGAAGTGCAGCTGGAGGATGTGACCCCCGACATGGTCGAGACCTGCCTGCTGCGCGTGCTCCGCAACCACCTGCATGAGATGTGATGCTCGCCGTTCATTGGGACCGGCGGCGTCTCGCCGGCCTCTTGGAAGAGCCGGCGGGACGCCGGCGGTCCCAGCTTGACGCGGTCATCGTGAGGGATCACCTGTAGCCGCATGGACCCCACCCCCGACAAGCCCGCCATCGCGCGCGCGGAACGCCATCCCGAGAAGGCGCACCGGCCGGACAATCCCGTCGCGCGCAAGCCGGCCTGGATCCGCGTCAAGGCGCCGAACTCGCCCGAGTACGCCGAGACGCGCCGGCTGATGCGCGAGTACGGGTTGAGCACGGTGTGCGAGGAGGCGGCCTGCCCGAACATCGGGGAGTGCTGGAAGCAGAAGCACGCCACCTTCATGATCATGGGCGACACCTGCACGCGGGCCTGCGCCTTCTGCAACGT
>CAYTFW010000111.1:0-21663 GCA_964437145.1 uncultured Rhizobiaceae bacterium
GGCCGCCGTAGCCGCCACCGCCGCCACGGTCACCGCCGTAGCCGCCGCCACCGCCACGCGGGCCGCCGTAGCCGCCACCGCCGCCACGGTCACCACCGTAGCCGCCGCCACCGCCACGCGGGCCGCCGAAGCCACCGCCGCCGCCACGTGGGCCGCGATCGAAGCCACCGCCGCCGCCACGCGGGCCGCCGGGCGCGCGTTCCACTGCCGGCCGTACCGCGATGGCACGACCACCCAACTGGGATCCGTCCAGCGCCGTCATGGCGTTGGCGCCCGCTTCGTCTGCGGACATTTCGACGAACGCGAACCCACGGCTGCGGCCGGTTTCGCGATCCATCACGATTTTCGCGGATACGACTTCGCCGTAGGGCGAGAAGATCTCGGTGAGCTGCTCGTTGCTGCAGGTGTAGGGCAGGTTGCCTACGAAAAGTTTACGACTCATTCCACTTGGGCTCGTTGGACGGGGATTGACGGAAGATCGGTCGGGTGTGCCACCAGGGTCCCGATTCGCCCGCGCGAATCGGTGTCGGACAGGGAAGACTGGCTCTCGCTCAATACAGGACGATTCCGAGGCTACAACCGAAACGAGTGCCCGCTTGCTGGCCGGACTCACTCTCCTAAGTCCGCCAAACATAACGGCACCATGAACAGTATGGCCCGGTCCGCCGCTAAAGTCCACCCGCCGGCCCGTCGATTCGGGTGCGATGCGAGACCGTAAGTGGCGGATTTAACGCGGAATCACATCTGATTTGCGATCTGAAGACCAGCCGTGCGCACACCACGTGGCGCAGGCCCCGCGAGTCCCGCCGTTTGCGCATGCCGACGACCAGCCCTTGGGCCTGACGCGACGCGCGCCCGTCGTGCTATCGAATCGACCCCAGTCGAAACCTTGTGCATCGGGACCATCGCCATGTCCGCCACTTCATCTACGTCGAACGGCCTCGTGCGTCGCACCGGCGGCCAGGTCCTGATCGACCAGCTGCGCATCCATGGCGTCGACCACATCTTCGGTGTGCCCGGTGAGAGCTACCTCGCCGCGCTCAACGCGCTCTACGATCAGCGCAACGCCATCAAGTTCGTGATCTGCCGGCAGGAAGGCGGCGCGGCCAACATGGCCGAGGCCTATGGCAAGCTCACCGGCAAGCCCGGCATCTGCTTCGTCACGCGTGGGCCGGGCGCCACCAACGCCAGCATCGGCGTGCACACCGCCTTCCAGGACAGCACGCCGATGGTGATCCTGGTCGGCCAGGTGGCGCGCGAGCAGGAGGAGCGCGAGGCGTTCCAGGAGATCGACTACCGCCGCATGTTCGGCCCGCTGACCAAGTGGTCGGCGCAGATCGAGGACGCGCGGCGCATCCCCGAGCTGGTAAGCCAGGCCTTCCATCGCGCCGTGTCGGGCCGGCCGGGCCCGGTGCTGCTGGCGCTGCCCGAGGACATGCTGACCGACGAGGTCGAGGTGCCGGATGCGCGGCAATACACCGTCGTGCGCGGCGCACCGGCGCCGGAGGATATGGCGACGCTGCGCGGCATGCTGGAGAAGGCTGAGCGTCCGGTGATCATGCTGGGCGGCGGCGGCTGGACCAAGCAGGCCTGCGACGACATCCGCGCCTTCGCCGAAGCCAACAAGCTGCCGGTGACCACGGCCTTCCGTAACGCGGACCTGATCGACAACCGCCATCCGCAATACATCGGCAACATCGGCCTCGGCTCGGAGCCTTCGCTCAGCAAGCGCATCAAGGACTCCGACCTGGTCATCGCTGTCGGCCCGCGCTTGGGCGAGATCACCAGCGCCGGCTACACGCTGTTCGATATCCCTGTGCCCAAGCAGCCGCTGGTGCATGTCCATGGCGGCGCCGACGAGCTGGGCCGGGTCTACGAGGCGACGCTGATGATCAACAGCGGCATGGCCAACTTCGCCAAAGCCGCGAAGGCGCTGAAGCCGGTGAGCAACACGCCGTGGGCGGCCGATGTGGCGAAGGCGCATCAGGAATATCTCGCCAGCATCAAGCCGACCGGTTCGGTGGGCGATGTCGATCTCGGCGAGATCGTCGCCTGGCTCAACAAACGCCTGCCCGATGACGCGCTGGTCTGCAACGGCGCCGGCAACTACGCGGGGTGGGTGCATCGCTTTTTTCAGTATCGCGGCATGCGCACCCAGCTCGCGCCGACCAGCGGCGCCATGGGCTACGGCGTGCCGGCGGCGGTGGCGGCCAAGATCGTCGAGCCGCGCCGCACCGTCGTCGCCTTCGCCGGCGACGGCTGCTTCCTGATGAACGGCCAGGAGTTCGCCACCGCGCTGCAGTTCGGCGCCAACCTGGTCGTCGTCGTGGTCGACAACGGCCAATACGGCACCATCCGCATGCACCAGGAGCGTGAGTATGGCGGGCGCGGCCACGGCGTGGAGCTGCGCAACCCCGACTTCGCCGCCTACGCGCGCGCCTTCGGCGGCCACGGCGAGACGGTGCTGAAGACCGCGGAGTTCGCGCCGGCCTTCGAGCGCTGCCTGACCGCGAACGTCGCCTCGATCATCCACGTCAAGACCAGCCTCGAGCAGATCAACTCGCGCACGACCATCACCAAGATGCGCGAGGCGCACGCGGCGCGGAAGCAGTAGCGGGCGGATTGATGACGTTTGCGTTCAGGAGAATCCGACCATGACCGAGCAACTCTGGATCCAGCCGACGGGTGCGGCGCTCGGCGCGGACGTACACGGGGTCGATCTGTCGAAGCCGCTCGACGAGGCCACGTTCGCCGCGATCGAGAAGGCCTGGGCCGAGCACCTCGTGTTGCGTTTCCCCGGCCAGCGTCTGTCGGACGACGATCTGATGCGCTTCAGCGCGCGGTTCGGCGAACTGGATCGCGCGCCCATCGGCAGCGGAAAGACAGGCGGCACGGTCGACTCCGACCCCAGGACGCGCGGCTGGGTGACGGTCCTGTCCAACATCCGGATCGGCGGCCGGCGGGTTGGCGGGTTGGGCAACAGCGAACTGGTGTGGCACACCGACATGTCCTATCTGCCGTTGCCGGCGCGGGCGTCCGTTCTCTATGCGCTGCAGTGCCCGCCGAAGGGCGCCGACACCTGGTACTGCAACATGTACCTCGCCTACGACACGCTGCCCGACGACCTCAAGCGCGCCATCGAGGGCAGGGTTTGCACCCATGATTCCAGCCACAACTCGGCCGGCGAACTGCGGAACGGTTTCCAGGAAACGCTCGATCCGAGCCGCACCCCCGGCGCCGTGCATCCGCTGGTCCGCCTGCACCCGGTCACGAAGCGCAAGTGCCTGTTCCTCGGCCGTCGCCCCTACGCCTACATCCACGGCATGGCGGTCCCCGAGAGCGAGGCCCTGCTCGACAGGTTGTGGGCGCATGTCGCGAATCCGGATTTCGCCTGGGCGCAGCAGTGGCGGGTCGGCGACGCCGTTGTCTGGGACAACCGATGCACCATGCACCGGCGCGACGAATTCGACGACAGCATGCGGCGCCTCATGCATCGTACCCAGATCGTCGGTGAGCCTGTACTCGCCGCCTAGGCGACGGCTATCCTGCTGACTGAAAGGCCCGACACATGGTTCGCCTCGCCGACCTGCCTGAGCACGAACGGGTCCATCTACTGGGCAAGAACCTGGAACCGATCGGCCCGACCCCGTTCGTCCGCGACGGCCGGTCGCTGCGGGAGCGCCGCGTCGCGCTGATCACCACCGCGGGCCTGCATTTCCGCGACGACGAGCGTTTCGCGCTCGGCGACGCGAGCTATCGGGTCATCCCGTCCGATGTGCGCGACGCTGATCTCGTGATGTCGCATGCCTCGGTCAACTTCGACCGCACCGGGTTTCAGGACGACCTCAACGTCGTCTTTCCGATCGGCCGCTTCCGGGAGCTCGGCCGCGATGGCGTGATCGGGTCGCTGGCGTCGCATCACTACAGTTTCATGGGCGCGCTGCTGCTGCCCGCGCAGTACGAGAAGACCGCCCGCGATCTCGCGCGCCTGCTGATCCGCGATGCCGTCGACACGGTGTTCCTCACCCCTGTTTGACCCAACTGCACGCGCGCCGTGAGCGCGCTGGCCTGGTACATCGAAAGCGAAGGCGTCCAGACCACCGGCATCAGCCTGGTGCGCGAGAACACCGAGGCGCTCAGGCCGCCACGCTTTCTCTGGACGACGTTTCCCCTCGGCCGGCCGCTGGGCGTGCCCGGCGACGCGGCGTTCCAGCACCGCGTCATCCGCGCGGCGCTGGCCCTGCTGGATCGTGCGAGCGGCCCCGTGCTCGAGGACTACCCGGAAGACGCCCCGGCGGTGGACGCCGCGGAATCCGTCGCCTGCCCTGTGAGCTTTCCGCCGCCACCGCGCGAGCCCACGTCCTGGTCCGCGCGACTGGCGGGTGAAATGGACACGCTGCGGCCATGGTACGAGGCCTCGGTGCGCCGTCGCGGTCGCACGACCGTCGGCATCACGAACCAGCCCGTCGACGCGCTCGCGCTCGCGCTCGCCGCGGCGCTCGACGCCACCAAACCGCCCGGCCAGGGACGCGCCCTGAAGGACGCCGCCGAGGACCTCAAGGCCTGGTACCTCGAAGCGCTGACGGCCCAACCCGGCAGCCACGACCCGGCCGCGCTCCATGACACGCTGTGGCGCGAGACCGAACTCGGACGCGCGCTGAAGGCGCTGCACGACATCTACGCGAACCATCCCGACTCGGCGCTGCGGCCCATGGCGCGGGGGATCGCGCCCCGCAGTGCGCTCGCCGACTGACGGCCGCCTCCAGCGCGGCCAGGAAGCTCGGCCGATCTATTTGGCGCGCAGACGACAAGCCGCCGGCCCTTGTCGATTGGGACCAAGCGCGCGGTCCCTGTCGGATCACCAGCGTGGTGGCCGCTTCTCGTTAAAGGCGTTGAGCCCTTCCTGAGCGTCGGGCGTGGCGATGATGTTGCAGATGGTCTCCACCGTGGCCTCGATGGCGCGGCGGTACTCGAAGTCGTTGGTGCGCATGTAGCTGTCGCGCGCCAGCTTCATCACGAGGGGCGATTTCTTGGCGAAGTCCCGGGCCAGCGCACGGGCCGTCTCCTTGACCTCCGCCTGCGGCACGACGCGGTTGATGATGCCGATGCGCTCGGCCTCGACGGCGCCGATCGGATCGCCGTTGAACAAGAGCTGGAACGCCTTGTGCCGGCCGATCTGGCGCGGCAGGTGCACGAAGTGCATCGCCGGGATCACGCCGACCTGGATCTCGGGATAGCCGATGCTCGCGGTATCGGCGGCGACGATGCAATCGCAGGTCACCGCCAAGGTCACGCCGGCGGCGCGCGCCGGCCCGGTCAGCGCCGCGATGGTCGGCTTGCCCATCCGGTACTGCATGTCGTGGACGCCGAAATAGAGCTTCTCGAGGAAGCGCCGCAGCCGCATGCCGTCGCCGCCGCGCATCATCGCCAGGTCCATGCCGCCGCTGAACGCGCGGTCGAAGGCGCTGGTCAGGATCACCGCGCGCACGCCCTCGTCGTCGCGCGCTTTGGCGTAGGCGGCGAGCAGGTCGTCGACCAGCGCGTGATTGATGGCGTTGACCGGCGCCCGCTTCATGGTGATTTCCGCCACCCGGTCGCGCACGACGTAGTCCAGCGTCTCGAAGCTCACCGAATGTTCCTTTTGGTGTCAGGCGGCCAGGATCGACACGCCGTAGCGTGGCAGTGTCGCATCTCGCGTCACCAGCGTAAGCTCCTCGATCATGGCCTGAGCGACCAGCAGCCGATCGAATGGGTCGCGGTGGTGTCGGGGCAGGTCGATCACCTTCAGGGCGTGACGAGAGGTGATGTCGAGCAACCTCAGGCCCGATGCCTCGATCGAGCCCATGAAGTCGGCAGGCAGGACCAGTTTCCCTGTCCCCGCCTTGATCGCCGCCTCCCAGATCGACGCCATACTCACGCGCACGTCGTTCGCGGGGTCGACGATCGCGTCGTAGGCCATGCGTCGCAATGTCTGCGGTTCTCTCACGAACCAGAGCAGGGCATTCGTGTCGAGCAGGAGCCTCACGTCTTGTCGGGCGGGTGCTTATCGCCTTCGTAGAACAGGCGCTCGATCTCGGCGTTGGTTTCCGGCGAGTCCCAATCGTCCGCCATCCAAAGCTTTCCGCGCAGAAGCCCGGCTTTGCGCGGCTCCTTGGCGTCCGTCGACGTTGGTAGGGTTTCGACCGGCACAAGGCGCACCTTGTGATCATCGGGGGTTGTGACGATTATTTCGTCGCCCGCACGCGCGCGCTCGACGAGCTTGGTAAGCTCGGCGTCGGCCTTATGGATGTAGGTGTCGGGCATGGCGTCCTCGTGCCGCCAATCATAATCGCGCTTGACCGGCGGCGCCATGCGGTATAGCACGTCGCCACCGTGGGATTTGAGCCGACCGGCTTGCGGCCACGTTAAAAACCGCTAAAAGGTCGGAGGCCCACGAAAAAGCCCCGACCGAACGGTCGGGGCTTTTTCGTTGCGTCGGCGGTGCCGCGCAGGAGGGTGAGATTATGGACGGCGATCAGAAGGCGCGCATCGCGGCGGCGCGCAAGGAAAGCCAGAAGAGCTGGCGGGCGGCCACGCGCGCGGTGCGCGGCGGGCTGAAGCGTTCGAACTTCGAGGAGACCTCGGAGGCGCTGTTCCTGACCTCGGGTTACGTCTACCCGAACGCCGAGGAAGCCGAGGCCGCCTTCGCCGGCACGCTCGACCGGCTGCAGTATTCGCGCTTCGGCAATCCCACCGTGACCATGTTCGAGGACCGGCTGGCGGCGCTGGAGGGCGCCGAGGCGTGCCGCGCCACGGCCACCGGCATGAGCGCGGTGTTCTACGCGCTGCTGTCGTTGCTACGCGCCGGCGATCGCATCGTCGCGGCGCGCCAGCTCTTCGGTTCGTGTCACTACATCGTCACCGAGCTGTTGCCGCGCTTTGGCATCGAGCACGAGCTGGTCGACGGGCGCGACCTCGACGCCTGGAGGAAGGCGCTGTCGAAGCCGGCCAAGGCCGTGCTGTTCGAGACGCCGTCCAATCCGACGCTCGACATCGTCGACATCAAGGCGGTCACCGAGCTGGCGCACGCCGCTGGCGCGCGCGTCGTGCTCGACAACGCCTTCGCCACGCCGATCCTGCAGCGGCCGATGGAGTACGGCGTCGACATCGTCGTGCACTCCGCCACCAAGTACATCGACGGCCAGGGCCGCACGCTCGGCGGCGCGATCCTCGGGCCGAAGAAGTACATTCTCGACGAGCTGCAGCCGATCACCCGGAACACCGGGCCGAGCATGAGCCCGTTCAACGCCTGGGTGATGGTCAAGGGCCTGGAGACCCTGCAGTTGCGCGTCGAGAAGCATTGCGCCAACGCCGCGCGCGTCGCCGACGAGCTCGCGGCGCATCCCGCCGTGGCGCGCGTGATCTATCCCGGCCGCAAGGACCATCCGCAGCACGCGCTGGCGATGAAGCAGCTCAGCGCGCCGGGCGGCATCGTCGCCTTCGACCTGAAGGCCGGCAAGTGGGCGGCCTTCGAGACTCTCAACCGCCTGCGCCTGGTCGACATCTCCAACAATCTCGGCGACGCCAAGAGCCTGATCACCCATCCGGCGACGACGACGCACAAGCGCATCGGCGAGGCCGAGCGCGCCAAGCTCGGCATCGGTGACGGATTGCTGCGCATCTCCGTCGGCCTCGAGGATGTCGAGGACATCATCGAGGACCTGACGCAGGCGCTGGCCGGCTGATGGCGCTGTCGGCGGCGCTGTGGGCGGCGAATGCCGACGGCGCCGCGCGCATCCTCGCGCATCGTTTCGTGCGCGGCCTCGGCGACGGCAGCCTGCCGCGCGCCAGCTTCGAGCGCTACGTGGCGCAGGACGCCTATTTCCTCGAAGCCTTCGCGCGCGCCTATGCCTTCTGTCTGGCGCACGCCACGGCGCGCGACGACCTCTATGGCTTCGCCGAGCTGATCGGCGGGGTGATCGACGAGCTGAAGCTGCACAAGGGCTATGCCGAACGCTGGAACGTCGACCTCGTCGGCGTGACACCGGCGCCGGCGACGCGCGCCTACACCGATTTCCTGCTCGAAACCGCGCGGCGCGGCGTATTGGGCGAGACCATCGCCGCCATGACGCCGTGCATGCGGCTCTATGCCTGGCTCGGCCAGAGCCTCGCGAAGGGCGACGTCGCGCCGCTCTATGCCGAGTGGGTGAAGACCTATGCCGATCCCGGCTTCGAGTCGCTGGCGGCGCGGCTCGAGGAACTGCTCGATCGGCACGCCGCCGACTCGCCCGCCGTGCGCGCGAACTACGCGCGCGCCATGGCGCTGGAATACGGCTTCTTCGACGCCAACGCCTAGCCAGCGATCGCCGCGAGCTCGGCGCGGACGAGCGTCTCGATCTCCGGCGCGGGGATGCGCGCCAGTGTGCCAAGACCGCGCCCGCGTGCCACGCGCTCGGCGATAGCGAGACCCAAGGCATAGCCGCTGCGCGCCGGGATGTCGCCGCGATAGCCGTAGGAGAGGTAGCGCGTGCGGCTTTGTCCGTCGGTGGCGGCGAGAATCGGCGGTAGCTCGCGGGCGATCTTGCGCAGAAACTCCGGCGCAATCGCCGCAAGGTCGCGGTCGCCCAGCAATATCTGGAGGCGGGAGCGCCCCGAGTCCAGCACGCCGCAGGCATAGACCGCGAGGCCTTCCTTCCAGATGCCGAGCCAGATCGTGTCGCCGCCGGGCAGGATCAGGCTGGGATTCACCTGGTGGTGATAGAGGTGGAAGCTCTCGTGATCGAGCAGCACGGCGAGGTCGGCGCCGCGGCCTTGGATATGCACGACGCCGTCGAGGCCGACGAACAACGCCAGCCGGTCGCGCCACAGCCGCACGCGCGCGTCGAAGTTCAGAAACGACAGCATGATCGTCACGGGCGCGTCGTTCGCCGCGTCGGGCAGATGACGCTGGAAGCGCTCGACCTGCGCCTGCCAGATGCGCGGGAAGGCCGTCGACAGACGACGCACCTCGTCAGCGATGGGATCGAAGATCGCCAGCCAGCGCGCCAGATCGATGCGGCCGATGCCGGCGCCTTGATGGATGGTGAGGTGCGGCCGGAAGTAACCCGCGATCAGGGCCTGGGCGCGGGACTCGACCGGATCATCGCGGCTGGAGTCGTAGATCGGCCAGAAGGTCGGCAAAAGATCCGTCACACCGGGCTGTTGACTGAGCCCCGGCCGTGCCATCGACGCCGCCAGCACGCCGCCGAGCAGGGCGCGACGCGCCAGCATCACGCACGCTTCATCATGCGTTCCGCGATCTTCCATCCCGCCACGGCGCGCACGCGCACGCGATCGACCATGTTCTCTCCGCGCGACGCGGTGTCGTAGACGCCGTCGAGCATGCGCTTGTAGACGCCCTGGCCGATCGCACCGACGCGAAAGAGGTTGTAGGCCATGTAGAAGTCCCAGTTGGGCAGGCTCTCCATGCCCATGCGCCGCGCGTAGGCGCGCACGAATTCGGCTTCGGTCGGGATGCCCGTGCCGGCGAGATCGAGACCGGCGAGGCCGCGCCCCTTGGGGTCGGGTGGTGTGTAATAGCTGAGGCACTGATAGGCGAAGTCGGCCAGCGGATCGCCCAAGGTCGCGAGCTCCCAGTCGAGCAGCGCCAGCAGCCTCGGCTCGCGCTCGTGGAAGATCGCGTTGTCGAGCCGGTAGTCGCCATGGACGATGGTGGTGCGCGCCATCGGCGGCACGTTGCGCGGCAGCCACTCGATCAGCCGTTCCATCTCCGGGATGTCGTCGGTCTGCGAGGCGCGGTACTGCTTGCTCCAGCGGTCGATCTGGCGCGCCATGTAGTTGCCGGGCCGCGCGAAGTCGGCAAGGCCCGCGGCTTCGGGATCGACCTTGTGCAGGGCGGCCATGGCGCGGTTCATGTCGTCCCAGATCGAAGCGCGCTCGGCCGGGCTCATGCCGGGCAGCGACTGGTTCCAAAGCACGCGGCCGTCGACGAAGCGCATGATGTAGAAGGCGCTGCCGATCACGTCGTCGTCCTGGCACAGCGCCAGGGCCGGCGGCACCGGCACGTCCGTCTTGTTGAGCGCCGAGATCACGCGGTACTCGCGATCGACCTGGTGCGCGGAGGGCAGCAACTTGCCGTAGGGCTTGCGCCTGAGCGCGTAGCGCGCGCCGCCGGCGCCGACGAGATAGGTCGGGTTCGACGTGCCGCCATCCATGCGCTCGACGGTGTCGATCGGCCCGCGGAAGCCCTCGACGGTGTCACGCATGAAACGCTCGAGGCCAGCGAGATCGCGTCCACCGGCCGTCAGGCCCGAGGTCACGCCGAGATTGTCCGTGCCGCTCATGCCGGGAGTGTAGTCCCCCGACGCCGGTTCTCGCTACATGGCGTCGAGCAGCGCCATCGAGGTGCGAAGCGTGTCGTGCAAGGCGCTGGTCGCCTTCGAGCCGAGCGCCTCGCGCACTTCCATCTCGGCGGCGCGCCAGGTCGGATAAGCGCGGCGCACCATCGCCTTGCCCTCCGCTGTCAGCGACAGCGCGCGCGTGCGGCGATCGGGGCCGGGCGACAGCGTCATCAGCCCCGAGGCGATCAGCGGCTTGATGTTGCGGGTCAAGGTCGTGCGGTCCATCGCCATCACCTCGGCATAAGCGCCGATCGGCATCGGCGGCTTGCCGGCGAGGTTGGCGAGCAAGCCCCACTGCGTCACCGTCAGCCCGACATCGGCGAGGTGGCGGTCATAGATCGCCGTCACCTTGCGCGCCGCGCGGCGGATCTGGAAACAGGTGCAGCCACCTTCCGGCATGGGCAGGGGTTTGTCGTTCCGCATGGCGGGAAGATAGCCGCGACCGCTGCGTCAGGGAATACTAAAGTGCATATGCACCTGTTAGCGGGAGTCATGGGATGTCTTCGTCCGCGGATCGAACCTTCGGCGTCCTCGACGCGGCCACGCTCACCAGCATGGATGGTGTCGACTTCCTGCGCGGTTGGATCGCGGGCCGCTATCCCGCGCCGCCGATCGGCAAGTTCATGAATGGCGGGCTGGTGGAGGCCGAGGTGGGCCGTGTCGTCTTCGAGGGCACGCCAGGGCCCGACCACTACAACCCGATCGGCACCGTCCATGGCGGCTACGCCGCCACCCTGCTCGATTCCTGCATGGGCTGCGCCGTGCACAGCGTGCTCAAGGCCGGGCAGGCCTACACCACGCTGGAGATCAAGGTGAACTACACCCGCGGCATGACCCACAAGACCGGCCTGGTGCGCGCCGAGGGCAAGGTGATCAACGCCGGCGCCCGGGTCGGCCTGGCCGAGGGCCGCCTGACCGACGCGCAGGGACGCCTGCTGGCCTGGGGCAGCACGACCTGCATGATCTTCACGCCCTGACCGCTCCTTGATTCGTGATGGCCGCGCACCACCTATTGCGGCGGCGTCGCAAGCTGTGCCTACACCTCGTCTTGGCTTCTGTGCCCAGCGGCGTAGTATGGCCCTCAAGGCCGGGTGACCGGCCGCTTTCGTCAGCGGTGAGATCATGTTCACGGCCGAGACCCGATCGATCGTCGTCAGCGTGCGACCCGCCTATCTCGAGGACCAGTCGGAACCCGAGCAGGCGCGTTGGGTCTGGGCTTACACCGTGCGCATCGAGAATCGCGGTAGCGACAAGGTGCAGCTGGTCAGCCGCCACTGGAAGATCACCAACGCGCGCGGCCGCATGGAAGAGGTCAAGGGCCCGGGCGTGGTCGGCAAGACGCCTGTGCTGCAGCCCGGCCAGGTGTTCGAATACACCAGCGGCTGTCCGCTCGACACCTCATCCGGCTTTATGACCGGCACGTACCAGATGGTGACGGAGAGCGGCGAGAAGTTCGATATCCGTATTCCGATGTTTTCGCTCGATAGCCCGCAGGGCTCCCGGTCGATCAACTGAGTGGTGGTTGCATGAACAAGGTCATCAAACCCGAAGCGTTCTCCGCCGAGCAGGCCCGTTCCGCCGGCAAGCCCAGCCGCGCCGAAGCCGAGGCCGCGGTGCGCACGCTGATCCGCTGGGCGGGCGACGATCCGGAGCGCGAGGGCCTGGTTGGTACGCCCGACCGCGTCGTGCGCTCCTACGAGGAATTCTTCGCCGGCTATGAGGGCGATCCACGCGAGATGCTGGCGCGCACCTTCGAGGAGACCGACGGCTACGATGAGATGGTGATCCTCCGGGACATCCGCCTCGAATCGTACTGCGAGCACCATATGGTGCCGATCATCGGCAAGGCCCATGTCGGCTACCTGCCGCGCAATCGCGTGGTCGGTATCAGCAAGCTGGCGCGCGTCGTCGAGGCCTACGCCAAGCGGCTGCAGATCCAGGAGAAGATGACGGCGCAGATCGCCAACTGCATCCAGGAGGTGCTCGATCCGCGCGGCGTCGGCGTCGTGATCGAGGCGGCGCACCAGTGCATGACCACGCGCGGCGTGCACAAACCCGGTGTCACCATGCTCACCAGCCGCATGCTCGGCACCTTCCGCGAGAACGAAACCACGCGGAAAGAATTCCTGGCGATGATCGGCAAGACGGCGGGCGGCTACGGCTGACGCCGCCCCTCCGGCGCGGTAGGGTGTGAACGCGGGCGCGGCGAAGATCGCGCCCGATTGCTTTCAAGGGGTGCGGACCATGGCGGGCGAGACTGTCACTTCACGGGAGATGTTGCGACGATTGATCGCCTTCGACACGACCTCCCGCAACTCCAACCTCGAGCTGATCCACTACGTCCGCGACTACCTGAAATCGCACGGTGTCGAGTCCAAGCTGGTGCCCAGCGACGACGGCGCCAAGGCCAATCTCTACGCCAGCATCGGTCCCAACGTGCCCGGCGGCGTCGTGCTCTCGGGCCACACCGACGTCGTGCCGGTCGACGGCCAGCCCTGGGACACCGACCCCTGGGTCGTCACCGAGCGCGACGGCAAGCTCTATGGCCGCGGCACGTCGGACATGAAGGCGTTCTCAGCCATCGGCCTGTCGATGGTGCCGGCGCTCAAGCGGGCCAACCTCAAGGTGCCGATCCACTTCGCGCTGAGCTACGACGAAGAGGTTGGCTGCATCGGCGCGCACGCGCTGGCCGAGCGGCTGATGGGCGACGTGCCGCGGCCGCGCCTGGTCGTGGTCGGCGAGCCGACGATGATGAGCGCGGTGCACGCGCACAAGGGCACGCGGCGCTATCACACGCACTTCCGCGGCGTCGAAGCGCACTCGTCCATGACGCATCTCGGCGTCAGCGCCAACCATTTCGCCTGCGAGTTCGTGGTCTTCCTGCTGCGCCTGCAGGACGAGCTGGAGTCGCGCGCCGCCGCCGACAGCGAGTTCATGCCGCCGTACGGCACGATCACCGTCGGCACGATCCATGGCGGCACCGCCGCGAACATCCTGGCGCGCGACTGCGTCGTGCACTGGGAGTACCGCGCGCTGCCCGGTGACGACGACCAGGAAGTCGTCAATCGCGCCCAGGCCTATGTCGCGCAGACGCTGCTGCCGGCGATGAAGCGCAAGCATCCCGACGCCGCGATCGAGTTCGAGATCGGCCCGGGCACGCCGCCCTTCCCGCCGGAAGGCAATGACGAGGCGGTGAAGCTGGTGCAGAGCTGGTCGGGCAGCAACGTCGTGACCTCGGTGTCCTACGGTACCGAGGCCGGTATCTTCAAGAACGCTGGCGGCGTGCCGACGGTGGTCTGCGGTCCGGGCGACATCGCCCAAGCGCATCAGCCCAACGAGTTCATTTTGGTCTCGCAGATCAAGGCCTGCGAGGCGTTCATGAACCGCATGGTCGAGTGGGCCTCGGGCGGCCGGTAGAGACTCAGCCGCCGGCGAGGTGGTGGCGGAGCTGGCCGCTTACGGTGGCCTCGAACGTCGCCACAAACTGCTCCATCGCCGCGATCAGCATCGAGTGCCAGGCGACCTGGCGGTCGGCGTCCTTGGCGCCCTCCAGGAGGCTCCGGCCCGACGTGGCCTCGGCCGCGGCGAGGCCCAGCGACTGGCCGCTCTCGTGCTGGAAGTCGAGGTCGGCGGCGAGTTTCAGCGTGTAGCGCTCGGCCGCCTGCTTGCGGAACAGATCGCCGAGTCCCTTCTCGATGCGCAGCTTCTCGCCGACCAGGCTGGCGTCGCGGATAGTGAAGACGGCGGTGCGCGGACTGCCGGGCCATCCCGCCAGCAGATGCTTGGTCGCCCAATCGGCCAGCGCATCGGTGGCCGAGACAATCATGCCGCCTTCGTGGCGCGGCGGCTGGGTCACCGGCAAGAAAGCGCGCACGACGATCAGCCGTCCCGCCGCCAGCCGCAGCGGTGGGCCGCCCAGATCCGGCACGGCGAAGTCGATGGCCTGGCGCGCCGGCTGGGCCATGGCGCGCGGCGCCAGCAGCGTGGACGCGGCCAGCGGCAGCAGCGCGCGGCGAGAGAGTCGTGAGTTCATGCCGAAGAGTCTGGCGCCGGCAATCAGGCGGGATTGCGGCTGTCCAGCGCCGCGAGTTGGGCGTCGTCGTAGTCGTAAGCGGTGCCGCAGAACTCGCATCGCACCGCCACTAGGCCGCGTGCGTCGCGCATGCCCAGGAGCTCGTCGCGCGGGATGGAGCGCAGCACGCTGTCGATGCGCGCGCGCGAGCAGCGGCAGCGATCGGCCACGTCGCGCCGGTCGAAGACGCTGGGCGCGTGCTCGTGGAACAGGCGCCATAGCAGCCGGTCGGCCGGCAGCGCGGGGTCGAGCATCTCCGATTCGCGCGCGCTGCCCATCAGGATCAGCGCGGTGCGGAAGCGCTCGTCGCGTTCCTCCGCGTCGGTCTCGGCGATCAGCTCCTGCGAGGGCAGGGCCTGCAGGATCAGCCCGCCGGCGCGCCATTGGCCAGTCGCGTCGCGCCCGGTGACGAGCTTGATACCGGTGGCGAGCTGCTCGGACTGGCGGAAATAGTGGTGCGCGCAATCCGACAGGCTGGTGCCCTCGAGCGCCACGACGCCCTGGTAGCGCTCGGTGTCGGCGCCCTGGTCGACGGTGAAGGTCATGTGGCCGCGGCCGAGCAGGCGCGGCACGGCGTTGGCCGATTCGACCGGCATGGCCGCGACCCTCTCGGCGTCGAATTGCGCGTAGCCGCGCAGCGCGCCGTCGGAGGTCAGATCGACGACCAGCAGGCGCACGGGACCATCGCCGCGCATCTGCAGGGTGAAGATGCCGTCGTACTTCAGCGCCGAGGCGAGCGCGACGCAGAGCGCCAGCGCCTCGCCGAGCAAGGCCGCGACCGGTGGCGGGTAGGCGTGACGATGCAGGATGGCGTCGACGGCGGGACCCAGGCGCACGATGCGACCGCGCGCGCCGAGCTCCGGCAGGGCGAAGGGTAACGCCAGATCATCGGCGACAGGCGCGCCGGCCAGCGGCGCGCCTGTGCCTTGGCCGCTCATGTCAGACGTGCCCGAGGCACCAGGCCATGATCGCCTTCTGCGCGTGCAGTCGGTTCTCGGCCTCGTCCCACACCACGGATTGCGGTCCGTCGATCACCTCGGCGGTGACCTCCTCGCCGCGATGCGCCGGCAAGCAGTGCATGAAGACCGCGTCGCCCTTGGCGAGCTTCATCAGGCGCTGGTCGACCTGGTAGGCCTTGAGCAGGTTGTGTCGTCGGCCGGCCGAGGCGGCGTCCTCGTCGCCCATCGACACCCAGGTGTCGGTGACGACGCAATCGGCGTCCTTCACCGCGGCCTCGGGATCGTGCGTGACGGAGATCCGCGCGCCGCGCTTTTTCGCCCAGTCGAGCACGTCCTGCGGCGGCTTGAGCTCGGCCGGGCAGGCGATGCGCAGCTCGAAGTCGAACTGCGCCGCCGCGTGGATCCAGCTCGTCGCCATGTTGTTGCCGTCGCCCGACCAGGCGACGACCTTGCCCTTGATCGATCCGCGATGCTCCTCGTAGGTCATCACGTCGGCCATCAGCTGGCAGGGATGCGTCTTGTCGGTCAGCCCGTTGATCACCGGCACGGTCGCGTACGAGGCCATGTCGAGCAGCTTCTGCTCGGTGGTCGTGCGGATCATGATGATGTCGACATAGCGCGACAGCACGCGCGCGGTGTCGGCGATGGTCTCGCCGCGACCGAGCTGCGTGTCGCTGGTGCCGAGCATGATGGTCTCGCCGCCGAGGTCGCGCATGCCGACCTCGAACGACACGCGGGTGCGCGTCGAGGGCTTCTCGAAGATCATCGCCAGGGTCTTGCCGGCGAGCGGCTTGGCATGCCCTCCGTTGGCGCGGGCACGTTTGTACTCCGTGCCCTTGCCGAGGATACGCCGCAGCAGCTCCGGCTCGACCTGGTCGAGGTCGAGGAAGTGCTTCAGCTCAGGCATTTTCCTTCGCCTTGGCCATCGACGCCTCGAACGCCTTGCAGGCGGCGTCGATGATCGCGACGCCCTCGTCGAGGACGCTGACCGGCGTGTTGATCGGCGGGAAGACGCGCACGACGTTCTCGCCAGCGATCGGCACGACCATGCCGAGCTCCTGCAGCTTCAGCACCATGTCGCCCGCCGGGACATGGCAACGCAGGCCGAGCAGGAAGCCGGTGCCGCGCGTTTCGGCGAGCACCGTCGGATGATCCTTCACCAGCTTCTCGAGCTTCGGGCGCAGATAGGCCGCGCGCTCGCGCACGCCCTCGAAGAAGCCCGGCGCCAGCATGACGTCGAGCACCGAATTGGCCACCGCCGTGACCAGCGGGTTGCCGCCATAGGTCGAGCCGTGCGTGCCCGCCACCATGCCCTGCGCCGCCTTCTCGGTCGCCATGAAGGCGCCGATCGGCACGCCGTTGCCCATGCCCTTGGCGATCGCCATGACGTCGGGCGCCACGCCGGAATGCTCGTAGGCCCACAGCTTGCCGGTGCGGCCGAAACCCGTGTGGATCTCGTCGTAGAACAGCAGCAGGCCGAACTCGTCGCAGATAGAGCGCAGCTCGCGCAGGAAGGTGGCGTTGGCTTCGCGCACGCCGCCTTCGCCCTGGATCGGCTCGACCAGGATGCCGGCGGTCTCGTCATCCACCATGTCGCGCACGACGTTGGTGTTGTTGAGCGGCGCATGCATGTAGCCGGCGGCCGGCGGGCCGAAGCCCTCCAGGTATTTCTCATTGCCGGTCGCGGCGAGCGCGTTGAGCAGGCGGCCGTGGAAGGCGGCCTGGAAGCAGATCAGCTTGTAGCGCTTGGGCTTGCCCGTCACGTACTGGTACTTGCGGATCAGCTTGATGCCGCCCTCGATGGCTTCCGCCCCGGAGTTGCAGAAGAACATCGTGTCGGCGAACGAGTTCGCCACCAGCCGCTCGGCCAGCTTCTCGCCGTTGCCGATGCGGAACAGGTTCGAGGTGTGCCACAGCTTGGCCGCCTGGTCCTGCAGCGTCTTGACGAGCTGCGGGTGGCAGTGGCCGAGGTTGTTCACCGCGATACCCGACGTGAAGTCGACGTAACGTCGGCCGTCGGTCGCGAACAGGTAGGAGCCTTCCCCACGTTCGAAAACGACGTCCTTACGTGCGTACGTCGGCATCACGGCCGTAACCACGGTTCGATCCTCCATGCTGAGCCCACGCGACCGGACCATCCAGCCGCGCAAAAAAACACGCGACGCCCCAACGGTCGGTCACTACCGACGGCCGGGAGGCGCCGCGCTGGCACTATCCGGACAGGGCCTCCTTATGTCAACGGCGGACTGTTCCGACTTTGTGCCGGTGGTGGACTGAACATCGCATCCGTATCAGGGTGCGCTTTGGCTGTCCGCGTTCGATAGGCCTTCGATGTCCACGGTTATCCGTCTGCTCTCTCTTGTGATTTCCGGCATCGTCGCGGCGATTCCCGGCGTCGCCTCAGCCCAGTCTGGCTCGCGCGTGCCGATCGACTGGGCAAGCGTGAAGCTCGAGTCGATCGGCGAGGGACTGCTGCCCACCGCCGAGTACCGGGGTAAGGTGGTGCTGGTGGTGAACACGGCGTCGCTGTGCGGCTTCACCGACCAGTACACGGGGCTCGAGGCGCTTTGGGGGCGCTACAAGGATAAGGGCTTCGTCCTGCTCGGCGTACCGTCGAACGATTTTGGCGGCCAGGAGCCGGGAACCAAGGCCGAGATCAAGAGCTTCTGCGAGTCGACGTTCGACGTCACCTTCCCGCTCGCCGACAAGCAGGTCGTCACGGGCGAGCGCGCGCATCCGCTGTACAAGTGGATCGCCGCGCAGGCTGGGCCGTTGGGCGCGCCGAAGTGGAACTTCCACAAATATCTCGTCGGCCGCGACGGCAACCTCATTGACTGGTACTCGGCGATGACCGGCCCGGGCGCGACGGCGATCGACGACGCCATCCGCAAGGCGTTGGCGGCACCCGGCGCGTAGTGGGCGCGACGACGCCCAGCGTCTGGCTGCTGATCGGCGACAAGGCCGGCGACGCCGCGCAGCTTCGCGTGCTGGCCGACGCGCTTGGCTGGCCGACGCGCGAGATCGCGCTCGAAACCAATCGCTGGCGCGACCTGCCCAATATGTTGCTCGGCGAGAGCCTGCTGTCATCGCGCGTGTCCTTCGCGCCGCCCTGGCCCGATCTCGTCCTGTGGGCGGGGCGTCGCGGCACGCCGATCGCGCGCTGGATCCGGCGCGCCAGTGGCGGTCGTGCGCGGCTGGTCAGTCTCGGCCGGCCATGGGCGCCGTATGGCGCGATCGATCTGGTGATCGGCATGCCGCAGTACCGAGCGCCGCCGCACGACAACGTGCTGGGCGCGCGGTTGCCGTTCAATCGCCAGCGCATCGAGCGGCGAAGCGGCGATCACGTCGTGCTGCTGATCGGTGGGCCGGCGCCGCCGTTGGCGTTCGGTGTCGCCGAGGCGCGCCGCATCAGCGAGGACGCGCGCGCGCTGGCGGGGCGGCTCGGCATGACTCTGCTTGCCGTCGCCTCGCGCCGCACACCACGCGCGATCGCCGATGTGCTGGGGGCGACGGACATGCCCTATACGGAAGCGTTATCCTCGGCGGCGCGCCTCATCGTCACCGGCGACAGCGCCTCGATGATCGCCGACGCGCTGTCGACGGGTCGGCCGGTGGACATCGCGCCGCTGCCCTTCGCGCGCACGCCGCTGTCGCTCTTCACGCGCGGGCTCGACGCGGCGTTGCCGCGCGCGCTGGTGTTAGCCGCGCAATCGGCGGGATTGTGGGAGCGTCCGCGTGACATGCCGAGCCTGTGGCGCGCGCTGCTGGCCGGAGGGCATGTCGGCTTGCTCGGCGGCGCCGAGCCGTCGCGTCGCGCGCCGCCGCCCGACGATCTGCCGGAGGCTTTGGCGCGCATCCGCGCGCTGGCGCTGAAACAAACCGAAACAAACATGGCCTAGGCGGTGGATGGCGTCCGCCTTGTCGCTCGGCGGCCCATCTGCTACACCGCGCGCCGTTTTGCCGGATGCCGGCCGCGCCGCCCGGCGCGTTCCTGAAATGCCAACGACAGCGCGGATGACCCCCACCGCCACGGCCAATACGACCCTGCCTTACCGTCGCGGTGGCTTCGCCAGCGTGCCCGAGATGCTCGACTACGCGGCGCGCGGCGAGACCGGCGTGAACTTCTACGATCCGCGCGGGCCGCTCAAGGCGGCGTTGACTTGGCGCGAGGTGCGCGATCGCGCGCATGTCTTCGCCCGCCGCCTGATCGGCGCCGGCTTCGCGCGCGGCGAGCGGCTGCTGATCACGGCCGACACGTGGCCGGGCTTCATGGTGTCGTTCTTCGGCGCGCAGTACGCCGGGCTACTGCCGGTGCCGGTGTCGTTGCCCGCCGGGCTGGGCGGCAAGGACGCCTACCTCGACCAGCTGCGACGCCAGCTCGCGGCGTCGGGCGCGGTGGCGGCGCTGGCGACGGACGAACTCGCCGGTTATCTCGCGGCCGCCGCCGAAGGCTCGGCGGCGCGGCTGGTGGGGCCGATGAGCGTCTTCGACGCGTTGCCGGAGAAGCCGGTCGATCTGCGGCCCTGGGGCGCGGGCGAGCGCTGCTACCTGCAATTCTCCTCCGGCAGCACGCGCTTTCCGCTCGGCGTCGACATCCGGCAGGACGCGCTGATGGCAAATATCGCTGGTCAGATCGGCGACAACGGGCTCGCCGTCGCCGCCCAGGACCACCTCACGAGCTGGCTGCCGCTCTACCACGACATGGGCCTGATCGGCTTCCTGCTGGCGCCGCTGGCGTCGCAGCGCGCGGTCGACTATCTGAGCTCGCGCGATTTCGCGCGGCGGCCGCTGCAGTGGCTGGCGCTGATGTCGCAACGACGCGCCACCATCACCTACAGCCCGAGCTTCGGCTACGACCTGACGACGCGTCGCGCGCAGACCCAGGCGATCGACGCGCTCGACCTCCGCCACGTGCGCATCGCCGGCATCGGCGGCGACATGATCCAGTCCAGTGTGCTCAGCCGCTTCGCCGCGCGCTTCGGCCCCGCCGGTTTCAACGCCGGCGCCTTCATGCCGAGCTATGGCATGGCCGAGGTCTGCCTGGCGTTGAGCTTCGGCAAGATCGGTGAGGGCTTTCTCGTCGACACCGTCGATCGCGAGCGGCTGTCCGGGGAAGGCGTGGCGACGCCGGCGCCGGAGTCGGAAACCTCGCGCGCCTTCGTGCTCTGCGGCCTGCCGCTGCCCAGGCACACCGTCGAGATCCGGGACGAAGCCGGCAAGCCCCTGCCCGAGCGCCGCGTCGGTCGCGTCTTCGCCAAGGGCCCGAGCGTCATGGCCGGCTATTTCGAGGCGCCCGAGGCGAGCGCCGAGGCGTTGAAGGATGGCTGGCTCGACACCGGCGACCTCGGCTACTGGCTCGACGGCCAGCTCGTCATCACCGGCCGCGCCAAGGACCTGATCATCGTCAACGGCCGCAACATCTGGCCGCAGGACATCGAGTGGTCGGTCGAGGCGCTGCCGCAACTGCGGCGCGGCGACGTCTGCGCCTTCTCGATCGACGCCGAGGATGGCGCCGAAAGCATCGTCGTCGTCGTCAACGCCTGGCCCGCGAAGGAAGACGCGCGCGCCGCGCTCGTCGGCGCGACGCAGCAGATCGTCAAGGAGACCGTCGGCGTCGACTGCGTCGTGCAGCTGCTGTCGCCTTCGATCGGCCTGCCGATGACATCCTCGGGCAAGCTCAGCCGCTCACGCGCGCGCGCGCGTTACCTCGCCGGCGAGTACGTCGACGGCAGCCGGCGACCGGTGGCCGCGGCGACATGAGTCGCCTGGTCGCGGTCACCGGCGCGACCGGCTTCATCGGCCAGCATCTTCTCCGGCCGCTCGCGTCGCGCGGGCATCGTCTGCGCCTGCTGGTGCGTGGGCTGCCGTCGCTGCCGGCGTGCGATCCGCCTATCGAGCTGCAGCCCGGCGATCTGCGCGAGCGCGCGGCGCTCGACCGTCTCGTCGAAGGCGCCGACGTCGTTCTGCACCTCGCCGGCGCGATCAAGGCGCTGGCCGCCTCCGACTTCCGCGCCGTCAACGTCGATGCCGTCGCCGCGCTCGCCGAGGCCACCGCGCGTCACGCCCGGCCCGACGCGCTCTTCATCCTGGTGTCCTCGCTCGCCGCCCGCGAGCCGGCGCTGTCGACCTACGCCGCCACCAAGCGGGCGGGGGAGGACGGCCTGTCGGCGCTCGGAGCGCGGCAGCGGCGCGTCGTCGTGCGCGCCCCGGCGGTCTACGGTGGCGTTCGCAATCTCCTCGGGTCCGTACCGGA
>CAYTFW010000112.1:0-21437 GCA_964437145.1 uncultured Rhizobiaceae bacterium
GATGGGACGACGACTTCCTTCTCAGCCTCTTTTTTCATATGCGATAGCCCTGCCGGCCGGGCGTAAGAATTGCTTTGCCCGCACGAGGGTGGTTTGATGCGACCCAGTCCGACGGAACGGACCCGAGGGGATGTGACATGCGAAAACTAGGCTTGGCAGTGGCCGCGCTCGCGCTGTTCGTCGGCGCGGCCGCGGAGGCGCAGCAGCAGACGCCGCGCCGTGGTGGCACGATCAGGATGACGGGGCCTTACGCCGCGAGCTTCGGCAGCCTCGATCCGCACGCCACGCCGCGCGCGCAGGACGACATCGTCAACAAGGCGATCCACCGCACGCTCTACAACTGGGATTCGGCCAACAACAAGCTGGTCCCCGAGCTGATCACCTCGCAGACGGCGTCGGCTGACGGTCTGACCTACACCATGAAGCTGCGCACCGACGCGTTCTTCCACAACGGCCGCAAGTTCACGGCCGACGACGTGATCTGGTCGTTCACGCGCATCATGGACGGCTCCAAGGGCTTCGCCGCCGCGCGCTACGTGCGCATCATCAAGGGCGCGGTCGAGGTCGAGAAAGGCACGGCCAAGGAAATCGCCGGCCTGAAAAAGATCGACGACCATACGCTTGAAATGACGCTCTCCGAGCTGGTCGATCCCGCCTACTACTTCTTCCACGGCAGCACCGCGATCCTGCCCAAGGAGGAGGTCGAGAAGGGCAATTTCGCCGCCGCCCCCGTGGGCCTGGGTCCGTTCGTCTTCAAGGAGCACATCCCGGGCAGCCGCGTCGTGGCCACGCGCTTCGACAAGTTCTACAAGCCCGGCAAGCCCTACGCCGACACCTTGGTCGTGCAGATCATGGCCGAGGCCGCGGCGCGCGATCTGGCCTTCCGCAACAAGGAGATCGACACCTCGATCCTGGGACCCGCGCAGTACCAGATCTATCTCGCAGACCCGCAGCTCAAGAACGGCGTGCTCGAGGTCGCGGAGATGTTCACCCGCGCGCTGACGCTCAACCACGACGCCACGATCGGCGGCAAGAAGCCGTTCGCCGACAAGCGCGTGCGCCAGGCGATCAACCACGCCATCGACACCGACCTGATCATCAAGCGCCTGGCCAAGGACAAGGCGTATCGGGCCACGAGCTGGCTGCCGCTCTCGTCGCCGGCCTACGACAAGGCGCTGAAGCCTTACGCCTTCGATCCGGAGAAGGCCAAGAAGCTACTGGCCGAGGCGGGCTATCCCAATGGTTTCGAGTTCGAGCTGACCACCAGCCGCAACGAGAGCTGGGGCCTGCCGATCGTCGAGGCGATGCAGCAGATGCTGGCGCGTGTCGGCATCAAGATCACGCCCAAGATCGTCGAGGTCACGGTGCTGACCGAGATCGCGCAGAAGGGCGACCACCAGGCCTATATCGGGTCGAACCTCACCGGCCCGGACTCGTCGGCGACCTTGCGCTGCTACTACTCCAAGACGCCGCGCACCGCCTGCAACTACACCGGCTTCAAGAACGACGCCTTCGACAAGCTGTTCGAGGCGGCGGGCCAGGAGAAGGACCCGGCCAAGCGCAACGACCTGCTGCGCCAGGCCAACAACCTGCTCTACGACGAGGCGCCGGTGTGGTTCTTCAACTACAACAAGGCGGTCATGGCCTTCCAGCCGTGGATCCACGGCCTGCAGGCCAACCCGACCGAGATCACGCACCAGTATGTCGAGGACATCTGGGTCGACGAGCGCTCGCCGGTGAAGTGATCTCGCCGTATGGCTCCCTCCCGCCTGCGGGGAGAGGGTTGGGGTGAGGGGTTGAATCAGGTGACGCACCGCCGCTGTGCGCAACCTGCGGCTCCCCCTCACCCCGACCCTCTCCCCGCAAGCGGGGAGAGGGAGCGCCCTTCGCCTGGATCTTGTAAGGGCCATTGATGCTCACAGTCCTCGTCCGCCGGCTTCTCAACGTCGTGCCGACGCTCGTCGCCGTCATCGCGCTGGTCTTCCTGCTGTTCAGCGTGCTGCCCGGCAGCTTCATATCGGGGATGAACGAGGACGGCCGCGGCCTGGTCGACCCGGCCGTGATGGAACGCATGCGCAAGGAGATGGGGCTCGACGACCCGCTCCACGAGCGCTTCGCCAAGTACATCGGCAAGACCTTCGTCGGCGATTTCGGCGTCTCCTTCCGCACCCGCGAGCCGGTGACCAAGCTGATCGGCGATCGGCTATGGCCGTCGCTCAAGCTGGTGCTGGCCTCGATGCTGTTCGCCATCGTGATCGGCGTGCCATTGGGCTTCATCGCCGCGCTCAAGCCGGGCAGCGTCACCGACACCACCTCGATGGTGGTGGCGATCTCGGGCCTGTCGCTGCCCAAGTTCTGGCTTGGCCTGATGCTGATGTATCTCTTCGCCCTGCAGCTCAAGATCCTGCCCAGCTTCGGCTATGGCGACGGCGGGCTGACCCACCTCACGTTGCCGGCGATCGCGCTGGGCGTGAGCCCGATGGCGCTGCTGGCGCGCACCACCCGCGCCGCGGTGCTCGAGGTGCTCAACGCCGATTTCGTGCGCACCGCGCGCAGCAAGGGCATGAGCGAGCCCCGCGTCGTGACCTGGCACGTCATGCGCAACGCGCTGGTCCTGGTGATCACCACCATCGGCCTGCAATTCGGCTCGCTGATGGGCCAGGCCGTGGTGGTCGAGAAGCTGTTCGCCTGGCCGGGCGTCGGCTCGCTCCTGGTCGACTCGGTGTTCCAGCGCGACATCCCGGCGGTGCAGGGCTGCATCCTGCTGATTGTGCTGTTCTTCCTCGCCATCAACACGCTGATCGATCTCGCCTATGTGACGATCGATCCGCGCATTCGCTACGCCTGAGGCCGCCACCATGAAATGGGGCACCAATCTGTGGGTCGGCGGCGGGCTGGTCGGCGTATCGATCCTGGTCGGCGTCTTCGCCGACGTCATCCAGCTCGCCGATCCGGTGACCAGCGCGGATCTGATGAACGCGGAGATCCCGCCCGGCCGGGAGTTCCCCTTCGGCACCGACGCGCAAGGCCGCGACATCTACTCCCGCATCGTGCACGGCGCGCGTATCTCGCTCACCGTCGGGCTGGTGTCGCAGATCGCCAACTCGATCATCGGCGTCACCCTGGGCCTGACCGCCGGCTACTGGGGCGGCTGGTGGGACGATTTCGTCAGCGGCCTCACCAACCTCATGCTGGCGATCCCTTCGCTGATCTTCGCGCTCGCCATCATGGCGATCCTCGGGCCCGGCCTAGTCAGCCTGCTGATCGCGCTGGGGCTGACCAACTGGTCCTATTCCTGCCGCATCGCGCGCGCCCAGGTGCTGTCGCTCAAATCGCAGGGCTACATCCAGGCCGCGCGCATCCTCGGTTACGGCGATCTGCGCATCATGTTCACGCAATTGCTGCCCAACATGCTGGGGCCGCTGATCGTCATGGCCACCTTGGGCATGGGCGGCGCGATCCTCGCCGAGGCGGCGCTGTCCTTCCTCGGCCTGGGAATCCGCCCACCCTATCCGAGCTGGGGCAGCATGCTGTCCGACGCCCGCGAGCAGATCAACACCGCGCCGTGGCTCTCGGTGTTCCCCGGCCTGGCGATCTTCCTCACCGTGCTGGGCCTCAACCTGCTGGGCGACGGCCTGCGCGACATCCTCGACCCGCAGTCGAAGGAGCGCACGGCGTGAGGAAGAAGATAATGATGATTAACCACAGAGACACAGAGACACAGAGGAAGACAAAAAGAGAGATTCTTCTCCGTCTTGATCTTCCTCTGTGTCTCTGTGTCTCTGTGGTTCGTCTTCTTCATGATGCCGGCGGGACGCCGGCGGTCCCAGCATGAGCGAAGCCCCCCTCCTCACGGTCGAGAACCTGCGTATCGACATCGGCAGTGGCAAGGATCGTCACTCCGCGGTCGAGGGCGTGAGCTTCAGCATCGCGCGCGGCGAGACCTTCGGGTTGGTGGGTGAATCGGGCTGCGGCAAGAGCATCACCGCGCTCAGCATCATGGGCCTGCTGCGCCAGCCGCTATCGCTGGGCAGCGGCTCCTCGATCGTGCTCGACGGCCAGCCGATCCACAACGCCTCGGCCGCCGAGATGCGCAGTCTGCGGGGACGGCGCATCGGGATGATCTTCCAGGAGCCGATGACGGCGCTCAATCCGCTCTCGCCCGTGGGCCGGCAGATCGCCGAGATGTTCGTGCTGCACATGGGCATGGGCTGGAAGGAAGCGACTGATCGCGCCGTCGAATCGCTGCGCCAGGTGCGCGTGCCCTCGCCCGAGCGGCGCGTGCACGACTATCCGCACCAGCTCTCCGGCGGCATGCGCCAGCGCGTGATGATCGCCATCGCGCTCGCCTGCTCGCCCGACATGCTCATTGCCGACGAACCCACGACGGCGCTCGACGTCACCGTGCAGGCGGAGATCGTCGATCTCATGCGCGACCTCTGCGCCGAGAAGGGCACGGCGATCCTGATGATCAGTCACGATCTCGGCCTGGTGGCGCAAGTCTGCCGACGTGTCGCCGTGATGTACGCAGGACGCATCGTCGAGCAACGCGCTTCGGCCGAGGTCTTCAAGGACCCGCGCCATCCCTACACGCGCGGCCTGCTCGCTTCGCTGCCACGGCTGGGCGCGCGTTCCCAGCACGGCCGCAAGCGGCTGAATGAGATCAGCGGCGTCGTGCCGGCGGTGTCGGCCTTCCCCAAGGGCTGCCGCTTCAACCCGCGCTGCGCGTCGCGCACTGATATCTGCACATCAGAGGATCCGGCGACGACGGCACTCGACGGCGGCCAGGGCCTCGTGCGGTGCCACCATGCCTGAGATGGGCCTATCGCAGATGATCTCAAGATGCTGGGGGCGCGCCACTCCAGTGGCGCGTTCTGTCGTCCCGCCGCCGCGCCACTGGAGTGGCGCGCCCCGACCGGGCAGTGGCGTTCAAGGTCTTCGGGCCACGTCGCTCCAGCGACGCATCTCGAGCGCCGCTGGAGCGGCGCGGCCCAAAGGCAATCCAAATCCATATGCGATAGCCACGCATGCCTGAGGTCATGGACAAGACGCTGCTCTCGGTCGAGGACCTCAAGGTGCACTACGAGGTCGGCGGCCGCTTCGGCACCAGCATTGGCGCCAAGACGCTGCGCGCGGTCGACGGCGTGACGCTCGACGTCAAGCCCGGCGAGTGCCTGGGCCTGGTGGGCGAGTCCGGCTGCGGCAAGTCCACCCTGGCGCTGGCGATCATGGGCCTGGTCACGCCGACCAGCGGGCGCATCAACGTCGCCGGCCAGGAGATCGGCAAGAGCCACAAGCCCGATCGCGAGGCGATGGCGCGCACGGTGCAGATGGTCTTCCAGGACCCCTACGCCTCGCTCAACCCGCGCCAGACCGTGCACCGTACCTTGGCCGACCCGCTACGCCTGCACGGCGTCGACAACAAGACCGAGGTCGAGCACCGCGTCGCCGAGATGCTGGCCAAGGTCGGGCTCAGGCCCGAGCACGCCGGGCGCTATCCGCACGAATTCTCCGGCGGCCAGCGCCAGCGCATCGGCATCGCCCGCGCGCTGATCCTCGGGCCGCGCCTCGTCATCTGCGACGAGCCGGTCTCGGCGCTCGACGTCTCGATCCGCGCGCAGATCATCAACCTGCTGCTCGATCTGAAGGACCAGCTCAACCTCGCCTACATCATGATCAGCCACGATCTCGGCGTGGTCGAGCACATGAGTGACCGTGTCGCCGTGATGTATCTCGGCCGCCTGGTCGAGACCGGCCAGTGGCAGGAGATCTTCGAGAACCCGCGCCACCCCTACACCCGCGCGCTGATCGCCTCGATCCCCGACCCGTTCCTGCCCGCGACCTTGGCGGCGCAGAAGGCGCGCGGCGAGATCGCCAGCGCGCTCAACCCACCGCCCGGCTGCCACTTCCACCCGCGCTGCCCGATGAAGCAGGACCGCTGCGTCGGCGAGGCGCCGGCGCTGCGCGCGGTAGGCTCAGGTCACAACGCTGCCTGCCATTTCGCGTGATCTGATACGCGCCAGGAAGCCGCGCACCGTGTCACGCACCTCCTGGCCGCGCCCGACCAGCAGATGCCCGCCGGTGTCGAAGACGCGCAGCGTCGCATCAGGGATCGCGCGCGCGGCGAACTCGGCGGCCGGCAGTGTATTGAAGAGATCGTCCCGCGCGGAGATCACCAGCGTCGGCGCAACGATACGCTCGAGCGGTGGGCGACGCATGTCAGGCCTGCTGTCGATATTGATCCCGGCGAAGCGCAGCGACAGCGGCTCGACCGCGCCGACGACGCGCATCACCCCCTCCCGTTCGGCCTGTGACGCAGCGGCGACGAGCTCGGGCCGCACGCCCAGGAAACGGATCAGCACCGACGGCGCGAGCTTCTCGGCGATCCACCAGATGAAATCAGCGCCGATGTTGACCAGCCAGAAGGCGAAGCGGCTGCCGCGACTGCCTTCGATGTTGACGGGAGAGGTCGGCGCGTAGCTGGCGGGAACGATCAGGACAAGCGCGGTGACCCTCTGGGGGTGCCGGAGCGCCAGCTCGATCGCCGAGCGCGCGCCGGCCGAAACGCCGACGACGATGGCGGTGGCGACATCGAGCGCCGCCAGCAGCGCGGCATGGGCGTCGGCCTGCGCGGCGTCGGACGTGTCCGCTGGGATGGGCGTGCGCAGATAACCGAAGCGCGACGGCGCGATGACCTGAAAGCCGTCGTCGACGAAGGCGGCGGCGTTGGCCAGTCCCTGATCGAAGCCGCCACCCGCACCATGGATCGACAGCAGCGGCACGCCCGCGCCGCTTACCGCGTATTCGATGGGGCCATGGGCGGTGTCGACGATCCGGCCGCCCTGCGCGGCCGCGCTTCGGGCCGCGGCGAGCTCGCGCTTGTAGCGCAAGACCACGATGGCAGCGGCCACCAGAGCCACGAAGCCCGCGACGAACATGGCTCCAGCGGCGGGCATCAGGCCGCCTTGTTCCCCTGCAGCATCGATACGAACGTCGAAACGAACGGCAGGAACTTCTGCTCCTTCACATCGCCCTGGCGGATGGCGACGACGGCCCGCGGCGTGGCGTCGGCCAGCGCCTCCATTTCGGCAAAGGCCTCCTTGGGCGACGAGCCGCCATGTGTCAGGAAGAACGCGACGTTGCCGAGGCGGCCCGAATGCTGTCGCAGGTAGGCACGCACCGGCGTGGCCGCGTGCCATGCCCACATGGGGCCGCCGACCACCACGAGATCGTAGTTCGACGGGTCGCGCTGAGGCGCGCCGATCGCCGGCAGCTTGCCCGCCCAACCGTCATAGCCGGCCCTCAGGGCGCCGAGAACGCCCGGCCGGTAGCGATCGCAGCGGATCTCTTCGACATCGGCCGCGAGCGCCTGGGCGATGGCCTCGGCGACCACGCGCGAGTTTCTCGACAGCGAGTAGAAGACGACGAGGGTTCGCATGGCCGACGCTCCGTTCATGCCGCGTGTCCAACGGCCCGCATGCCGCCCGACCACACGTGTCGATCAGCCGAAGGCGGCGCCGGGCTTCAGTCCCAGCTTGCGGAAGACACGGGCCGCGGGGCAGAAGCCCGTGAAGGCGGCCTGCAACATGTTCAGGCCGGCGAACGCGGCCAGCAGCAGCCAGTAAGGGCTGACCAGCCAAGCCAATCCCAGGCTGGCGAGGACGATCACGCCCGCGAAAGCCAGGACCGCACGATCGATGTTCATGGCACGCTCCATCGAAGTATCAGCGTTGTCCGTCCGATCCGGTGTTCACGCCGACTCCTTGACCTTCAGGAGCCCAAGCTTGTCCAACACGAACCGCTCGTAGAACGGTTCGGCCTTTCCGCGCCGGATCTTGCGCAGAAAGTACTTCTCGAACGCGATCTTGGCGAAGTGGACCCAGTGGCCCTTCGACGACCAGCTCACGTTGCGCGGCGGGATCTCCGGCTCGGCCACGAAAGCCACGCCGCTGTCGCCGAAATCGGCGAGGCATACCGCGTTCCAGGTCGCTTCCGCCGCGGGCGGCTCCGCGCGCAACAGCGCTCGGATGTTGAGCGCGGTCGCCGCCACCATCGACTCGATCATGAATCCCGTCTTGGGCACGCCGGTCGGCACCGGTGTCGTCGTGACCGGCGCGATCGCCACGCAGACTCCGATACCGAACACGTTGGGATAGGCCGGGTTTCGCTGATGCTTGTCCACGACCACGAAGCCGCGCGGATTGGTCAGTCCCTTGAGGCCGCGCACGGCGGGCACGCCGCGAAAGGCCGGCAGCATCATCGCGTACGCGAAGGGCAGGTCGTGGGTCTTGCGGACGCCGCCGTCTTCGCCGACCTCTTCGACCAGCATCCTGCCGGGCTCGACGGCCTTCACGCGCGCGTCGCAGATCCATTTGATATGGCGATCGCGCATCTCGCTTTCGAGCAGTCCTTTGGTGTCGCCGACGCCGTCCAGGCCGAGATGGCCGATATACGGCTCCGACGTGACGAACGTCATGGGCACCCGATCGCGGATGCGTCGCCGGCGCAGCTCCGTATCGAGGATGAAGGCATACTCGTAGGCCGGACCGAAACACGAAGCCCCCTGCGCCGCTCCAACCACGATCGGTCCCGGCGATTCCACGAAGCGTTCGAACGCTTCATTGGCTCTCTCGGCGTGATCGGCATGGCAGATCGATTGCGTATGTCCGGCCGGACCGAGGCCGGGCACTTCATCGAACGCGAGGTCGGGTCCGGTCGCGATCACGAGATAGTCGTAGGCGACCGAGGTCGCGTCTTCCAGTTCGACGCGGTTCTCCTCGGGGTGAACCCGACGCGCGCCTTGGGACAGGTACCGTATTCCCCTCCCGCTCATGACGGCGGCGAGGTCGACCTCGATGTCCTTTCGGTCACGCCACCCTATGGCCAGCCACGGATTGGACGGCACGAAATGATAGAGCGACCCTTGGCCGATCACCGTCAGCCGGTCCTGCGCCCGCAGCAGCGGGACGAGTTCGTAGGCCATCAGCGTTCCACTGAGACCGCCGCCTAGCACGACGATGTCCGCCATCATCCGTCTCCATCGGGAACAGCGGACACCATAGATGACACCGGCTCGGATGCGCTTGACCTGTGTCAAGGCGGTTCCGATCGATCCGCCCGACGCTTCATTCGTGCCCGTAGGCTCGAGCACAAGCTTCATCGGGGAGAAAGAGGATGCGCGCCTGGCTCGTGATGGCGATCCTGGTTGTCGTCGCCATGGCGCGGCCGGCCGGGGCGCAGCAGACATACGCGGTCGCACCGAGCGTCGTGGCCGACCAGAAGGCGGTCTTCGCCACCGTCGAGAGCCGGCACATCGTGGCGGCGCGCGCTCGAATCGGCGGCACCGTCGCCGAGCTCGTGGTCAAGGAAGGAGACGAGGTCCGGCTTGGCCAGGTCATCGCGACCGTCGGCGACGAGAAGCTCGCCCTGCAGCTCAGGTCGCTCGACGCGCAGATCGCCGGGCTCGAGGCGCAGCTCGCCCAGGCGAAAATCGAGCTGTCCCGCGCCGAGGACCTGTTCGGCCGCGGCGCCGTGCCGCGCGCGCGTCTCGACGAAGCGCGTACCGCGTTCAGCGTCGCCGACAACTCCTTGAAGGCGCGGATCGCGGAACGCTCGGTCGTGCAGCAGCAACTCACCGAGGGCGCCGTGCTCGCGCCGGTCGCCGGCCGTATCCTCAAGGTACGGCTGACCGCCGGTACGGTGATCATGACGGGAGAACCCGTGGCCGACGTCGCCGAACAGCACTTCGTGCTGCGCTTGCGCGTACCCGAGCGACACGCCCGCTTCCTGAAGGCGGGCGACACGATTCGGGTGGATACGGCGGAGTTGGGAGGACCAGGGCCGCGCTTCGGCACCATTCGCCTCGTCTACCCGCAGATCGAGGACGGTCGAGTCGTCGCCGACGCGACGGTCGAGGGGCTCGGCGACTACTTCGTGAGCGAGCGCATCCGGGTCTGGGTGTCGGCTGGACAGCGCGCCGCCTTCATCATACCGGAGAGCCTGATCGTGACGCGATTTGGCGTCGACTACGTCCGGGTCCGCGGCCCCGGTGGCGCGATCGACGTGCCGGTGCAACGCGGCCGCCCGCAACCGCGCCCCGATCTGCCGGACGGGCTCGAGATTCTGTCCGGCCTCAACGCCGGTGACCAGCTGGTGAAGCCGTGAACCTGGGACTCTCGGGCCGCTTGACCCGGGCGACGATCCGCTCGCCCCTAACGCCGCTGTTCCTGCTGGCGGCGCTGGCCGTCGGGCTGCTGGCCCTGCTGACGATCCCGCGGGAGGAGGAACCGCAAATCAGCGTGCCGATGGTCGACATCACCGTGCACGCCGACGGCCTGAGGGCCGCCGACGCCGTCGAGCTGGTGACCAAGCCGCTCGAGGCGATCGTCAAGGGCATCGATGGGGTCGAGCATGTCTACAGCCAGACCGCCGACGATCGTCTGACGGTCATCGCCCGTTTCCTGGTCGGCACCAAGGCCGAGGACGCGATCCTGCGCGTTCACGAGAAGATCCGGGCGAACTACGACCGCATTCCCGTCGGCATCCCGGAGCCGCTGATCGTCGGTCGCGGCATCAACGATGTCGCAGTCCTCGTGGTCACCCTGTCGCCGAAGCCTGAAGCGGCGGCGCGCTGGACCGAAATGGACCTCTACGAGCTCGCCGACAAGCTGCGCGCCGAGCTGCTGAAGGTCGATGATGTCGGCCTGACCTACATCGCCGGCGGGCACCCGCAACAGATCCGGGTCGAGCCGGATCCGGAAAAGCTCGCGCTCCATGGCGTCACGCTGCAGCAGCTCGTCGCCAAGGTGCGCGACGCCAACCGCTCGTTCAACGCCGGCCAGGTCCGCGACGCCGGCGTCATGCGCGTGGTCGCCGCGGGGCAGACGTTGACAGGCGTTCCCGACATCGGCCTGCTGCTGGTGATGACGCGCGACGATCGGCCCGTCTATGTCCGAGATGTCGCCACGGTCGTGATCGGCCCGAGCCCGCGGGAGCATCGCGTCTGGAACATGGCGCCGCGGCGCGGCACCTGGAACACCGCGCCGGCGGTCAGCTTGGCGGTCGCCAAGCGCGCCGGCGCCAACGCCGTCGTCGTCTCCGAGGCGCTGCGCGAACGGATGGCGACGCTGAAGGGACGCCTGCTGCCCGCCGACATCGAGGTGGCGATCACCCGCGACTACGGCGAAACCGCCAATGAGAAGGCCAACGAGCTTCTGTTCCATCTCGGGCTCGCGACGCTTTCGATCGTCGTGCTCATCGCGCTTGCCGTCGGCTGGCGCGAAGCGCTGGTCACGCTGGTGGTGATTCCGACCACGATCCTGCTGACGCTCTTCGCCGCCAATCTGATGGGCTACACGATCAACCGGGTAAGCCTGTTCGCGCTCATCTTCGCGATCGGCATCCTGGTCGACGACGCCATCGTCGTGATCGAGAACATCTCGCGCCACTGGACCATGAACGACGGCCGCCCGCGGCTCACCGCGGCGATCGAGGCCGTGGCGGAGGTCGGCAATCCGACCATCGTCGCGACCCTCACCGTGATCGCGGCCCTGCTGCCGATGCTGTTCGTCTCGGGCCTGATGGGCCCCTACATGGCGCCGATTCCGGCCAACGCGTCGGCCGCCATGCTGTTCTCGTTCTTCGTCGCGATGGTCATCGCGCCCTGGCTGATGCTGCGTCTGCACCGTGAGGGAAGCGGCGCGCACGGACCTGGTCCCGCGCATGGTGAAGGCATTCTCGGCCGGCTGTACCGGCGGGTGGCCGCGCCGGCGATCCGGACGCGCCGCTCGGCCTGGATCTTCCTCGCCGCGGTCGGGGCGGCGACGCTGCTGGTGACGCTGCTCTTCGTCACCAAGCTGGTGACGGTGAAGCTCCTGCCCTTCGACAACAAGTCGGAGATCGCCATCGTCGTCGACCTGCCGGAGGGCGCGACCCTCGAGAGTACGGAACGCGTGCTCGACGCGGCCGCCATGGTGGCGCGGCAGCTCGAGGAGGTCCGCTCCATTCAAGCCTACGCCGGCACGCCCGCCCCGTTCAACTTCAACGGGCTCGTGCGGCACTACTACACGCGCCAATCGCCTGAACTCGGCGAGCTGCAGGTCAATCTCGCGCCGCGCGGCGAGCGGACGCGTTCGAGCCACGCCATCGCCCTCGATCTGCGCGAACGGCTGAAGCGCCTCGTCCTGCCGACCGGCACGGTGATCAAGGTCGTCGAGGTTCCACCCGGGCCACCCGTGCTGGCGACCCTGCTCGCGGAGATCTACGGTCCGGATGCGGCGACCCGACGGGCGGTGCTCGGCGAGCTGAAGAAGATCTTCGCGGCGGTGCCCTTCATCGTCGACGTCGACGATTCGATCGGCGAGGCGCGCCCCCGGCTGCGCCTTTCAATCGACCAGGACCGGCTGGAGTTCTTCGGCGTCGAGCAGAGGGACGTCTACGACACGATCCAGACGCTGCTGGGCGGCATCCCGGTCGGCTACTCCCATCGCGGCGAAGATCGCAACCCGATCGAGATCGCGGTGCGGCTGCCCAAGAGCGGGCTGGCGTGGAACGAAGCGCTCGCGGCGACGCCAGTCCCAGCGAACTCCCTGCCGGGCGACCGGGGGGTGGTCGAGCTCGGCGACGTGGTGCGGGTGACGATGGAGGCGGGCTCGCCTCTTCTCTTCCGTCGCGACGGACGCTTCACCGACATGCTGATGGCCGAGCTGGCGGGAACCTTCGAGGCGCCGATCTATGGCATGCTGGAGGTGGCGAAGCGCATCGACGCCCACGACTGGGGCGCGCTGCCCAAGCCGGTCATCAGCCTGCACGGCCAGCCTAGGGACGAGTCCAAACCGACGCTGTTGTGGGACGGCGAATGGGAGATCACCTATATCACCTTCCGCGACATGGGCGCCGCCTTCGCCGTCGCGATCCTGGGAATCTACGTGCTGGTCGTCGCCCAGTTCGGCAGCTTCCGCCTGCCGCTGGTCATCCTGACCCCCATTCCGCTCACCCTGATCGGCATCCTGCTCGGCCACTGGCTGTTCGGCGCGCCGTTCACCGCGACCTCGATGATCGGCTTCATCGCGCTGGCCGGCATCATCGTGCGCAACTCGATCCTGCTCGTCGACTTCATCCGCCACGCGGCGGCGAAGGGCGAGGATCGCGGCCTGCGGGAGATCCTGCTCGAAGCGGGCGCGGTGCGCTTCAAGCCGATCCTGCTCACCGCGCTGGCGGCCATGATCGGCGCGGCCACCATCCTGCTCGACCCGATCTTCCAGGGACTCGCCATATCGCTCCTGTTCGGGCTGGCCTCGTCGACCCTGCTCACGGTCCTGGTGATCCCCGCGATCTACGTCGCCTTGCGCGACGACGGCCGACCGCTGCCGCCGACCGAAGCCCCGCAAGCCGAGCCGCCACCAGAAGCAGCCGGCTGAGCGAGCGAACCCCGCGCCATCCCTTGCAGCGCAGGGATGCGACGGGCTGGCTTGCCTCTTGTCCCGCGCTGGTCAATGGTCCGACAGTCGAAGAGCCGGCGGGACGCCGGCGCTCCCAAAGAGAGGAAACGCGAATGGCCGGGCCGCTGGCGGGTGTGAAGATTCTGGACTGCACGTCGGTCGTGCTCGGCCCCTGGGCGGCGCAGCAGCTGGGCGATCTCGGCGCCGACGTGATCAAGATCGAGTCGCCGGAGGGCGACACGACGCGTCAGCTCGGGCCCAAGCGCAATCCCGACATGGCGGCCTTCTATCTCGGCTGCAACCGCAACAAGCGCAGCATCATCCTCGACCTCAAGAAGCAGGACGGACGGCAGGCGCTGTTCGACTTGGCCAAGGACGCCGACGTGCTGATGCACAACTACCGGCCCGAGCCCGCCGCGCGGCTGGGCGTGCCCTACGAGGTGTTCGAGAAGATCAATCCGCGCCTGATCTACCTCGCGACCTACGGTTATCGCGCCGCCGGGCCGATGGGGCCGAAGGCGGCCTATGACGACATCATCCAGGCCGGCTCGGGGCTGGCCATGCTGCAGACCGTGGTCGCCGGCGCGCCGCGCTTCCTGCCGACCATCGTCGCCGACAAGACCAGCTCCAACGGCGTGGTCTCCGCCGTGCTGGCGGCGCTGTACGAGCGCGAGCGCTCGGGCAAGGGCCAGTCGATCGAGGTGCCGATGTTCGAGACTCTGGTCTCGTTCGTCATGGTCGAGCATCTCTACGGCGAGACCTTCCTGCCGCCGGCGCCCGAGGGCACGGGCTACCGCCGCCTGCTCAACAAGGAGCGCCGCCCCTACCCCAGCAAGGACGGCTTCTTCGCCCTGCTGCCCTACACCGACCAGCACTGGCGCGAGTTCTGCCAGCTGATCGGCCGCAGCGAGATCATGGCCGACCCACGTTTCGCCTCGCTGGCGACGCGGCTGACCAACATCGAGGTGGTCTACGCAACCTTGGCCGAGATCTGCGCCACGCGCACCAACGCCGAATGGGTCGAGCTGCTCAAGGACAGCAACGTGCCGCACGGCCCGGTCAACACGCTCGAGGATCTGCTGAAGGACGAGCAGCTCAACGCCACCGGCTTCTGGCAGGAGCTCGAGCATCCCAGCGAGGGCAAGATCCGAGTACCGGGCATCCCGCCCAAGTTCAGCCGCACGCCGGCCTCGATCCGCCGCCTGCAGCCACGCCTGGGCGAGCACAGCGTCGAGGTGCTGCGCGAGGCCGGCTTCGCCGAGGAGCGCATCCAGTCGATGCTCGCGTCAGGCGCGACACGGGACGGAAACAAGAAGAAGTAGCCGGGGCGGCTATTTCGGCTGCGCCACCGTACGCAGGTAGGGCTTCAGCTTCTTGAAGCCTTGCGGGTACTTCGCGGTGGCTTCCTCGTCGGTGACCGCCGGCACGATGATCACGTCCTCGCCGTTCTTCCAGTTCACCGGCGTGGCCACGCGGTGCTTCGCGGTAAGCTGCATCGAGTCGATGACGCGCAGGATCTCGTCGAAGTTGCGGCCGGTGGTCATCGGGTAGGAGATCATCAGGCGGATGGTCTTGTCCGGGCCGATGACGAAGACCGTGCGCACCGTGGCGTTGTCCGCCGCCGTGCGACCTTCCGACGAACCCGGCGTCTCGTAGGGCAGCATGTTGTAGAGCTTGGCCACCTTCAGATCGGTGTCGCCGATCATCGGGTAGTTCGGCGCCGTGCCCTGGGTCTCCTCGATGTCCTTGGCCCACTTGGCGTGGTTGGCGACGGGATCGACGCTCAGCCCGATGATCTTGACGTTGCGCTTGTCGAACTCCGGCTTCAGGCGCGCCATGTAGCCGAGCTCGGTGGTGCACACCGGCGTGAAGTCCTTGGGATGCGAGAACAGCACCGCCCAGGCATCGCCGATCCAGTCGTGAAAGCCGATCGTCCCCTCGGTGGTCTCGGCGGTGAAGTCCGGCGCCTTCTGGCCGATCTGCAGCGACATGACATCCTCCTCGGTTCGGTTGCCGGACTATAGTCCCGCAGGCTGGATTCCCACGACGAAGAACCCTTAGCGTCGCTTTAGAAATTCTTGCCGGCGGCGACCCGGGTAGCCGGTGTGGATCGGCTGCCCACAACGCGGCGGGCAGTGACCGCATGGCGGAAGCGGATGGGCCGCTATATCGAGTGCGACCTTGAAGCCCTTCCCGCTTGCGACCTAGGCTCCACCTCGTAACGCGGACAAACCGCGGCCGAGCGGAGGAACAGCGAGATGAATCGTAGGCAGTTCATGGGTGCGTCCGCGGCCGCCGGGCTGACGGCGCTGCCCGGCCTCAACGCGGCGCTGGCGCAGCAGCTCCTGAAGTTCACCATCACCTGCGGTCATCCGCCGGTCTTCAACTGGGTGAAGGTGCTCGACGAGACCTTCCTCGGCACGCTGGAGCGCGAAATCGTCGCCGCCGGCTCGCCGGTCAAGATCGAATGGACCAAGGCCTATGGCGGCACCGTCGCCAAGCTCGGCGCCGAAAGCGACGCGCTGCGCAGCTCGGTGTCCGACGCCGGGATCGTGTCGCAGATCTTCGAGGCGGCCAAGTTTCCGCTGCAGCAGGTCACGCTGCAGGTGCCCTTCGGCGCGCCCGACATCGCCACGGTCAGCCGTATCGTCGAGAAGCTCCACGAGCGCTTCCCCGAGATGAACGACGCCTGGGCGAAGCACAACATGGTGCTGTTGGCCACGGTGGCGATCGACGGCTACCAGCTCGTGACCAACTTCCCGGTCAACACCGCCGCCGATCTCGCCGGCAAAAAGATCTTCGTGCCCGGGCCGATCGCCAACTGGCTGCAGGGAACCGGCGCCGTCGCCGTCGCCGGCAATCTCAACCTCTACTACAACGGCATCCAGACGGGCGTGGCGCAAGGCGCCATCGTCTCGATGTCGCCGACCTGGTCGGCCAAGCTGCACGAGGTCGCGCCGCATATCACGCTGTGCAATCTCGGCGCGCAGTACACCGGCTCGATCGCCTTCAACCTCAAGAGCTACCAGAAGCTGCCGCCGGTGGTGCAGCAGGCGGTGCGCAAGGCCGGGCAAGCCTATGGCCAGGAGTTCGCCAAGACCCAGACCGCGCTGGCCGAGGAAGCCGTCAAGAATCTGCGCGCCGCCGGCGCCACGGTCACACAGCTGCCCGATGCCGAGCGGGCAAAATGGGCCGCCATGCTGCCCAATCTGCCGGATGCCTGGTCGAGCCAGCTCGAGAAGCAGGGTTTCAAATCCGTGCGCGCGATCGTCGCGGCCTACCTCGAGGCGTTGCGCGCGGAAGGGGTCAAGCCGGTCCGTGACTGGAAGGCATAACCAGCATGGAACTCGAGGCCAGCGAGGGTAGTGCTGGCCCCTCGGGCGCCTACGGCCAGCCGCAGCCCTTTCGCTTCGAGCGGTTGACGGCGGTGATGAACGCCGCCGGCACGCTCGCCATCTTCGGGCTGCTGGTGCTGATCAACTGCGACATCGTCGGACGCTCGGCCTTCAACAGCCCGGTCCGCGGCACGACAGAGCTCGTATCGCTGGCCATCGTCGGCATCGTGTTCCTGCAGTTGCCCAACACCCTGTGGGCCGGCCGCTTCGTGCGCGCCGAACTGCTGCACGACATCATGGTCCGGCGGGCGCCGAGGCTCGCCGACGCGCTGCAGGCGATATTCCACCTGATCGGCGCGGCGATGATGGCGATCGTGGTGCGCGCCGCGCTGCCGGAGCTCAAGTCCGCCTGGGAGATCGGCGACTATGTCGGCTCGCTGGGGGATTTCACCGCGCCGACGTGGCCGATCCGCCTGATCACCGTCGTCGGCTCGGCCTGCACCTGCCTGACCTTCATTTTTCTCGCCCAGGCCGACTTCCGCCGGGCCGTGGGGAAGCCGGCATGACGCCACTCGATATCGGCGTCATCTCGCTGGTGCTGATGGTCGTGCTGATCCTTGCCGGCCTGCACGTGGCGATTTCCCTGCTGGTGTTGTCCTTCGCCGGCGTCTGGCTGATTCGCGACAACGTCGACGTGGCGCTCGCGCTGACAGCTCAGGCGAGCAACGACGCGGTCGCCAGCCACGAGTTCGGCGTGGTGCCGCTGTTCGTTCTCATGGGGCTGCTGGTGGCGACGGCGGATCTCGGCAAGGACATCTTCGAGGTCGCCCACGCGCTGCTGCGCCGTGTGCGCGGTGGGCTGGGCGTGGCCACCGTCATAGCCAATGCCGTCTTCGCCGCCATCACCGGCATCTCGATCGCCTCGGCCGCGGTCTTCACCAAGGTCGCGGTGCCCGAAATGCTGCGCTTCGGCTTCAGCCCGCGCTTCGCCACCGGCGTCGTGGCCGGGTCCTCGGTGCTGGGCATGCTCATTCCGCCCAGCCTGCTGATGATCCTCTACGCCTTTCTGTCGGAACAGTCCGTCGGCGCCATGTTTCTCGCCGGCGTCATGCCCGGCCTCGTCCTGGCGGCCGCCTTTTCGCTCTCCATCATCGCCATGGCCTGGCTGTTTCCCGGCTATGTCGGCGGCAAGGCCGTCGGCGCCGGTCCCGACCTGACGGTCTGGGCGGCGATCGCCAAGGTGGCGCCGGTCGTGCTGCTGATCTTCGTGGTGCTGGGCGGCATCTACGGCGGAATCTTCACCGCGACGGATGCCGGCGCCGTGGGCGCGCTGGGCGCGCTGGTCCTGGCGCTCGCCAAGCGGCGGCTGTCGTTGGCGATCTTGTGGAAGGTTCTCATCGAGACGGGCCGCATCACCGTCTCGGTGCTGTTCCTGATCATCGCCGCCAACCTCTACAGCCGCATGCTGACGCTGTCCGGGCTGCCGCAGGCGATCGTCGAATGGATGGCCGGCATGGGATTGGGCGCGGCAGGCTTCCTCGCGGTGTTCATCGCCATCGTGCTCTTCCTCGGCTGCCTCATCGATTCGGCGTCGATCATGCTGATCGTGCTGCCGCTGATGCTGCCGGTGGCCAAGACCCTGGGGCTCGACCTGGTGTGGTTCGGCGTGATCACCGTCGTCGCCGTCGAGGTCGGCTTGCTGACGCCGCCCTTCGGCATCTCGGTCTACGTCGTCAAGAGCACGCTCAACGACGCCCGGATCACACTGTGGGACATCTTCGCGGGCACGCAGCCTTTCACCTTGATCATGTTCGCGGTCCTGATGCTCATCATCGCCTTCCCGCGGATCCCGCTGTTCTTCCAGTGAAGCGGCGCTGGAGCGGCGGGCTGGATTCCCATGACGAAGAACCCGTAGGATCACCACGGAAAATCTTGAGGGGAGCGGAACATGTGGCAGCCCAGCGAGCGGTATCCCGATCCGTCGGTCCGCGTCCTCGATCCGTCCTTCGCCAAGTACCGCCTGCCGCTGGCCTCGGTCGAACGGCTCTACACAGGATGCCGCTGGTCCGAGGGGCCGGTGTGGATCGGCGATGGGCGCTACCTGCTGTGGAGCGACATTCCCAATAACCGCATCCTGCGCTGGGACGAGGAGACCGGCGCGGTGAGCGCCTTCCGCAAGCCCAGCAACAATGCCAACGGCAACACGCGCGACCGTCAGGGCCGTCTGGTGACCTGCGAGCACGATTCGCGGCGGGTCACACGCACCGAGATCGACGGCGCGATCACCGTGCTGGCCGACACCTACAACGGCAAGAAACTGAACTCGCCCAACGACGTCGTGGTGAAGTCCGACGGCTCGATCTGGTTCAGCGATCCGGTGTTCGGCATCTCTGGCTACTATGAAGGCCACAAGGACGAGTCCGAGAACAAGCCGGCCATCTATCGCCTCGACGGCAAGACCGGCAAGCTCGCGGTGATGGCCGACGACATCCCCGGCCCCAATGGTCTCGCCTTCTCGCCCGACGAGAAGACGCTCTACGTCGTGGCCTCGCGCGCCGAGCCGACGCGGCAGATCCTCGCCTACGATGTCACTGGCGGCGGCACCAAGCTCGGCAAGTCCAAGGTGGCGATCGACGCCCAGGGCGGCACGCCCGACGGCTTCCGCGTCGATGTCGACGGCAATCTGTGGTGCGGCTGGGGCATGGGCAGCGCCGAGCTCGACGGCGTGCGCGTCTTCAATCCCCAGGGGCAGCCGATCGGCCATATCGACCTGCCCGAACGCTGCGCCAATCTTTGCTTCGGCGGCCGATACCGCAACCGCCTGTTCATGGCGGCGAGCCACAGTTTGTATTCGCTCTACGTCAACACGCAGGGCGTGGCGGGCGGTTGACGACCACGCCGTCGTCCTGAGCGAAGCGAAGGACCTCGCGGTGGTGCGAACGGTCTCGATGTCGATGTGTGATCGCGATAGCGCGAGATCCTTCGCTTCGCTCAGGATGACACCGGGCCAAGGAACAACAACGGGAGGGTGTGTCGAATGAAGCTTCGTTGGGTGGCGGCGGTGGCCGCGTCGTTGAGCATCGCGTCTGTGTCCGCGCAAGCGCAGACCCTGGTGAACATCCGCACCCAGGACGCGCCGAAATACGATCCGCACAGCAACACCTCGAGCGGCATGGGCCATCCCATGTTCATGATGGGCGACACGCTGGTGGCGCTCGACTGGGATCTGAAGACGCCGCGGCCGCTGCTGGCGAAGTCGTGGGACGTGTCGAAGGACGGCCTCACCTACACCTTCAAGCTGCGCGACGACGTGACGTTCTGCAGCGGCAAGAAGTTCACCGCCGCCGACGTGATCTTCTCGTTCAATCGCCTCGCCAATCCCGACGCCAGGTTCCCGTTCTACTGGCGGCTGGGCGAGATCGATACGCTCAGCGCGCCCGATCCCCACACGCTGGTCTACAAGCTCAAGCGGCCGCACTCGGAGCTGCTGATCGACCTCACCAACTTCGCCGCCACCATCATCAACGAGGACAACGTCAAGGCGCTGGGCAACGACTTCGGCGTCAAGGGCTTCGACGGCACCGGCCCGCTGTGCTGGGAGTCGTGGGAGCCGCGCAAGGACCTCGTGCTCAAGCGCCACGCCGCCTACAAGTGGGGCCCCACCGGCATGTACAAGGATCCGGGGCCGGTGAAGTACGAGCGCATGATCTGGCGCATCGTGCCGGAGGAGACGACGCGCATGGCCGCGATGCTCGCCGGCCAGGCCGACTTCACCCATTGGGCGCCGTTGCAGGCGATCGACACGTTCAAGAAGGCGCCCAACCTCGCGGTCTACGAGCCCGACAGCTTCTTCAGCATGTCCTATTACGGGCTGAAGACCACGCGCGAGCACATGCAGGACCGGCGCGTGCGCGCCGCGCTCAGCCACCTGATCGATCGCGAGGAGGTCAACAAGGCGATCTTCTTCGGCCAGGGCATCCCCGCGCGCGCGCTGGTGCACGAGCCGGCGCAGGACTTCAATCCGGCGACGCTCGATACGCTTTCCAAGCACGACCCCGCGCTGTCGGCGCGATTGCTCGACGAGGCCGGCTGGAAGCTCGGCGTCGACGGCTTCCGTTACAAGGACGGCAAGAAGCTCGAGCTGCTGCTCTACTCCTACACCGTGGGGCAGAATCCCAAGCTGTCGGAGGTGCTGCAGGGCGCCGCGCGCAAGGTCGGCATCGACATCAAGATCCAGATGTGGGACCCGACGGTCTTCTTCCAGAAGATCGCGCAGCAGGATTACGACATCTGGACCTTGTCGGTGCCCTACACCTCGGCCGGCGACCAGATGTATCTCTACTATTATTCGAAGAACCGGCCGGTGCCCAACCGCATGATGTGGAACGACCCGGAGACCGACCGGCTGCTCGAGGCCGGCCGCGGCGCCATCACCGAGGAGGCGCGGCGCGAGGCCTATCACAAGGTGCAGAAGCTGGTGCACGACGAGGCGCTGATGATCCCGCTGATCCACAGCCGCTTGCACCTGATCGCCAAGAAGTCGATCAAGAACGTGCGCGCGCACGGCAACTACGGCGCCGCGCTGTACAAGGGGCTCGACATCCAGCCCTGAGGACGCACCTGCCATTCCGAGCGTAGCGAGGAATCTAGATTCCTCGCTACG
>CAYTFW010000113.1:0-21278 GCA_964437145.1 uncultured Rhizobiaceae bacterium
CGTTGAGACCCTTGTCGGTCAGGATGATCAGCACGATCTCCTGCACCCGGCCGCCGACTTGCAGGCCGATGCTGCCGGAGCCCAGCGAGTAGAAAGCCGGGTAGGACCAGTCGGAACGCCCGGCGCGCGCCAGCATCACCGCGCGACCGCCGGCGCCGCCGATGATAAAGGCGGCCTGGGCGAAGGCGGGCATGATCATCACCGCGCGCGCCTGGGCCATGTTCTTGCGCGCGTCGGGCGTCTCCTTGCCCTCGATGATCTTCTGCGCCGTGCGCAGCGAGTCGTTGACCAGGGCCTGGCGCTTGGCGTCGGCCAGCGCCGGCGCGCTGGCGCCGATGCCCAGCAGGGCCGTGCCGCCGGCGATCACGCCGCGACGTGACAAGGGATTGGTGCGGATCGTCATGGTCGCGCTCCTTAGGTTTGGTCACGCGGGCGCGGGGAACGCCTCTTTGCGTGACATGGCCATAATACCACCAATGGCGGGCCGGAGCATGCCGAGGACGCAGGGCGGAATTGTGACGACGGCCGGCGCCTTCACGCAGTCGCTATGAGGCGCCGGACGTCATGATTCGTCGGGCTTCGACCACGAATCGGTCGATATCGTCGCGATCGGCGTCGGCATGCGGCGTCAGCACCTCGCTGCGTCCGTTCCGCAGGCTCGCCGCGGCGCGCCAAGACGACCCGTAACCCGGCCGCGCCTCGACATGGATCTCGGCGATGTCGTCGAACCGCCAGCGCCCCTGCCGCCGCGCGAACGGCGCCCATTGCGTCAGCTCGACGACACGCTGCGCGCCGTCGACCCGGCAGATGGTGGTCGGCAGCGTGAGCGCGCGCCATAGCCCCGCCACCGCGAAAACCGCGAGGAACGGCACGAACAGCGCCAGCACCAGATCGCCCCAATCACCGCCCGGCCTATAGACGCGCAGGCAGAACCAGGCGGTGAGGCCGCCGACCACCGCCAGGAACGCGTTGAAGGCACGCTCCAGGATCGGGCGGTCGGTCACGACAACAAAGGTTTCGCCGGCGACGAGACGCATCGCCGCCGAGTATAGCTAGATCGAGCGGCGCAGGAGGCGTCCATCGATCGCCGCGAGACCCAGCCCGATCAGCGCCATGCCGGCGAGCTGGCGCGGCTCGAGCGTCTCGTCGAGCACCAGCACCCCCATCAGCACACCGCTGACCGGGATCAGGAAGGTCACCAGCAACAGGTTTGTGGCGCCCGCCTTGGCGAGGATGCGGAAGTAGAGCACATAGGCCAGGGCTGTGCTGAGCAGCGCAAGGCCAGCCAACGCCACCCAAGTGCGCAACCCGGGCATCGGCAGCGTCCAGGGCATGTCGACCAGCAGGGCGACGGGCAGCAGCATGATGGTGGTCGCACCGACCTGTCCGCCCGCCACCACCATCGGCGCCACACCCATGCGCGCGAAGCGCCGGCCGTACAGACCAGCGAAGGCATAAGAGAGCGTCGCGGCGACGACCGCGAGCTGTGCAGCGATATCGCCGCCCAATCCGGCGAGCGCCACCGGTCCGATCATCACGGCGACGCCCGCGACACCGATCAGCACGCCCGCCAGCTTGCGCGCATTCATCTTTTCATCGGCGGTCAGCCAGTGCGCCACCAGCACCGTCCATAGCGGCGTCGTGGCGTTGAGGATCGAGGCGAGCCCGCTGCCGATGCGCAGCTGGCCCCACATGATCAGGCTGAACGGAATCAGGTTGTTGATCAGCCCCATGGCGAAGAACGCCAGCCACACGGCGCGCGCGCGTGGCACCGACTGGCGGGTGACGGCCACCACGAGCCATAGCGCCAGCGCCGCCAGGCCAACGCGCACCAGCACGACGGTGAAGGGCGGCAGCTCGGCGAGCGCGATCTTGCCGAACAGGAAGGAGCCGCCCCACAGCACCGACAGCGCCACAAGCAGCAGCCATTCGACCGGCCCCATGGTCAGACGCGCTGAATTCATCGTCGCTCCTCGTTCGCGAGGCGACGACGTGACATCGAGCGCGCATCGCCCGCCATCCGGCGGGCGGCGGCGAATTGCTGTCAGCCTTTCAGCGTCAGCGGCAGGCCGGCGGCCATAAAGACCACGCGGTCGGCGCGCGCGGCGATCCGGCGATTGAGCGCGCCCTGCGCGTCGCGAAAGCGTCGGGCCAGCGCGTTGTCGGGCACGATGCCCAGGCCGACCTCATTGCTGACGAACGCCGTCTCGCCCGCGCGCTGGTCGAGCGCGACGAGCAGCGCGGTCGTCGCCTCCTCGATGTCGCGGTCGCGATGCATGAGGTTGCTGAGCCACAGGGTCAGGCAGTCGACGAGCATCGGCCGCGCATCCTCGGCGTGGCGTCGCAGCACGGCGGGCAGATCGAGGGGTTCCTCGATCGTCGTCCAGGAGGCGCCGCGCTCGGCGCGATGGGTGGCGATGCGCTCGGCCATCTCGGCGTCGCCCGCCTCGGCGGTGGCGACGAAGAGTCCGCCGCCCAGCAGCGCCAGGGCGTAGCCGCTCTTGCCGGCGCGCGCGCCGCCCAGCACCAGCGTGACGCGCGCGGCCATGGTCAGGCGGCGACGCGCCGCGGCAGCAGGTTGGTGAAGACGATGCGCCAGGCGTGATCGGGATCGGCCTGCTCGTAGTGCTCGATCAGGGTCAGCGAGACGTTCTCAGCCTCGAAGCGCACCGCGGCGTCAGCGCCCAGCCCCATCGCCAGCGCGAGCGCGGCGCGGATCGTGCCGCCATGTGTCACCGCGACGATGTCGCGGCCCTTGTGCGCCGCGTTGATCTCGAGGATCGCCGAACTGGCGCGCGTCATCAGATCGACGAAGCTCTCGCCGCCGGGCGGGCGATTGGTCGGCGGGCCGAGCCAGAAGAGATGGTTGTCGCCGTGATTGGCGGCTATGTCGGCGTAGGTCTTTCCCTGCCACTCCCCGAAATGCTGCTCGTTGAAGCGCGGCTCGCGCACCGGCGCGTGCCCGTCGGCGCCATGCGCGCGCAAGGTGTCGGCGGTCTTGATCGCGCGCAGCAGGCCGCTGGTCACCCACACCGCGCCGCGCGGCAGCAGCGCCGCCTGGTGGCGGAACAGCTGATGGTCGCTGACATCGCAATCCATGTCGCTCTGGCCATAGCAGCGTCCCTCGGGATTGGGCACCACGGCATGGCGCACCCACCACCAGCGCGTCACCGGTGCCTTGATGTTGGCCGCCGTCGCCATACGCCTACCTCCAGCCCACGCACATCGCCACGACAACCAAGGCGGCGATCTCCGCCATCTGTTGCGTCGCGCCCAGGACGTCGCCCGTGTAGCCGCCGAAGCGCTCGCGCGCCAGCGGTACCATGCCCCAGGCGACAGCGAAGACCACGGCCGGCGCCAGCACCGCCGATATCGGCGATACGCCGGCCAGCATCAGGACGGATATGCCGCCGCCGACCGCGAGCGTGATGCCGACATCGTTGGTCGTCGGCTGGCCCGTGCCGGCACCCAGCCCGTCGCCGCGCGCCGGCTCGAGCGCACCCATCGGCCAAGCGATCGCCGCGCGCGACAGCACGTGGGCCGCGACCAGCGCCAGCAACGCCAGGCCAGCGTCGCGCGCGGCGATCTGCGCCAGCGCCGCGACCCGCACACCGACCGAGAAGATCAACGCCAGCGCGCCGAAGGCGCCGATGCGGCTGTCACGCAGGATCTCCAGGCGGCGTTCGACCGAGGCGCCGACGGGCCCCAGCGCGTCGGCGGTATCGGCCAAGCCGTCCTCGTGCAGCGCGCCGGTGATCACCAGCGCCGTCAGCAGGCCGACGAAGGCGGCGAGGATCGGTCCGGCGCCCAACCATTGCGCGATGGCGAGATCGATACCGGCGGCCAGCCCGACGCCGAGGCCCAGCACCGGCAGGGTCGGCAGGCGCTGCGCCAGGCGGAAGCGCGGTGCCCCGCCGAAGGTGAACGGCAGGCGCGTGAAGAAGGCCGCGGTCTCGCCGAGCGCCGCCAGCCACTCCTCGACATTGCCCGGCCGCTCCGGGTTTTTGCTGGTCATGACAGGATGATTGTAGGACAGTCCGCGCCCCTCCGACACGCCCGCGCAAGCCCTCCGCATGACCGCCCCGCCAGCCGCAACTTTCGCCGAGATGCGCGCCGTGATCGCGGAGATGCCCGGGCCGGATATCGCGGCGCTGACCAAGGTCCAATTGCGCCAAGCCGACCTCACCAAGCCGCCCGGCTCGCTCGGCAGGCTGGAGGAGATCGCCGAGTGGCTGGCGGCCTGGCAGGGCCGCGAGCGGCCGCGCTGCGATCGCCCGAGAGTCTGCGTCTTCGCCGGCGCGCACGGCGTGGCGGCGCGCGGCGTGTCGGCCTATCCCGCCAGCGTCACCCAACAGATGGTGCGCAACTTCATCGCTGGTGGTGCGGCAGTGAACCAGCTCACGGCCGCGATCGATGGCGATCTCAGGGTCTACGAGATGGACCTCGCCAACCCCGTGGCCGACTTCACCCAGGGTCCGGCGATGGACGAGGCACGCTGCGCGCGCGCCATGGCCTACGGCATGATGGCCGCCGAGACCGGTATCGACGTGCTGTGCCTGGGCGAGATGGGCATCGCCAACACGACCTCGGCGGCCGCGCTCTGCCTGGCGCTGTTCGGCGGCGAGGCAGCGGATTGGGTCGGACCGGGTACCGGCGTGAGCGGCGCGGCGCTGGCGCGCAAGGTCGAGACCGTACGCCTGGGCGTCGAGCGTCATCGCGACGTGTCGGGCGATCCCCTGGCGGTGCTCGCCGCGCTAGGCGGGGAGGAGCTGGCGGCGATCGCCGGGGCGATCCTGGCGGCGCGCATGGGCCACATCCCCGTGCTGCTCGACGGCTATGCCTGCACGGCCGCCGCCGCCGTGCTGCACCGCATCAATCCAACGGCTTTGGACCATTGCCTCGTGGCGCATCGCTCGGCCGAACCGGCGCACGCGGCGCTATGCGCACGGCTGGGAAAACAGCCACTCCTGGACCTCGGCATGCGGCTGGGCGAAGCCTCGGGCGCCGCCCTCGCAGTCTCTCTCCTGAAGGCCGCCTGCGCCTGCCTCGACGGCATGGCGCGTTTCGACGAGGCCGGCGTCAGCCGCCGGAGTGCGGGCTAAGCCATTGATTCAGTGGCCTTGAACCGAGATTATCACGCGAATCAGAAAATTCCACTATCGTGTTGATATTACGTAAATACCTGTTGAAAAAAAGCGTGAAAATCGGCTAGTATCCCAAATTGGTAGCTCGCCCTTTGCGACTTTTCGTCGAGGGCTTTGTTTTTTCCGCGAGCCGCCGTCGATATTGGAAGTGATGGGTGAGGCGCGGCGAGCATGCCGTATACGTTCGTCAACAACGGTGGAACCAGCAGCAGCGTGTCCACGGGAACGCTGGGCAGCGGCACCGTCACCCTGACGCGCTACGACGAAGCGGGCGCGGCCACTACCGACACGGTCAACGTCGCCGGCTACGAGGTCAACAACGTCACGTTCGCCAACGGCACGGGCGCCAACGACTCGGTCGTCGGCTCCACCGGCAACGATCTGTTCATCTGGGACGACTTCGCCCTCGATTCCGGCGCGCGCGCCACGGCCAACGGCGCCTCTCGCTATGGCTGGAACCGCGGCAGCAACAACGTCCACATCGAGGACTGGTTCGGCGGCGCCGGCAACGACGTCTTCAGCTTCACCAGCATTTCCGGCGGCACCGCGCTGGCACGCGCCACCACGATCTACGGCGGCACCGGCAACGACGTGGTGTGGGAGGATTCGGGCAACGACACGGTGTTCGGCGACGCCGATTCCGACATAGTCTACGGCGGTTCCGGCGCCGACGTGCTGGGCGGCGATTCCAGCCTCAGCCGAACCACGAGCGGGGCCAGCGACGGCGTCGATTTTCTCTACGGCGGCAGCGGCACCGACAGGCTCTACGGCGCCGGCGGTGGCGATTCCCTGTTCGGCGGCACCGGCGCCGACACCGTCTACGGTGGCGACGGCGGCGATCTCGTCGTCGGCGACGATTCCGTCGGCACGACGACCAGCGGCGGCAGCGACGGCGCCGACATCCTCTATGGCGACGCCGGCAGCGACACCGTGTTCGCCACCGGCGGCAACGACACGCTCTATGGCGGCGCCGGGTCGGGCGACGTCGATACGCTCTACGGTGGCGACGGCGCCGATCTGGTGATCGGCGACGACCTGGCGTCGATCACGACCAGCGGCACGACGGACGGCGTCGACATCCTCTATGGCGGTGCCGGCATCGACACGATGTACGGTGGCGGCGACGCCGACACCGGCTACGGCGGCGCCGACGCGGACACGGTCTACGGCGGTGACGGCAACGACACTCTGCAGGGCGACGCGGCCAACGACTTCCTGTTCGGCGACGCCGGCGACGACACGCTCGACGGCGGCGCGGGCTCGGACGCGCTCAACGGCGGCGCCGGCGTCAACTACGCCGCCTATACCTCCGCGACCGCCGGCGTCACCCTGGATCTGGCCAACGCCGCCAACAACACCGGCGACGCCGCCGGCGACACTTACACCAACATCGCCGGGTACATCGGCTCGGCCTTCAACGACACGATGTTCGGCTCGGGTGGCGCCGACCTCGAGTATGGCGGGCTGGGCGACGACTGGCTCGAAGGCGGCGCCGGCGGCGCCGACACGCTGTACGGCGGCGACGGCAACGACTTCCTGACCGGCTATATCAGCATCGCCGGTGGCGGCGCGAGCGACACGCTGTACGGCGGCACCGGCGACGATACGATGCTGTTCAGCAACGGCGGCAGCAGCGTGCCGGTCAGTGGTCCGCAATACGGCTGGACCGGCGAGGCGAGCGGCGGACTGATCACGCTGTCCTTCACCAACTACCAGGACACGACCGACCGCCTCTATGGCGGCGAGGGCTTCGACACCGTCGACGCCTCGCGCGACACCGCCAGCACCCAGTCGCACTACATCCGCGCCGGCAAGGACGCGAATCTCGACTGGATCATGTCGGCCGAGTACTTCATCGCCTCCAGCAACGCTGACGTCGTCAATCTGAGTTACGCCAACAGCACCGGCACGACGACCGTCGCCATCACCGACAGCGTCACGGTCACCGGCAACGGCGGCGGCGACGTGATCGTCTCCGGCTCCGGCAACGACGTGCTGGTCGGCGGCGGCATGACCGCGGCCGCGGCGACGGGCGGCACGGCCGATACGATCTGGGGTGGCGACGGCAACGATACGATCTGGGGTGACGACTACAACGATTCGATCACCGGCACCGGCGGCGAAGGCGGCAACGACACGCTGTATGGCGCCGACGGCGATGACACGATCCTCTCGCAGGGCGGTTCCGACCTCTCCTACGGCGGCCTCGGCAACGACGTGATCTGGTCCGACCAGGGCGATTGGGGCCTGACGACCTCGCCGGTAGATGGGGCCGACACAGTCTATGGCGGCGACGGCGACGACTACATCCTCGATCTCGGCGGACGCAACACCGGCAGCTCGACTAGCCCCGACATCGTCTTCGGCGGCAACGGCAACGATGTCATCTCGGTCTTCTCCGGCGCCGACTATGTCGAGGGCGACAGCGGAGCCGATGCGATCTGGGGCGGTGCCGGCAACGACACCGTCTATGGCGGCGCCGACGACGACTACATCTACGGTGGCGCCGGCACCGATACGCTCTATGGCGGCCTGGGCGCCGACTGGTACTACGTCAGCCGCAGCGACGGGCCGCAGACCGTGGTCGAGGTCAGCGGCGAGGGCGCCGTCAACCACATCGTGATCTTCGGCACGTTCTGGGAGACGTCTGACAACTCGACGCCACCGCAGTATTTCACCATCGGCAGCGGCATCCGCGAAACCGATGTCGGCGAGGTGCTCAGCGTCGGCCACGTGCTGGGCGACCACAGCGACACCGCCGCGCAGACCGGCAACGTCAACGTCACCTACAATTCGGCCTCCAGCATCACCGTCAGCGTCGCGGGCTCAAGCGGCTCGATCACCTTCAACCCGCTGCTGTTCGCCGACATCACGCTGTGGAACCACGACGCCACGATCAGCACCCAGATCCAGGAGCTCTACACCTGGGATCCGAACGCCCGCGGCACCGGCCTGGGTGGCTTCGAGTTCGTCGCCTATATCGGCTGATCACCGCCGCTGGCGGGCGTAGCGATTCTCCACCACGGCGAACCACGGCCGCGCGCCGTCGCGATCGGCGGGCGCGACCAGCCGTCCGGACGCGTCGATATCGAAGACGCTCATGGTCACCGAATCGGCGACATTGCCGCCGATCGCTTCCAATAGGCCGCGCGCCGGATCGACGCGCACGACGACGTCACAATGCGAGGCGAGGAAGTTGCCGTCCGGTCGGCGGAAATTCCCGACCGAGATCTCCGAGACCGGCGCGCGGTCCGACGGCCGACGCGCCGCGCAGACCAGATCGCCGGGCTGCGGCATGGCCTCGAGATAGTGGCGCAACGCGAAGGGCGCCGCTTCGTCGCGCCGCTGGCGCTTCCAGATCGTCTCCAGATAGGCCGCGTGCGCCGGGTGACCGCAGAACGCCGCGGTCGGCACGCCGGCCTGGATCATCACCCACGATACGAACACCGCGGACCACGGCTGCACGGCGATCCGCTCGACCGGCATCGACCAGCCAACCGATCGCCAATAGGCTTGCACCCATTCCGGCCGCTCGGTCTCCAGCAGGCCCGATCGCAGCGCCCGGCCCTTGGCGTCGCCGGCCGCATAGCGCCAAGTCTGGCGGCCGAAGCGATCCCATTCGCCATATAGCAGGGTGGCGATGTTGTTAGCGTAGTCACCGCCGGGCAACGCCGTCGCCGGATCGCGATATTGCTTGTCGGGCTCGCAGGCTGGCGGCGGTCCGGGCCTCTGCTCGGCACAGGCGGCCAGCGTGAGAACCAGCAGTATCGCGCCCAGCACGCCGGGAGAACGCATGCCGGCACTAGACACGAAGCCATCGGCGCAAGGAAGCCCTGCGCCGCCCGGCGCTTCCCCATCGGCCTCGCCGCCCGCTAATCTCCGGCCGAGACGGGACGGGACCCAGGGAGAGCGACGATGGACGGCAACGACCAGATGACGGGCGCGGAAAGCCTCGTGCGCACGCTGGTGAAGAGCGGCGTAAGCGTCTCGTTCAGCAACCCCGGCACATCCGAGATGCACTACGTCGCCGCCCTCGACCGCGTCGAGGGCATGCGCTGCGTGCTCGGCCTGTTCGAAGGCGTCTGCTCCGGCGCCGCCGACGGCTATTACCGCATGACCGACAAGCCGGCCGCGACCCTGCTGCACCTCGGGCCGGGCCTCGCCAACTCGGCGGCCAATTTGCACAACGCCAAGAAGGCCGGCTCGGGCATCGTCAACATCGTCGGCGAGCACGCGACGCACCACATCAAGTACGACACGCCGCTGACCGCCGACATCGAGGGCATCGCCAAGCCGTTCTCGCACTGGGTCAAGACCTCGCCCAACCCCGGCACCGTGGGCAAGGACGGCGCCGCCGCCGTGCAGGCCGCACGCATGGGCTGCGGCCAGATCGCCACCCTGATCCTGCCGGCCGATTGCGCCTGGACGCCGGGCGGCGAGGTCGCCGAGCCGCTGCCGGTGCCCGCCCAATCGAAGCCCAACGCCGACACGGTGAAGGCCGCGGCCAAGGCGCTGAGCTCCGGCGAGCCGGCGATGCTGCTGCTGGGCGGCCGGGCGCTGCGCGCCCGGGGCCTGGAGCTGGCCGGCAAGATCGCCGCCAAGACCGGCTGCAAGGTGCAGGGCTCGGGCGGCACGGCGCGGCTCTCGCGCGGAGCGGGCCGGGTGCAGATCACCCGCCTGCATTTCGTCGTCGAGCAAGCGCAGGCCATGCTCAAGGGCATGAAGCAGATGGTGCTGGTGGGCGCCAAGGAGCCGGCGGCGTTTTTCGCCTATCCCGGCAAGCCCAGCATCCTCACGCCCGAGGGCTGCACGCTGACCAAGCTCTGCGCCGTCGAGGACGATTGCGAGGCGGCGCTGGAGGCGCTCGCCGCCGAGCTCGGCGCCACCGGCCTGCAGCCGGCGGGCGTGGCGCAGCCCAAGCGGCCGGACAAGCCCAGCGGCAAGTTCACGCTCGATGGCTTGGGCCAGGCGCTGGGCGCCGTGCTGCCCGAGGGCGCCATCGTCATCGACGAATCGGTGACCACCGGTCGCGGCTTCTTCCCGTTCAGCGCTGGCGCGCCGCCGCACGATTGGCTGAACAACATGGGCGGCTCGATCGGCTTCGGCGCGCCGGTCGCCGTCGGCGCGGCGGTGGCCTGCCCCGATCGCAAGGTCATCTGCATGATCGGCGACGGCAGCGCGATGTATACGATCCAGGCGCTGTGGACGATGGCGCGCGACAATCTCGATGTCTGCGTCATCATCTTCGCCAACCGCTCCTACCAGATCCTCTACAGCCAGCTCTCCGATGTCGGCGCGCCCAACCCCGGCCCGCGCGCCATCGACATGCTGACCCTGGACCGCCCGACCTTGAAATTTGTCGAGCTGGCCAAGGGCATGGGCGTCGAAGGCGCCCAGGCGCACGACCTGGAGGGGCTCAACAAGCAGCTGCAATACGCCATGAGCACCAAGGGGCCGTACCTGATCGAAGTCGTGATGTGACGGCGGCGCCGGCGTCTCGCCGGCCCCTTTCTATTTGTTTACAATGCGTTGTTCATGGTGAGCATTCGCTCATCCATTGAGCGGCCTTTCACGCCGGGTCGGCGCTTCGTATAGTGGGGCATGTCCGAATCACCGTCTGATCGAAGTCCCGGCGCGGCCGGCGACGGCGGTCCGTTGCGCCGAGTCTGGCGCCGGCTGCGTCGCCGCGACCGCGGCGAGGAAATCCGCGAAGCCATCCAGGAGATCATCGAAGAGACGCCCGAGCTGCGCGACGCGCCGGCCAACGAGCCGGCGCTGGGCGAAGAAGAGCGCGCGCTGTTTGCCAACATCCTGCGCCTGCGCGGCCGCACCGTGTCCGATGTCATGGTGCCGCGCGCCGACATCCTCGCCGTGCCGGTCGATACCTCGCTGGAGGACACCGTGCGGCTGATGCAGCGCGAGGCGCATTCGCGCTATCCCGTGTACCGCGAGTCGCTCGACGACACGATCGGCATGGTCCACATGAAGGACGTCATGCCGTACTGGAACTCGGGCCGGAGGTTCCACCTGCGCGACGTGCTGCGCCGCGTGATCTTCGCGGCGCCGACCCTGCCGGTGCTCGACCTGCTGCTCGACATGCGCCGCCAGCGCGTCCACATGGCGCTGGTGGTCGACGAGTTCGGCGGCACCGACGGGCTGGTGACCATCGAGGATCTGGTCGAGGAGATCGTCGGCGAGATCGAGGACGAGCACGACGTGCAGACCATGGACAAGCCGGTGCCCAAGGGCGACGGCGTGTTCGAGGCCACCGGCCGCACGACCATCGAAGCCTTCGAAGAGGCGTTGGGCCCGGTGCTCAACGACGAGGAACGCGGCGAGGTCGACACCTTGGGCGGCCTGATCTTCAGCCTCGCCGGCCGCATTCCCTCGCGCGGCGAGGTGGTGCGCCATCCCAACGGGCTGGAATTCGAGATCCTCGATGTCGACCCGCGACGCATCCGTCGCCTGCGCGTGCGTCGCCGGACACCGCCCGATGGTCCCACGACGACGGAGCGCGTCAACGATTCCGGCTGATCAGCCTTGCGCCTGACCGCCCATTGCGCGGGCGTGTTCAGGACACATATTCGTTGCGATGAAAGATCCGTATTCCGTGCTGGGCGTCGCCAAGACCGCGTCGGCGGACGAGATCCGCAAAGCGTATCGGCGGCTCGCCAAGCAGAATCACCCTGACCTGCATCCCGGCGACAAGGATGCGGAGGCGCGCTTCAAGGAGATCTCGGCGGCGCATGCGCTGCTGTCGGATGCCGAGCAGCGCAAGCGCTACGACGCCGGCGAGATCGACGCCAGCGGCCAGGAGAAGCCGCGCGGCTTCTACCGCGACCATGCCGGCCAGGCCGGCGGGCGCAAGTACGATCGCGGCTTCGATCCCGAGGACCTCAGGGGCTTCGGCGATGTGTTCTCCGACCTGTTCGGTCGCGGCGGCTTCGGCGCCGGCATGGGCGGGATGGGTGGCCGCGCCGGCACGGTGGTCTTCACGCTCTCCATCCCGTTCCTGGTCGCGGCGCGCGGCGGCAAGCAGGGCATCCAGTTGCCCGACGGCCGCAAGCTCGAGCTGACGATCCCCGAGGGCGCCGAGGACGGCGAGACCCTGCTGCTGAAGGGCCAGGGCATGCCCGGCCCCGAGGGCACGCCGGCGGGCGACGCCATCGTCGAGCTCGACGTACAGCCGCACGACATCTTCAAGCGCGATGGCCACGACATCCGCATCGACCTGCCGATCACGCTCACCGAGTCCGTGCTCGGCGGCTCGGTGCGCACGCCGACGATCGGCGGGCCGGTGATGCTGAAGGTCACGCCGGGCTCCAACAGCGGCAAGGTGATGCGCCTGCGCGGCCGCGGCCTGCTCGATCGCCGCACCGGTCGGCGCGGCGATCAGTTCGTCACCCTGCAGGTGACCTTGCCCGACCAGCCCGACGAGAAGCTCCAGGCGTTCCTGCGGGACTGGGAGTCGGGCAAGAAGCATGACCCGCGCCGCCATCTGGAGGCGCTGACATGACGACGCTCGAGGAGCTGCTGCGCCTGCACGCCGCGCTGACGCCGGCGCGCGTCGAGCGCTGGATCGCCATCGGCCTGCTGCGGCCCGAAGGCGACGACGATCCGCCGCGCTTCGCCGCCATCGACGTGGCGCGCGTGCGGCTGCTGATCGAACTGCGCGAGGATCTGGCGATCGACGATGCGGCGCTGGAGACGGTCGTGCCGCTGCTCGACCAGGTGCACACCTTGCGCCACCGGCTGGCACGCCTCGCCGACGCGATCGCGCGTCAGCCGGAAGACGTGCGCCGCGCAATCGCCGCGGCGCTGATCGAGCGCTGAGGCTCAAACGAAAGCGGCGGCGTATCGCTACGCCGCCGCTTGTGATGCCCTTTCGTCCGACGACTACTTCTCGCCGAAAGCGCCCTTCAGTTCCTTCACCAGATCGGTGCGCTCCCAGGAGAAGCCGCCGTCCTTCTCAGGCTTGCGGCCGAAATGGCCGTAGGCGGCGGTGCGCTGGTAGATCGGCTTGTTGAGCTGCAGGCTGCGGCGGATGTTGGTGGGGCGCAGCGGGAAGATGTCGGCCAGCACCTTCTCGAGCTTGCGCTCGTCGACCTTGCCGGTGCCCTGGGTGTCGACATAGAGCGACATCGGGTCGGCGACGCCGATAGCATACGCGACCTGGATCAGGCAGCGATCGGCCAGCCCGGCGGCGACCACGTTCTTGGCGAGATAGCGCGCGGCATAGGCGGCAGAGCGGTCGACCTTGGTCGGGTCCTTGCCCGAGAAGGCGCCGCCGCCGTGCGGCGCGTAGCCGCCATAGGTGTCGACGATGATCTTGCGGCCGGTCAGCCCGCAATCGCCGTCGGGGCCACCGACGACGAAATTGCCCGTCGGATTGACGAAGAAATCGGCGTCCTTCCTGGGCATCCAGCCATCGGGCAGCGACTTCGTCACGTGCGCCCGGATCATCTCCTTGACCATGCCGGAGTTGTACTTCTTGCCCTTGGCATTGGCCTCGCGGTGCTGGGTCGAGACCACGACCTTGGTGGCACCGACCGGCTTGCCGCCGGCATAGCGCACGGAGACTTGGCTCTTGGCGTCGGGCTGCAAATCGGGCAGCTCGCCCGAACGGCGCGCCTGGCTCAGCACCTGCAGGATCTTGTGCGAGAGATAGATCGGCGCGGGCATGAACGAGTTCTTCTCGTAGGCCTCGCTGTCGCGGCAGGCGAAGCCGAACATCAGGCCCTGGTCGCCGGCGCCTTCCTGCTCGCCGAGATTGCCGCCCTTCTTCTTGGCGTCGACGCCCATGGCGATGTCGGGCGACTGGCCGTGCAGCAGCACCTCGACGTCGGCGCCGTGGAAGGAGAAGCCGTCCTGGTCGTAGCCGATGTCGCGCACCACGTTGCGGGCGATCTCGGTCAGCGCCTCGCGGTTGACCACGGTGTGGCCGCCATACTTGCGCATGAACGGCGCCGCGGAGCGGCCTTCGCCGGCGATGATAATCTTGTTGGTCGTCGCCAAGGTCTCGCAGCCCAAGCGGGTATTGGCGTGGCTGTCGTCGGCGATGCCGAGCTTCACATCGTTGGCGATGAAGGCGTCGAGAATGGCGTCGGAGATCTGGTCGCAGACCTTGTCGGGATGTCCCTCGGAGACCGATTCGCTGGTGAAGATATAGTCCTGAAGCGCCACGGCTTGGCTCTCCTTGTTGTTCATTCTGGACCGGGATCGAGCCGGACCCGTGGGGGACACGGGGCGCGCCGTCGACCGCTTAGCCATTTTTTTCGTGGTGGCAAGGGGCCCGAAATCCATCCACGGCCGGCCGCCCTTCCGACAGACGGTCAACGGGCCATAGAAAGACGGAGCGGGGTCCGGAAATCAAGCGGTTTACCTGTGACGCATAAGCCGCCTTTAGGCCGCTCCAACCAACCCCTCGGCGGCCGCCTCGGCTTGTGGCAGCCAGTGCCGCATGTCCATGTCCCGATAGAGGCCGAGGGCCATCTCCAGGTGCGGCCGTGCCGCCTCAAGCGGGCCGGCTCGCCGCAGGACCCGGCCGAGGCCGAGCCCGCAATGGGCGCGCAGCGGCCGCATGCCCAGCGCCTCGGCGATGGCGATCGCCTCGTTGAAGGCGGTGACCGCGGCGCCCGTCTCGGCGTCACCGCCAGCGGCGGCGATCTCGCCGACCAGCCGCAGGGCCCATGCCTCGTAGCCCCGTTCCTTGCGATCGCGCGCGAGCCTGAGCGCGCGGTCGGCATGCGCCACCGCCTGGGCACGTCGTCCCGACAGCAGGCAGGCCTCGCCCAGCGCGGCGATCACCGAGGCCTCGCTAATCTTGACCTGCATGGCCGCCATCCGCGCCACACCTTCTTCGAGCAGCAACAGAGCCTCGTCGAGCTTGCCAACCAGCGCGTAGGCCGAGCCGAGCATGGCGGTGATCCAGGCGCTCAGCGCGGCGAAATCGCCACTGCGCGTGAGCGCCGCCGCGCGTTCGACCACCGGGATCGCCTGAGCCGGATCGCCCCGGCGCAACAGGGCGATGCCCAGCCCGCACGACGCGGCGGTGATGCTGTAGGCGTGATCCGCGGCCTCGCCATCGGCGACACCCTGGCGGGCGAGCGCGATCGCCTCGTCGAAGCGGCCCAGCTCGGAGAGCGAGGAGGCGAGCCAGGCGCTGGTAGCGATCGACGACTTGTATGGCAGGTGGAAGTGCCTCTCGATGACACCGTCCTGCAGGGAGTTCAGGCTGGCCTCTAGCCGCCGCACCGCCTGCCGATAATCGCCCACGGCGAAATGCACGTGGCCGAGATAGCGGTTGGCGATGACCTCCAGCGCGGTGTCACGCTGCGTCTCGGCGGTATCGAGCGCCTGCTGGCCGGTCGCCAGCGCGCGACCGTACTCGCCCAGGCCCCACAGGTACGGTGTCAGGTAGCCGCAAACCCAGCCCAGCCGGCCATGATCACCCAGGCGCCGCGCCAACGCCTCGGCCTCGACCAGGGTGCGGAAGATGCGCGCGCGATCGCCCAGCGGCATCAGCGCGTTGCGCAGTTCCAACCGCACGTCGACGGCGAGCGCCAGGGTCGCCGGCTCGTCCGGCAGGTGCGACAGCGCCGTCACCGCCTGTTCCAGGTATTGGATCGCGTTGGTGTCGGCGGAGTTGGTGATGGCGACGGCGGCGGCCCGGCGCAGCGGCGCGATCGCCTTGTCCCACATCTCGGCGCGTACCGCGTGATAGGCCAGTTGCTCGGGGCGAGCGGCGCCCGTCGCCTGCAACGCCTCGAAGATCCGCGCGTGCAGGCGATGGCGGCGTTCCTGCGGCAGCGTGGTGTAGGCGACTTCGTGCGTCAGCGCGTGCTTGAAGACGTACTCGCGCGTCGGATAGCGGCGCGTCTCGTACAGGAACTCCGCCGCGCGCAACCGATCGGCGACATGCTCCAGCGCCTGGGGTTGCGTCTCGGCGATCATCGCCAGCAGTTCGTGCGGCACGCGACGGCCGATCACCGCGGCGCAACTCAGGATGCGCTTCTCGTCCGGCGGCAATCGGTCGATACGCGCGGCGAGCACGGCCTGGATCGAGGCCGGCACGCGGATCTCCGGCGACCGCGCCGCCAATCGATAGGCGCCGGGCACACCAACCAGGATCCGCGCCTCGACCAGCGCCTGGACGCTTTCCTCCAGGAACAGCGCGTTGCCGTCGGTCTGCAGCTCGAGATCGCGCTTGAGCGCCGCGAGACCGGCATCCGCGCCCAGCAGGCTATCGAGCAGCTGGTCGACCTCGGTGGACGACAGGCGCTCGAGCCGCAGCTGCGCATAGCTGCGGTGACCCCAGTCCGGCTGGTAGTCGGGCCGGTACGACACCAGCACGACAATGCGCCGATCCCGCAACTGGTCGAGCATGAGGTCGACAAAGGACCGGCTGGCGGCGTCGATCCAATGCAGGTCCTCGACGACGATCAGTAGCGGCTGACGAACGCTCTCGCGCAGCAGCGCCTTGGCGATGCCGTTCAGGATCCGGTACTGCCGCTCGGCGCCGCTGCCGACGGGCCGTGCCGGCGCGTCGCGATCGGGATCAAGCAGCGACTCGAACGCCGTGACGATCTCGTCGCGGTCCTCGCCGTGGATGTCGGCCAGCCCCTCCCGCAGCTTCTCGGCGATGGACGCGGCATCGTCGCTGCGCTCGACGCGCAGGTACGATCGCGCCAGCTCGGCCACCGGCACCATCGGGCTGGTCGGGCCAAAAGCCTCCGAGCCGCATTCCAGCACCAGGCAGCCCTCGACCTCGGCGGAGCGGGTGAACTCCAGGAACAGGCGCGACTTGCCGATACCGGGCTCGCCGACCACGGCGACCAGCTGGCCGTGGCCGGCGCGCGCCTTGCGCAGCGTGTCGGCCAGCACGCCCATTTCCAGCCCGCGGCCGACGAAGCGCGACAGCGGGCGATCCTGCGGCCCGTGGATACGATCGCGCGCGTGGCGGACGCCGAGCAGCCGGTAGAGCTCGATCGGTTGCGCCAGCCCCTTGATCTCGAACGGACCCAACGGCGTCACGTCGACCCGGCCGGCCAGCAGCTTCAGGGTTTGCGCCGTCACGGCGATCGTGCCGGGCTGCGCCAGGTTCTCGACCCGTGAGGCGATATGGGCCGTCTCGCCGACCGCGGAGTAGTCGCTGCGCAGGCCGCTGATGCCGGAACGCATCACCACCTCGCCGGAGTTGATGCCGATGCGCAGCATCACCTGGGTGTCGGATTTCCAGCCAGGCTCGCGCGCGAGCTCGCGCACCGCCTGCAGCATAGCGATCGAGGCCGAGGCGGCGCGCAGGGCGTGGTCCTCGTAGGCGACCGGCGCGCCGAACAGCGCCATGATGCCGTCGCCGATCGTGTGGTTGACGGTACCGCCGAAGGCATTGACCGAACGCACCAGGCGTTCGAGGACAGGGTCGATGACGGCCCGCGCCTCCTCCGGGTCGCGATCGGCGATCAGCTCGAGCGATCCCCTGATGTCGGCGAAGACCACGGTGACATATTTGCGCTCGGTCTCCAGCACCGGCGCCAGCGGCGTCACCGGCGCCGCGAGATCGACACCGCAGCCGCCGCAGAATTTCTCGCCGGCGTTGTTGACGAAGCCGCAGGCCTGACACGTCATGGTCAACGCCGCACCGCAGACGGCGCAGAAACGCCGTTCGCTACGGTTGTCACTACCACACTGCGCGCACTGCATGCCCGGCACCTCTTCTCGCGCCGACCAGCCGCTTGCCCCCGCCCGGCGCTAGCCCGCCGTCGGCGCTATCGGCGCGAACTGGTTGAACTCCCAGGCCCGCAACACGGCGATCTCCACGTCGCCCGGCACCTGCAGGTAGATGAGGCATTGGAACAGCTGGAAGTCGCGACCCGGCGGGATCCTGAAGGTCACCACCGCGTCGTAGGCGCCCATGGTGACGTAGTGCGACAGGACCTCGCCCTGCAGCGTGTTCTTGAGCGACGCCTCGATCGTCGACCAGCGCTTGCGCGCGTGATCGGCCGTGGCGAATTTGCGGCCTTCACTGGTGTACCGCATCAGCACGACATAAGTGTCCATCTCCCCCTCCACTGCCGCTATGGCACGAAGCGAACGCGAAAGACCTTCGGCCAGAGCTTGCCGGTTATCAGGAACGTGTCGTTGGCCGGATCGTAGGCGATGCCGTTGAGCACCGCGGCTCGCCGATGGATGGGATCGCCCAGGCCGAGGCAACCCTGCTCCAGCGGCGACAGCAGGTTGTCGAGATCGATGACCTTGCGCACCACGCCGTCGGGGCCGATCTCGAGGATGCTGCTGGTGCCGAAGACATTGGCGTAGACCAGGTCGCCGACGCACTCCAGCTCGTTGAGCTTGGCCTGCGGCCGACCCTCGACGCTGACGCGCAGGGTCGACAGCACCTCGAAGGTATCGGGATGGCGCAGCGTCAGCTCGCTGCCGCCGTTGCTCATGACGAAGCGGCGGCCATCGAAGGCGAGCCCCCAGCCTTCGCCCTCGTAACTGAATTCGCCCACGCGCTCGAACGACGGCAGCGCGTGGATCCGCGCGCTTCGCTGGCGAAAGGTCAGCTGCACGATCTGATCGCCGCGCAGCGCGATGCCCTCGCAGAAATCCGGCCGGTCGAAGCGAACCGCCTGGAGCACCAGCCCGGTCCGCAGATGAACCCGGCGGAGCGACGAGAAGCCTTCCGGTCCGGTGCTTTCGTAGAGCTGGCCGCCGTGCAGCACGAGGCCCTCGCAAAACGCCCATATGTCGTGCGGGTGGACGGCGACGATCTGCGCGCGCCAGCGCGGCGTGGTCGTTGTCTCGACGGTGTTTGGCACGCCGTCGAGGATCTGCTTGCCACCGCCAAGGTAGAGGTCATCGATGGGAAAAGGCATCGAAGCACCGTCCATGCAAGCGACGCACGATCGCGCGGCCCTGGACACTAGGCCGAACACAGCGGGCCGACAAGCGAACCCCGGCGGCATGCCGGAACTTGCCACGCAGCCTGCGAGTATCGCGCCTAGCGCGCCGCGGCGGCCGCGCGTGCCCGCACGCGCTCGCGATGCACGATGTAGAGGCCGGCGCCCACAAGCAGGACCATTCCGGCCCAGGTCAGGGCGTCGGGAATATGGTTCCAGACCGCCCAGCCCACGATCACCGCCCAAACCAGGCCGCTGTAGCGGAAGGCGCCGATCACCGAGGCCTCGCCGGCGCGCATCGCCATCACCACCCAATGGTAGCCGATGGCGAGGAACAGCGAAGCGGTTCCCAGCAGGGTCCATCCGCGCGAGCCCATTGGCCGCCACTCGTCGATCGCGGCCATGGCGCAACCGAACAGGCCGACCGACAGGGCGTTGGCGAAGGTGATGACGATCGATGGTACCCTGCCGTCGATGCGTCGCGTGTAGATGTCGCGGAAGGCGTGCAGGCCCGTGGCGCCGAAGGCCAGCAGGGCCCACCAGTTCAACCCCTCGGACGAGGGCCGCACGATCAGCAGCACGCCGAGGAACCCGGCGGCCACGGCGCTCCAGCGTCGCCAGCCCACCCCTTCCCGCAGCCACAGCACGGCCATCACGGTGATGAAGATCGGCGTCGACATGTTGATCGCCGTCGCCGTGGCGATGGGGAGCGCGAACAGCGCCAGCAGATAGGTGAAGGTGCCGACGATATCGAGCGCGCAGCGGCCCAGAAGGCGCGGCTCGCCGAGCCAGCGCAACTCGCGCACCGGCGTCGTGGCCAGCAGCACCACGCCGATCCACACCGACGCCATCATGCCGCGCACGCCGATCACCTGGCTCGCCGGCATGCTTTCGCTGGCGATCTTGATCAGCGTGTCGTTGACCATGAACACCGACATCGCCGCCGACATGAGAACGATGCCGCGCCGATTGGCGGCCAGCACGCCGGCCGCGTCACCTGTGGCCGTGGACATGACGCGACGCTTCTCAGCCCGGCGGCAGCTTCTTGAAGACCTCGACGATGGGATCGAGCAGCGCCGCGTCGGGTTGCTGTCGGCTGCCCTGGGCATAGCGCACATAGTCGGCGCACAGCATGCGCATCAGCGGTGCGAAGGGCTCCGGCGCGTGCTCGAAGAACGGCTTGAGCTTGGACACACCCTCGTGCGCCGCCGTGTAGGCGTCGCGCATGCGCTGCTGGCCGGCGAGCAGACGGCCCTCGGCGCCCAGCGACAGCGCCAGATCGGGGATGAATTGCTCGGGCGTGGCGCGGGCGAGCCCGCGATAGACGATGGTGCCCTCCTGCGCCGCCATCAGCGCCTCGTCGAAGCGCTCAGCCGCGCCCAGCATTGTCGCCAGCGTATTGAGCGACAGCGCGAGATCGGGCGTCGTGTCGGGCGTCTCGCGGGCCAGCACCCGGCGCAGCTCGACGGCCTCCTCGGCCGGCTTCACCGCCTCGTTCACCTGGCCCACCGCGTTGAGCATGGTGGCGAGCGCGTTGAGCGAGGTGGCGAGATCGAGCCGCGCCGCCGGATCGCTGGCGGCGCGGCCGCGGTCCTGCTCGACCTGGTGCGTGACGGCCGCCAGCACCTCCTCGGGTGAAGGCTCCTGCGCGTCGGTGCCGCTCATGCCTTCTCTCCCGCCATTTTCATCAACAGCGCCCAATGCGCGTCGCCGACCGCGACCACCGACAGCCGGCCCTGGCGCACGAGGCCGAAATCCTTGAGCTTGGCATCTTCCTTGATCGCCTTGAGCGTCACCGGGCTCTTCAGCGGCCGCACCGCCTCGAGATCGACCATGCCGAACTTGCCGGTTTCGTCGGTGTGGTCGGGATAGTACTCCTTCGCCACGCGCACGATACCGACGATCTCCTTGCCCTCGCCGGAGTGATAGAAGAGGGCGAGCTCGCCCTTCTTCATCGCCTTCATGTTGGCGGCGGCCTGGTGGTTGCGCACGCCGCTCCAGAAGGTGCGCTTGTCCTTGACCATCTGGTCCCAGCTGTAGACCGACGGTTCGGACTTCACGAGCCAATGCGCCATGTCACTCCCCCTCGCCGCGCAACGGACGGGCCAGCAACGCGCGGATCGTCGCCTCGACGTCGGCGCCATGATGCAACACCTGGGCGACGGCGGTACAGATCGGCATCTCCACGCCGTGGCGGCGCGCGACCTCGGCGACCACCGGCGCGGTGTAGAAG
>CAYTFW010000114.1:0-21082 GCA_964437145.1 uncultured Rhizobiaceae bacterium
GGACGCCGGCGCTCCCAAAGATGACACGGAGCATTCACATGAGCCTGCCGTTCGAGATCGCGGCACTGACGAGCGCGCATGCCAGGGCGGCGCATGGCCTCACCACCGCGGTCGGCTGGATGCATCGCTACGAGGACTGGCTGTTCGCGTTGTCGGTCGGCCATGGACTGGGCGCCTTCGACGGCGACGGCGCGCTGCGCGGCGCGCTGATGTGGTTCCCCTATGGCGAGAGCTTCGCCACGATCGGCATGGTCGCCGTCGATCCGTCGGCGCATCGCGGCGGCATGGGCCGGTCGCTGATGACGCGCATGATCGCCGACGCCGCCGGCCGCTCGTTGCAACTGGTTTCGACCGAAGCCGGCCGACGTCTCTACGAGTCGCTGGGCTTTCGCGCGATCGGTGGCAACTGCGCGCATATGGGCGCCGCGGTCGATCCCGGCCTGTCCGGCGTGATCGAGCTGGCGGGCCGCGTCGACCAGCCGGCGCTCGCCGCGCTCGACGCCGCCGCGCTGGGCGTCGCGCGCGACAGGCTGCTCGACGCGTTGGCGGCATCAGGTGAGATCGCCGCGCTGCGCCAGGACGGTGGCATCGTCGGCTTCGCGATCTGCCGCCTGTTCGGCAGTGGACACGTGGTCGGCCCAGTGGTCGCCCACGACGACGACGCGGCGCGCCGGCTGATCGCGTTCTGGCTGAAGCACCATCGAGGCAAGCCGTTGCGCGTCGACGTGCCGACCGAGCACGCGAGCCTAGGCGCCTGGCTCGACGAACTCAGCCTGAAGCGCGGCGGCGAGTCGCCGATCATGATGCGCGGCGACGCGCCGGTTCCCGCCGGCCCGGCCCGCCGCTTCGCGCTGGTCAGCCAGGCGATGGGCTGACGTCGTCGCTACGGCGCGTCGTTCAGGCTCCAATCGTAGAAGTCGTTCACGATCCGGGGCCCACGCGACAGCACTGCCGCCAACTCGCCCGACGCGTAGCGCGCCAGATGAGCCAGGACCCCCGCCTCCGTGCCGCCGAAGTCCTCCCGAAACCATCGATAGATGCTGGAGATCCAGATGTCGCCGCCTTGGCGGCGCACGCCGTAGGCGCCATTCACGTAGGCGCTCGCCGCGCGATTCATCACCTCGTCGGTCGTGGCGGCGGTGAGTGGCTGCCTGGGCAAGGCCGGGCAACTCGTCGACGCGCAGTTCACGACGTAGTGCAGGCGCGGGTCGTTCCAGAGCGGACGCAGGATGCGGTGCTCGATGTCGTTGAGCGAAACCATCTGATCCTCGATGCGCAGAAGCTTGGCGTCCCAGGGTCCACCGAAGAAGGTGGCGGTGAGGCCGCCGCCCAGCCGGATGTCGCGGATCGATTTCACGGGATAGTGGTCGAGAATGACCTTAACGGTCAGCGCGTTATAGAGGTTGATCCAGTAGGCCAGCTGCTCGGCGCGGCGCAGCGCCGACACCGTGGTGCGCTCGAGGCCATCGATGTAGCCGACCAGGGCCCGCCGGTCTTCGGCGGATATCCTGGAATAAGGCAGGCGGACGACGCCCAGGGAGTCGCTGGCGGCGTAGCGACCGAGGAACGCGGCCCACGCCCGGTGATCGACAGCACCGCGGCTGCCTTCGTCACTCGACGACCAGTGTCGCCATGCATCGGGCCGCGGCTGGGCGAACGCGTCGGCGGCTGGCACAACAACGCCAGCGAGACCACAGACCAAAGCGCGCCGCGACAACCGACGCGCAGGGGAATCGCCATTCATCGTGATACCTCGTCACCGCAAGGAGGCGCATGTTCCGGCGTCCGCGACCTCACGTGACACTCAAGTCTCGGTGATCCGGCCGTCGGCAACGACAACGTGAATAGTGATCAGCGGCGCGCCCCAGCACCATGTCCGGACGGAACGGAGTGCGCGATGGTCGAGCGAAACAAGGCCGGCTGCTTATCCGATCGATCGGTGATGAGCCCGGACGAGCTTGGTGATTGGCCTGCCTATCGCGGCGATGTCCACGAGACACCGCGCGAGCGCGGGCGTCGGTTGATGCACGATCTTGGGCTATGGTCGCCGGCGCAGGCCTACGGGCGCCGCTGGGGCGTCGGCTGCGTGGCGATCGAGATCACGCAGCGCTGCAATCTCGACTGCGGCCTCTGCTACCTCTCCGACTCGTCGGAGGCGCTCAAGGATCTGCCGCTCGCCGAGGTCCTGCGGCGCCTGGACGAGGTCCGGCGCATCTACGGCGAGGGGACCGACGTGCAGATCACCGGTGGTGATCCCACGCTGCGCGACCACGACGAGCTGGTGACGATCGTGCGTCACGCCGCCGCGATCGGGCTTCGACCGGCCTTGTTCACCAACGGCATCCGCGCGACGCGCCTGCTTCTGGCCAGGCTCGCCGATGCGGGGCTGATCGACGTGGCCTTCCATGTCGACACCACGCAGAACCGCAAAGGCTACGGCTCGGAGGTAGAACTCAACGCCCTGCGGGACGTCTATATCGCGCGCGCCGCGGGCCTTGGTCTCAATGTCATCTTCAACACGTCGTTGCACGCCGGCAACATCGGCGAGATCGGCGACCTCGTGCGATACTTCTTTGCGCGCGCCGGAACGATTTCCTTCGCTAGCTTTCAGCTGCAGGCCGCGACCGGGCGCGGCGTCCTGGGCGGACGGCCTCAGTCACTCACGCCGGCGGCGGTCTGCGCCGCCATCGACGGGGCTCTGGCGGCACGGATGTCGTGGGACTTTCCGCTTGGCGGCCATCCGTCGTGCAACCGCTACGCCTGCGTGCTGGCGGCCGGCGGAGAGGCCTTCGACCTGTATCAGGACCGGCCGTTCATGGAGCGCATGCTCGAGGAAGCGGCGGATGTGCGCCTCGACCGGCGCCAACGATTGCGATCCGTCGTGACGCTGCTGCGGTTCTGGCTGGGCCGGCCCGGGCTGTGGTGGCCCGGACTGGCGTGGGCGGGCCGATTGGCCTGGCGTATGCGGCGCGGGCTGTGGCGCGGCCGCGGTCGGGCCGAGAAGATCTCGTTCTTCGTCCACAATTTCATGGACGCTTGCGGAGTGGAGCGCGATCGCGTCGAAGCCTGCGTGTTCATGGTGGCCACGGCCGACGGCATGCGCTCGATGTGCGTGGTCAACGCGCAGCGCGACCGCTTTCTGCTGCCGCCGGTCAAGCTCGACCAAGCCGGTCGCCAAGCGTACTGGGATCCCGTCACCGGCACGACGAGCGAGGGCCCGCATGAGCCCAGGGCGGTGCGGATTTCGCGCAAGACGGCCAAGGGCCGCGCCCGCGCCAAGATCGCCGAGGCGGATCCCGCGTAGTGGCCGGGCCAGTCGTCGCCAGCATTCGCGCTCGGTTGTGGGCGGCGCTCGTCGCGCTGCTGTCGTGCGGCGTCGCGCCGGCCGCGGCGTGTGAGGCGTCGTTCCCTGGTGTCGTCGAGGCGGCGGGCGCGCCGCTGGTCATCAACGGCCAAGGATGGCGTATCGTCTCGCCCTGGGGCGTTCGGGCCTATGCGGCGGCCCTCTACCAGCCATCGATCACGACCAATGCGTCCGAGGCGCTACGTCTCGGACGGCCCTGGGCGGTTGAGATGATCTATTGCCGCGAGGCGCCGGTCGCCGCCATCCGCGAGGCGTGGTTGAAGTCGCTGCGCGCCAATTGCGTCGCTGATTGCGGGCTCGATGGCGCCGCCACGGACGCCTTCCTCGCCACCTTGCGCGATGCGAGACCACAGGCGCGCTGGCGCTTCATCTTCGATGGCCGGCGAGTGGCCGTGCTCGATGGCGGGGTCGGTCGCGGTACCGTTGTCGGCCCGCCCTTCGCCAGGGCGTTGCTCGCGACCTGGATCGGCGCGGCGCCGCCGACGGTCGCCCTGCGCGACGCCTTGCTCGGCCGGCGATAGCGGCGGTCTAAGCGCAGCGATCGATCGCCGATGGGCCGACGCCGCCCGCCGAGACCGGTGTCGCGCCGCCAGCCGCATCCGGCTCCCAGCCCATCACGCGCAGCGACCCGCTCGCCGGCGACATGTCGACGCTCAACCGCGTGAAGGCGTTGCGCACCGGCGACACCACCCAGTCAAACGACGGCGTATCGCGGCCCGACCACGCCGAGAGCGCGGCGATGCGCCTGGCGTTGTTCTCGACCGGTCGACCGACGCCGCAGACACGCGGCTCCCAGCCCTCTCGCGCGTCCTGCCAGGCATTGGCGATCGCGTCGTCGGCGCGACGTGTGCGAAACGCCGTCTCCTCGCGCTCGATCACCACGCGTTCGTTGGCCTTGGTCCCCACCAGCATGAACAGCACCGGGCGCGCGAGCGGCGCCCGCTCCAACAGAGCGCACGCCTCGTCGAACGTCGCGCAGGTCTCGAACACATGGCGCAGCAGGTGCTCCGGCGGCCAGGTGTCCTTGGACCACAACGGCCGCAAGGCGTTGCGCGCGTAGTCGGTCCAGCGCAGCGAATCGGCCGAGGTCCGACGCGGCATCGGCGCCTGGTTGATCGACGCCGCGAAGCGTCCCGGCGCCATCGCGGTGAGCACGCCGACGAAACCCGGCCAGGTGACGTTGACGAAGTCGCCCGCCGGTCCGCGTTGCCACACCGTCTCGGCGAGCCGACCGAGGCCGGGGAACGGCCAGTCGAGCGTGCGCCGCAGCCGCGGGCCGGCCGCGCCTTCGTCGGCCAGCGCGGTGCAGCCGAAGAGATAGGCGCCGTGCAGGGTCCACGCGCCCGAACGTCCGAGCCGCGCCTGGATGTCGGCGATGTCCTGGACATAGGGCGACGCCGAGCGGCGCATCCAACGACGGACCAGCGGATCGCCGATCCGAGCCAGCGCGCCGCCCGCCGGCACCCACCCGAGGCAGGCGTCACGCACCGCCAGCGTCCGCTCGGCGCGGGCGTAGGCGTGTGCCGCCGGCCCACCGTCGCGGGCGTCGAAGAGCGGGACAGTGGCGAGGCTCATGAGGTGAGCATATACTCATTTCCAAGAATCGGCAACCGGCTGTCGATTCCTCGCCGCCTCGCCCGTCTCTAGGATGTCCAACCAAGGGAGACGGACATGGCCAAGTTCATGCTGCTGCTGCATAGCGTGCCCGGCGAGTTCACGGCGCTGTCGCCGGCGGAGATGCAGGAGATTATCGGCCGATATCGCGCCTGGTCGCAGGGTCTGCGCGACAAGGGCCAGATGATCTCCGGCGAGAAGCTGAGCGACGATGCCGGCAAGGTGCTGCGTCACACCGGCGCGACCATCGCTGTCAAGGACGGGCCCTATCCCGAGAGCAAGGAATTGATGGGCGGCTACTTCATGGTCGAGGCGGCGGACTACGCCGCCGCGGTCGAGATCGCCAAAGGCTGCCCGCACATCCGGCCGGGCTATACCGGCGCCATCGAGATCCGCCAGATCCACGAGACCTGAGCGCGATGGCCGGCGCGGCGGACGATATTGGCGATCTGGTCGATCACCTGTTCCGCCGCGAGTCGGGACGTCTCGTGGCGGTGCTGGCGCGCGCGCTGGGCGCGCCTCGCCTCGATCTCGCCGAGGACCTGGCGCAGCAGGCGTTGCTGCAGGCGCTGCGTGTCTGGCCCTATCGCGGCGTGCCCGACGATCCGGCGGCCTGGCTCTACACCGCGGCGCGGCGGCTGGCGATCGACGCCGCCCGCCGCGACGTCACCTTGCGGCGCCACGCCGACGCCATCGAGCGGGAGTTGATGACGCGCGCGCCCGCGCCGCCCAGCGCGCATTTCGCCGACGAGCTGGCCGACGATGAACTACGCCTGCTGTTCATGTGCGCGCATCCGGCGCTATCCGAGGAGATGCGGCTGGCGCTGATCCTGCGCGTCGGCTGCGGCCTGTCGACCCGAGAGATCGCCGCCGGCCTTCTGCGCGAGGAGGCCGCGGTGGCGCAGTGGCTGGTGCGGGCCCGCCGGCGCGTGCAGGAGCGCGGCCTGTCGCTCGACATGCCATCGTCGAGCGAGCTGCCATCGCGACTGGCGCCTGTTCTCGATGCGCTCTATCTCGCCTTCAACGAAGGGCACGGCGCGGCGAGTGGCGATTCGCTGGTACGGGCCGATATCTGCGGCGAATCGGTTCGGCTGGCGCGCCTGCTCGCCGACCACCCGATCACCGGCAGGCCCGAGGCCCAGGCGCTGGCGGCTTTACTGCTGTTCCATCTCGCCCGCTTGCCGACACGTACAGACGCCGCGGGCGAGATCGTGCTGCTCGCCGACCAGGACCGCTCGCGCTGGGACGCCACCGCGATCGCCGAGGGCTTCGCGCGCATGCGCCGCGCCGCGACGGGCGAGCACCTCTCGGAGTTCCACCTGCTGGCCGGCATCGCCGCCGAGCATGCGCGCGCCGCCACGTTTGCGGAGACCGACTGGCCGGCGATCCTCGACTATTACGACGCGCTGGTAGCGCTCGCCCCGTCACCGGTGCATCGCCTCAATCGCGCCGTGGCGGTGGCGATGACCGACAGCGCGGCGAGCGGCCTGGCCGAAGTCGAGTCGCTCGTCGGCGAACCGGCGCTGGAGGAGTACTTCCTGCTGCCGGCGACACGTGGCGAGCTGCTGCGTCGGCTGGGCCGCGATGCGGAAGCCGCCCGCGCCTTCGCCGAGGCCGCGCGACTCACCCGCTCGGCGCCGGCGCGACGCTTCCTGCTGCGCCGCGCCGCTACACAGGCGGTCACATCATCGGGATCGACGGCCGCGCGCTCTTGATCCACGGCCGTGGGTCGATAAGGGTCGCGCCATGCGACGCCCGACTCCCATAAGCCGCCGCCTGATGTCGGCGATGACTCTGACCGCGCTGGCCGGCGGCGCCTGGGCGCGTGACGAGCCCGTGTTGCGCCTCGCGCTCGACGCGCTCACCGCCAACGAGGAGCGCCACCGCGCCGCGCTGCGCGGGTTGGTCGCGTTGGGCCGGCCGGATGTCGTGCCGGCGCTGCTCGATCTGTGGTTCTTCAATCCCGAAGACATCGAGATCATCGGTCCGGCGCTGCGCGCCGCCGCCGGCCGCGACGCCGGACCTGGCTGGCAGGACTGGATGGTCTGGCAGGAGCTCAATCCGCGCGAGCCCTTCGCGGGCTACGACGTCTTCAAGGCGAACCTGCTGCACGCCGTCGACCACAACTTCCTCGACTTTGTTTCGCCCGGCGCGCCGCGCGCCATCCGGCTCGAGGAGATCGTCTGGGGCGGCGTCGCCAAGGACGGCATCCCCGCCTTGGTGAATCCCAAGTTCATCGCCGCCGGCGACGCCAACTGGCTATGGCCCGGCGAGTTGGTGTTCGGTGTCGAGATCGGTGGCGACGTACGCGCCTATCCGCATCGCATCATGGATTGGCACGAGATGGCCAACGACGTGGTCGGCGGCGTGTCGGTGGCGTTGGCCTATTGCACGCTGTGCGGCGCCGGCGTGCTCTACGAGAACCATGTCGCCGGCCGCGCCAAACCCTTCGAGTTCGGCTCGTCGGGGCTGCTCTATCGCTCCAACAAGTTGATGTACGACCGCGAGACGTTGTCGCTGTGGAATCATCTGAGCGGCACGCCGGCGGTCGGGCCGCTGGTCGGGTCGGGCATCGCGCTGCGGACCCGACCGATCGTCGTCACCACCTGGGAGCGATGGAAGCGCGACCACCCTGATACGCGCGTGCTGTCGCTCGACACCGGCCACACCCGCGACTACGCGCCGGGCAGGCCCTATGGCGACTACTTCACCCGGCCCGGCCTGATGTTCCCGGCCGCTGCGGTCGACGAGCGGCTGAAGCCGAAGGACATCGTCTACGGCGTGCGTCTCGATGGCGCGCTGCGCGCCTGGCCGGTGCGCGCCTTCGCCGGCGGGCGCGTGATCAACGACCACGTCGGCGCCGTGCCCGTGGTGGCGATCGGCGATGGCGCCAGCGAGACCGTGCGCGTCTACCGGCGCGGTGCGCTGAATTTCAGCGGCCAGTCCGGCGGCCTGTTGCGCGACGAGGGCGGCACGACATGGTCGCGCACCGAATCCGCGCTGGTGGCGCCGGATGGTCGCCGGCTCGAGCGCGTGCCCGGCCACAACGCCTACTGGTTCGGCTGGCGCAACCAGTTCGGCGAGCGCGCCGGCCTGTGGACACCACCCTGAGCGGCGCCGTCAGGGCTTGGCCGCGATGACCTCGACCTCGACCAGCATGTCGGGCGACGCCAGGCCGCTGACGATCACCAGGGTCGAGGCCGGGAACGGGTCGTGAATGTACTTGTCGCGCATCGCGCGATAGGCGCCGATGTAGCGCGAATCGGTGAGGTAGACGTTGGCCTTGACGATGTCGGCGTAGCCCATGCCGGCGCTCTTCAGCACCGCGCCGATGTTCTTCCAGACATTGTCGCACTGCTTCTCGATACCGGCCGCGACCTTGCCCTTGGCGTCGGTGCCGACCTGGCCCGAGACGTAGAGGACGCGCTGCCCCGGCGGCAGCTCGACCCCATGGGTGTATTTGCCGGAGAGCGGCACGGTCTTCGGATTGTGGCGCGTGACTGGCATGGAGCCTCCGATCGCCCGCGACGCGCCGGCGATTGCGCCGGTCGACGGGCGGGACTATTGCTGCGCCTCCCTCGGACGCCTGGTTGGATTGAAGCGGTGTCGGCGACGATGTTCAAGCCCGTGCATGTGATCGGCGGCGGTCTCGCCGGCAGCGAAGCGGCCTGGCAGATGGCGCGCGCCGGCGTTCCTGTCGTGCTGCACGAGATGCGGCCGGTGCGCGGCACCGACGCGCATCTCACCGATTCGCTGGCCGAGCTGGTGTGCTCCAACTCCTTCCGCTCCGACGATTCGGCCAACAACGCCGTCGGCCTGCTGCACGAGGAGATGCGCCGCTGCGACTCGCTGATCCTGCGCGCCGCCGACGCCCACAAGGTGCCGGCCGGTGGCGCCTTGGCGGTCGACCGGCACGGCTTCTCCGGCGCGGTGCAGGCGGCGATCGAGGCCGAGCCCCTGATCGAGATCCGCCGCGAGGAGGTCGCGGGCGCGCCGCCGCAGGACTGGGACAGCGTGATCGTCGCTACCGGCCCGCTGACCTCGCCGGCGCTCAGCCAAGCGATCCTCGAGCTCTCGGGCGAGAGCAACCTCGCTTTCTTCGACGCCATCGCGCCGATCGTGCATCGCGACTCGATCGACATGGAGGTCGCCTGGTTCCAGTCGCGCTACGACAAGGCCGGGCCGGGCGGCGACGGCGCCGACTACATCAACTGCCCCCTCGACCGCGATGGTTACTACGCCTTCATCGATGCGCTCATCGCCGGCGAGAAGACCTCGTTCAAGGAGTGGGAGAAGGACACGCCCTATTTCGACGGCTGCCTGCCGATCGAGGTGATGGCCGAACGCGGCCGCGACACCCTGGCCTTCGGGCCGATGAAACCGGTGGGGCTCACCGATCCGCGTACCGGCCGGCGGCCGCACGCCGTGGTGCAGCTGCGCCAGGACAATGCGCTCGGCACGCTGTTCAACATCGTGGGCTTCCAGACCAAGCTGAAGCACGGCGAGCAGACCCGAATCTTCCGCATGATCCCCGGCCTGCAGCGCGCCGAGTTCGCGCGGCTGGGCGGCCTGCACCGCAACACCTTCATCAACAGCCCGCGCCTGCTCGACGGCACGTTCCGGCTGAAGGCGCAACCCGCCCTGCGCTTCGCCGGCCAGATCACCGGCTGCGAAGGCTATGTCGAGAGCGCCGCCGTCGGCCTGATGGCCGGCCGCTTCGCCGCCGCCGAGCGGCTGGGCGCGCAGCCTTCACCACCGCCGCGCACCACGGCGCTGGGTGCTCTGCTGGCGCACATCACCGGCGGCGCGGACGCCGCGACCTATCAGCCGATGAACGTGAATTTCGGCCTGTTCCCCGACGTGCCGACGCCACCAGGCGCCAAGCGCCCGCCGCGCGGCAAGGACAAGAAGCTCGCCATCACCAGCCGCGCGCTCGCCGATCTCGACGCCTGGCTCGGCGTGACTCGTCAGGCGGCGGAGTAGCGTCTAGTCTCCCGCCGTCGTCAGCGGGAGGACCAGGCATGAAGATCGGCATCACGATGTTTCCGACGGACTACTCGATGCAGCCGCACGAGCTGGCGGTCGAGGTCGAGGCGCGCGGATACGAATCGCTGTGGTTCCCCGAGCACAGCCACATTCCGACCAGCCGCAAGTCGCCGTGGCCCGGCGGCGCCGAGCTGCCGAAGTACTACTACGACACCTACGACCAGTTCGTCGCGCTGGGCGCCGCGGCGGTGGTCACCAAGACCATCAAGCTGGGCACCGGCGTGTGCCTCGTCCAGCAGCGCGATCCGATCTACACCGCCAAGGAGGTCGCCACGGTCGATCGGCTGTCGAACGGCCGTTTGCTGTTCGGCATCGGCGGCGGCTGGAACGCCGAGGAGATGGCCGACCATGGCACCGCTTTCGAGACGCGCTTCAAGCTGGTGCGCGAGCGCATCGAGGCGATGAAAGAGATCTGGACCAAGTCAAAGGCGAAATACTCGGGCGAGATGGTGAAGTTCGACGAGATGATGCAGTGGCCCAAGCCGGTGCAGAAGCCCTATCCGCCGATCATCGTCGGCGGCGGCTTCCCGCAGGGCGCGCGGCGCGCCATCGCCTACGCCAATGGCTGGATGCCGATCGGCGGCCGCGGCGGCGACACGCTCTCGATGCTGCCGCCGTTCCGCCAGATGCTGAAGGAGGCCGGCCGCGCCGAAGCCGACGTGCCGATCACCATCTTCGGCGCCGGCATGAACGCCGACGCGCTCAAGCAGGCGCGCGACGCCGGCGTCGATCGCGTGGTCTTCGGCGTCCCGCCGGAAGGCAGGGACAAGGTCCTGCCGCTGCTCGACAAGGGTGCCGCGCTGATGCGCGCGGCCTGACGCCTCGAACGAGACTGTCATCCCGAGCGGAGCGAGGGATCCAGGGCTGGCTTGGATCCCTCGCTCCGCTCGAGATGACAGAGTGGCTAGTCGCTCTACGCCGCCGCGACGGGCCGCGCTTTGGCCGCCTTGCAATGTGCCGCGATCCGCGCGGCCAGGGGCTGGCAGAGCGCGGCGGGAATATCGTGGCCCATGCCCGGCTCCTCGTGCATGACGGCGCCCGGCACCGAGGCGGCGACGTCGCGGCCGCATTCCACGGGGAGCAACGGATCGTCGCTGCCGTGGATCACCAGGGTCGGCGCCTTCACCGATCTCAGGAGGTTGGTGCGGTCGCCGTCGGCGATGACGGCGTGGTACTGCCGGCCGATGCCCTGCGGGTAGTAGCGGCGGTCGATCTGCCGCTCGACCTTGGCCCGCAGCTCCACCTCGTTCTCGGGATAGGCCGGGCCGCCGATGGCGCGGCGTAGCGCCATGCTGTGGCGCAGGATCTCGGCGCGATCGTTCGACATCGGCCGCGTCATCAGCATCTTCACCGCTTCGGGCTTGCCCGGCGGCAGGCCGCGGCGACCCGAGCTCGACATGATCACGGTCATGCTCTCGACACGCCCGGCGTGCTTGGTCGCCATATGCGGCACGATCATGCCGCCCATCGACAGGCCGGCCACATGCGCGGACTTGATGCCCAACGCGTCGAGCAGGCCGATGCCGTCAGCGGCCATATCGGCCACGGTGTAGGGCGGGCTGAGCGGCTGGCCCGCGATCGCCTTCATCATCACCTCGTTCATGTCGACGACGCCCAGCGAGTCGAAGTCGCTCGACAGGCCGACATCGCGGTTGTCATAGCGCACGACGTGCAGGCCGTTGGCCGCCAGCGCCTCGACGAAGGCGTCGGGCCACAAGGTGAGCTGGGCGCCCAGGCCCATCACCAGCAGGATCGTCGGATCGCGTGGATCGCCCGAGGTCTCGTAGGCGATGGTGAGGCCATTGGCCTTGGCCGTGGGCATGTCGTCTCCTTTGTTTGTGATAACGCTATCGTGCCTCAGAAACGGCCCGTGCGCACCGCCCACCACAGGCGGATCGGGTCGAGGGCCGAGGGCGTTTCCTGGGGCTGGTCGAACATCCGGTAATCCGCACGCCGGATACGCGCGATGCGTCGATCGAGCAGCCGCGTCGGCAGCAGCGCCGGCAACGATGGCGCGGCCACCTTGCGGCGATGGCGCCGCGCCTTGACGAGTAGCGTCGAGGCGCGATCGACCACGGCGCGCAGCACCTCGGCCAGACGGCCATCGGGCTGGCCGGTGAACAGCGATTCGGGATTGATATCGCCCATCAGATCTGCGGGCAGCATCAACCGGCGATGGGCGGCGAGATACGGCGTGGCGCGCACCAGACCGACCAACGCCCAGGCGGTGCCGATTGCGACCGCCGCGTCGCGCGCACCGCCGTCGTCGACGCCCAGCATGTCCAGCATCAGCAGCGACAGCGTCCCAGACGTCGCCCGGGCATAGGCCTCGAGTTCCGCGAGGGTCGCAAAAGGCCGGTCGTCGAGATCGCGCAGGCGACCGTCGAGCAGGGCCTCGAAGCGCTCGACGGGCGGCCGGCGGCGGGCGATGGCGTCGGCCAGTGGCGCCATCACCTGGTGGGCACGCGCCTGTCCGCCATAGGCCTCGGCGATCGCTTCGCGCCACCATTGCAGGCGGATTTGGCCCAGCATCGGCTCGCGCACCACCTCGCGGGTACGGGCGATCTCGGCATTGAAGGCCAGCAACGCCCAGAGGTCGCGACGGGCGGCTTCGGGCGCGAACAGGCTGCAGAGCCAGCGGCCATGATCGGCGGTCCGCGCCTGGGCCGCGCAATAGGTCCAGGCGGCTGCCAGCCCGCCGTCGCCCCCCGGGGGCCCATGTTGCATCGCGATACCTCGTCCGACCGCACGGCGGACCTACCACATATTGAAACGACTCGCCGATATGATAGCCTTCGATCCCGATACCGAGTCCCACAAGAACCTAAAGAGGGGAGCCAGCGATGGCCGTCATTCTCCAATCCCTAGGGCGCACGCTGCTGGCGGGCCTCGTCCTGTTGATTGCGATCATCGCCATCGTCGGTCTGCTGACCGGCGGTATCGTGAAGATCGATCATACCTGGGGCACCTTCATCATGCGCTGGCTGCACGTGGTGTCGGGCATCATGTGGATCGGCCTGCTCTGGTACCTGAACTTCGTGCAGATCCCGACCGTGCCCAAGATCGAGCCGGCCGAGCATCGCGCGGCGATCAGCAAGTTCATCGCGCCGGAAGTGCTGTTCTGGTTCCGCTACGGCGCGCTGGCCACGGTTATCACCGGCCTGCTGCTGGCGTGGATGAATGGCTACTTGATCGAGGCGCTGATCCTGAAGAAGGGCGTGCACGCCATCGGCATCGGCATGTGGCTGGCGTTGATCATGGCCTTCAACGTCTGGTTCATCATCTGGCCGAACCAGCAGAAGGCGCTGGGCCTCGTCGACTGCCCGGCCGACCAGAAGCCCAAGGCGGCGCGCACCGCCATGCTGACCTCGCGCATCAACACGATGCTGTCGATCGCCATGCTGTACTGCATGGTCGCGCAGCAGAATGGCGGCCTCTGAGCCCATCGCTCTACGGCATCACGCGACGGGGCCTTGCGGGGCCCCGTTTTCGTTTCACGGCACCGGCAGAAGGGCGGCGGCCACCCGCCGGCCCTCCGACAGCAGGATGTTGTAGGTGCGGCACGCCGCCGGCGTGTCGGCCACCTCGAGCGCGACGCCGCGCCGCTTGAACGTCGCGCGCATCGCCGGCGTCACGAACGCCGCGCGCGCGCCGCAGCCGATCACTAGCACATCGATGTCGACAGCGATCGACTCGGGCACCAACGCCGTGACTGCGGCGTCGGCCCAGGCGATCGTGCGGCTCGCGCTGACGATGATCGCACCGTCGTGGCGCACATCGCTGACCCTGAAGCCGCCGGCGCCGTAGCTCTGGATGACCTGCCGCTCCGACGGATCGGGCATCGGCAGGGTCTTGTCGGTCGGTGTCGTCATGGCGCGATCATACCGTCTCGCGGAGGGAGAAGCGCAAAGGCGTCGGCGACATCCCATTGTCCCGGAAACCGGCTGTTGCGAATGATGTCGTGCCAGGAGGGGCCTGACGGCGGCTGGCGCGCGGTGTTCCAGAAGATCGTCCCGTTCCCGGCGCCGGCCACATGCGGCTGCGGTGGCGACTGCGGCGCTTGCTTCGGCTGTGGCGGATCGGGCGGCCCCAGCCCCTTCTGCACGATCGGCGGCGATTCTTCGGGCGGGGCTAACGCATCGGGATCGCTATAGTCTTCCTTCTCTCCGCGACGGCGGGAAGAAGGTGCCCGAAGGGCGGATGAGGGGCTTTGCGGAGTCTCAGCAGCGACGGCGTTGCTCCTTGCACCAGGAAGCCCCTCATCCGCCTCGCTGGCGCTCGGCACCTTCTCCCCGCCGTCGCGGGGAGAAGGAGAAACATTCGGATCTGCTACCGGCACGTCGAGGCCGGCGGCGGCGAGCGCGGCGTGCGCCGCCGCCAGCGCCGCCCGCGCCTCGTCGCGCTCCTCCTCCGCGTCGCACAGGTGCTCCTTCGCCTCCCACAACTCGTCCCCGAGCGTCGCAATCGCCATCTCGTAGCGCTCGCGATTCACCGGTGCCGGTTCCGGTTTCGGCTGCTTGGCGAACAGCCCGATACGACTTGTCAGCGCCGCCAACGCCTGCAGCTTGCCCAGCTTCAGGGTCACCGTTTGCTCTGGTTTGCTATGGTTGGCGATCTTCAGCTCGACGATGCCTTCGCGCTGCGCCCGGCTGGCTTTCTCCAGGTCGACGCGCAGGCGGCCGTCCGCTTCGACGCTGACGAAGTCGTCGACGCTGGCGAAGGCGATCTTGGCGTATTCGCGTCCCAGGCGCTCGACGGAGACCTCCAGCGCGGCGGCGATACGTTGCTGACCGGCGGCGATCGCCGCCTCGATATGCGGCTGGCGCAGCAAACGCGACGCGCTGGGCTGGGCGCCGCGCGGCGAGAAGCCGGCGCGGATATAGGCCTGGGTGGCGTTGCCGTCCTTGAGGTACTCCAGGACGAAGCGCTCGTGACGGGGCGAGAGGGGGATGTTTTGGTCGTTCATGCGGACCAGAATACGCCCGTTCCCGAAAACGCCGCGTTTTCCGCGCCTACGAGCGTCGAACCCGAGCCTCCGATGCCGATGGCACAGGCCTTTCGCTCGCCGCGACAGCGGCACATCTACCTTCCCCCGCTGGCGGGGGAAGGTAGGCGATGCCTCAAGGCCGCGCCGGCGTGGTGGTCGGCTTGGCGTCGTCGTCGGGCCGCAGCCGCTCGGGCCTGAGGTTGAGATAGACCAGGCTGGCGTTGGCGATCCAGATCGAGGAATAGGTGCCGACGATCACGCCCCACAGCATGGCGTAGGAGAAGCTGTGCAGCACCGGCCCGCCAAACAGGGCCAGGGCGATCATGGCGAACAGCACCGTGCCCGACGTCATGAGGGTGCGCGACAGGGTCTCGTTGACGCTGACATTCAGCATGTCGACCAGCGACATCTTCTTGTAGCGCCGCATGTTCTCGCGCACGCGGTCGAACACGACGACGGTGTCGTTGATCGAGTAGCCGGCGATGGTCAGCAGCGCGGCCAGCGCCGTCAGGTTGAACTCGAGCTGGGTGATGATGAAGAAGCCGACGGTGGTCAGCACGTCGTGCGTCAACGCCACCAGCGCGCCGACCGCGAACTGCCACTCGTAGCGGAACCAGACATAGGCGGCGATCCCGAACATGGTGACGATCACCGCGATGATGCCCGAGCGCATCAGCTCGGCGCCAATCTTCGGGCCCACCGTCTCGGTGCGGCGGATGTCGTAGTTGGTGCCCAGCGCGGCGGTGACCAGGCGGATCGCCACCTGCTGGCACCATTCCGCCTGCTGCTCCGGCGTCATCAGCACGCGCGTCGAAGCACCCGTGCCGCGCGCCACCTGGCCGTCGTTGACGGCGATGGCGCGCGCCACCGCGACACGGCGCTCGTCGTTGAGCGGCTGCGGTGATCCAACCTCGATCTCGCCGCCCAGCCCGCCGGTTGCCGGCCTCAGGCTCCAGCCTTGGCCCAGCGCCGCGCTCAGCAGCTTGCCGGCGTTGGCGACGCAGGCCGGGCCGGCATCCTGGCGCTGCACGCGCACCAGCACCGTCTCGGCGTTGCCGAATTCCTGCAGCGTGACCTCGCCGACGCCCAGCGCGGCGGTCGTCGTGCGGATCGCGGCGAGGTCGGCCGGTCCCTTGGTCGAGCGCGCCTCGATGGCGATGCCGCCCAGGAAGTCGATGCCGAAATTGAAGCCGACGGTGAAGACCAGGATCAGCGAGGCGATGTTGATCGCTGTCGACAGCACCAGCGCCGGGATGCGCTTGCCGAGGAAGTCGAAATTAGTCTTGGTCGGGATGAGGCGGAGCGGTTTCCACATGGCGGCCTCAGATCACCAGTTCTTTCGGCCGGAACGTGCGCAGCCACCAGCCCAGCACCATGCGGGTGAAGATCGTCGAGCTGAACATCGAGGTCAGCAGGCCCAGCGACAGCGTGACGGCGAAGCCGCGGATCGGACCGCTGCCGAAGCCGAACATCAGCAGGCCGGCGATCAAGGTCGTGAGGTTGGCGTCGATGATCGCCGTCAGCGCGCGCTCGTAGCCGGCGACCAGCGCCGAGAGCGGCTGCCGTCCCGCCGCCTGCTCCTCGCGCACGCGCTCGAAGATCAGCACGTTGGAGTCGACGGCGAGACCCACGGTCAGCACCAGACCGGCGATGCCCGGCAGGGTGAGCGACGCGCCGAGCACCGACATGCCGGCGAACACCATGATCATGTTCACGACCATGGCGAGGTTGGCGAAGAAGCCGAAGATCGGGCCGTAGGAGATGAACATGAACAGCACGACCAGCACCGTACCGACGATCGAGGCGATCAGGCCGGCGCGGATGGCGTCGGCGCCGAGATCGGCGCCCACCGTGCGCTTCTCGACGATGGTCAAGGTCGCCGGCAGCGCGCCGGCGCGCAGCAGCAGCGCCAGCTCGTTGGTCTGCTGCGTGGTGAACTGGCCAGTGATGATGCCGCTGCCGCCGCAGATCGCGGAGTTGATACGCGGCGCGCTGATCACCACGTCGTCGAGCACGATCGCCAACGGCATGCCGACATTGTTGGTCGTCACGCGGCAAAAGGCGCGGCCGCCGACGGTGTTGAACTGGAAGCCGACGATCGGCTGGCTGGTCTGCTGGTCGTAGGTGGCGTTGGCGCCGGTGAGATCCTCGCCGCCGACGATGATGGCGCGGCGCACCGCCTGGCACTGCACCTGGAAGCGGCGGCAGACGTCGGCGGCGCGCAGTTCCCTCTCTTCCGGACGCTTCTGCGTCTCCCACAGCTTCAGCGCAGCGTCCCAGCCTTCCTTGGTGGGCAGCAGCACGGCGCTGGCGGCAACCGGGGAGCCCGGGATCCAGTCGACATCGGCGAGGCGGAACGACAGGCGCGCCGTCTTGCCGACGATGCGCTCCAGCTCGGCCGGATCCTGCACGCCCGGCACCTGCACGACGATGCCGTCACTACCCTGGATCTGCAGCGACGGCTCCTTGGTGCCCGATTCGTCGATGCGCCGGCGCAGCACCTCGATCGACTGCTCGAGGATCTCGCGCCGGCGGCGCGCCTGCTCCTGCTCGGTGTACGACAGGCGGAAGGTGGTGGGCGATGTGCGCTCCACCGTCAGCGTCGCGTCGAGGCCGCGCAGCACCGTGAGCGCATCGTTGGCTTGCGCCTCGTCGCGGATGGTGACGGTCACCGTGCCGGCCTCGGCGACGATGTCGCGCGCCTGGATGCCCTTCTCGCGCAGGCGCTCGCGCGCCGTGCCGGTAAGGTTGATGGCGTTCTGGCGGAAGACCGTGCGCGTATCGACATCGAGCAGCAGGTGCACACCGCCGCGCAGGTCGAGGCCGAGATTGATCTGGTTGCCGGCGTACCAGCTGGGCAGGTGGTTCAGCACCGACCGCGGCAGCAGGTTGGGCAGCGCGAGCAGCACGCAGAACAGCGTGATGCCGAAGATCGTCCAGATCTGCCAGCGCGCGATATTGAGCATCCGGGCGGGACCCGGCTACTTCTTGCGGCCGCCGAACAGGCCGCCCAGCAGGCCGGCCGGCTTCTCGGCGGCCTCCTTGTTGGCCGCCTCCTTGGCCGCCGGTTCGCCGCGGCTGACGATGTTCTGCAGGGTGCCCTTGAGCGCGCGCACGCGCACGCCCTCGGCCAGCTCGATCTCGATCTCGGCGTCGTTCAGAACCTTGGTGACCTTGCCGAGGAAGCCGCCGCCGGTGACCACCTGGTCGCCGCGACGCACGCTGGCCAGCATCTCGCGGTGCTCGCGCGCGCGGCGCTGCTGTGGGCGGATCAGCAGGAAGTAGAAGACGACGAAGATGAGGATCAGCGGGGCGATGTTCGCCAACAGCCCGTCCATACCGCCGCCGGCACCGGCCGCCTGCGCCCAGGCCTCGTTGATGAACATGTCGCATCCCCGGTTTTGGGCCCGCAACGGGGGCCGGAAAAAAGACGCCGGACTATACAGACCCGGCCTCGCATTGCAACGCGACAGATGGGATTACCAGGGCTGGGGCGCAAGCCCTGTGGTCGGAAAAATGCCTTGGACGATCAAGGCATTAGGGATAGGTTCCCGGCCGCTTCCGCCCCGCCATCAGCCGCCAGCGCCCGCATGACCGCCGAGTATGAACCCCTGTTGCGCCGCATCGCCGACGCGCTCGAACGCCTCGCCCCCGCGGCCCGCCAGGACACCGACCTGAAAGCCGCCGACGCCTTCGTCTGGCATGTCGACAGCCATCGCCTGGAGCCGGTGCCCCAGGTCAGCCGCGTCGACATCGCTCTGCTGCAGGGCATTGATCGGCAGAAGGCGCAGCTGCTCGACAACACGCGCCGCTTCGCCAAGGGCTTCCCGGCCAACAACGCCCTGCTGTGGGGCGCGCGCGGGTCGGGCAAGAGCTCGCTGGTCAAGGCGGCGCACGCGGCGATCAACGACGAGGTGCCGGGCCGGCCGCTGGCGTTGATCGAAATCCACCGCGAGGACATCCCCTCCCTGCCGGCCGTGCTGGCCACGCTGCGCCGCGCGCCGCGCCGCTTCATCCTGTTCTGCGACGATCTGAGCTTCGACGGGCAGGACGCGGCCTACAAGTCGCTGAAGGCGGTGCTGGAAGGCGGCGTCGAGGGCCGGCCGGAGAACGTGATCTTCTACGCCACCTCGAACCGCCGCCACCTGATGCCGCGCGACATGATCGAGAACGAGCGCTCGACGGCGATCAACCCCGGCGAGGCGGTCGAGGAGAAGGTCTCGCTGTCGGACCGCTTCGGCCTGTGGCTCGGCTTCCACAACGCCGACCAGCCGACCTACTTCGCGATGATCGAAGGCTATGTGCGGCGCTACGGCCTCGACATCGATCCCGAGAGCCTGCGCGCCCAGGCGATCGAATGGTCGGTGACACGCGGCGGCCGCTCCGGCCGCGTCGCCTGGCAGTTCATCCAGGACCTCGCCGGCCGACTGGAACGCCGTCTAGAGTAGTATCGGCTGATTCGCGACTGTCATCCCGAGCGCAGCGAGGGATCCAGGCATCGTCCCTGGATCCCTCGCTGCGCTCGGGATGACAACGGCGCCGTATCGGGCATCAATGCCTCCGGATACTAGCGACCCGCCACATCAAGGAGACCGGAGCATGCCCCCGTTCGACCCGATCGCATCGGCCACCGTTCGGGTGGCGCCGAATCTCGAACCGGGATTCGTGCACAAGGAGCAGGTGGAGGTCGCCCGGCGCAAGCTCGCGGACCGCCTGGCGCGGCGCAAGAAGCGGCCGAACATCCTCGTCTTCCTGATGGACGATGTCGGCTGGGGCGATTTCGGCTGCTACGGCGGCGGCGTCGCGGTGGGTGCGCCGACGCCGAATTTCGACCGGGTCGCGCGCAACGGTCTGCAGCTGACCTCCTGCTATTCCGAGCCGACCTGCTCGCCATCGCGCGCCACGCTGCTCACCGGCCGCGTGCCCAACCGGCACGGCCTGCACCGCCCGCCGATGTACGGCGAGCCTGGCGGCCTGCAGGGCGAGATCACCATCGCCCAGCTGCTGTCGGACGCCGGCTACGCGACGCAGGCCGTCGGCAAGTGGCATGTCGGCGAGAATGAGACCTCGCAAGCCCAGAACGTCGGCTTCGACGATTTCTACGGCTTCCTCTCCGTCTCGGACATGTACACGGAGTGGCGCGATCCACACTTCTTCCCGGAGATCGTCTACTCCGACGCGCGCACGGAGTGGATCAAGAACATGCCGTTCAACCGCTGCTTCGTGCACGCCACCAAGGGCGGCAAGGCGCAGGACGTCGAGGAGGTGACGATCCCCGTCCTGTCCCTGCTCGACGAGAAATGGTGCCGCTACTCCGAGGGCTTCATCGAGCGCATGGCCGGCGGCGACCGGCCGTGGCTGCTGTACCACTGCACGCGCGGCGCCCATTTCGACAACTACCCGCACGAGAGCTTCCTCGGGAAGTCGCCGGCGCGTCATCCCTACAAGGACACGTTGCTCGAGCTCGACGCGATCATGGGCCGCCTCGTCGAGACGTTGCGTCGCACCGGCCAGCTCGAGGACACGCTGATCTTCGTGTCGTCCGACAACGGCCCGCACATGGAGACCTGGCCGGACGCCGCGTTCACGCCGTTCCGCTGCGCCAAGGGCTCGACCTGGGAAGGCGGCGTGCGCGTGCCGGGCCTGATGATGTGGCCGGGCATGATCGAAGCGGGCCGCCAGAGCGACGGCATGTTCGACTTCAACGACATCCTGCCGACCTTGCTGGGCATCGCCGGCGAGAGCGCGCGCCTGCCGAGCGACCGCTACATCGACGGCGTCGACCAGACCTCGTTCCTGCTCGCCGATGACGGGCTGTCGAACCGCAAGTACCACTACTACTGGCTGGTGAAGACGTTCTCGGCGGTACGCTGCGGTGAGTACAAGATGGTGCTGTCGGCGACCAGCGACGATGCGAGCGACGCGGCCGGGCCGGGCGGCTTCACCGGCAGCTTGGACCGCTTCGCCTACGCGCGGCTCTACAACCTCTATCTCGATCCCAAGGAGCAGCACAATTATACCAACCGACAGAAGTAGTCAGATGTGAGCCCACAGTCGATCCGTGATGGAGG
>CAYTFW010000115.1:0-21014 GCA_964437145.1 uncultured Rhizobiaceae bacterium
CAACTACGCGGTCGACTTCATCGAGGCGACGCGGCAGATCAAGGCGACCTGCCCGCACGCGCGCATCTCGGGCGGCGTGTCGAACCTCAGCTTCTCCTTCCGCGGCAACGAGCCGGTGCGCAAGGCGATGCACTCCGTGTTCCTCTACCACGCCATCCAGGCCGGCATGGACATGGGCATCGTCAACGCCGGCCAGCTCGAGGTCTATGACCAGATCCCGCAAGAGCTGCGCGACGCCTGCGAGGACGTGATCCTCAACCGCACGCCCAACGGCACCGAACGCCTGCTGGAGCTGGCGCCCAAGTACAAGGGCACCGGCGCCACCGCAGAGACCGTCGACGCCGAATGGCGGTCGTGGCCGGTCGAGAAGCGGCTGGAGCACGCGCTGGTCAAGGGCATGGACCAGTGGGTGGTCGACGACACCGAGGAGGCGCGCCAGGTCGCGGCCAAGCCGATCGAGGTGATCGAAGGCCCATTGATGGCCGGCATGAACGTGGTCGGCGATCTGTTCGGTGCCGGCAAGATGTTCCTGCCGCAGGTGGTCAAGAGCGCGCGCGTGATGAAGAAGGCCGTGGCGCACCTGATCCCCTATATCGAGGCGGAGAAGAGCGAGGGCCAGCGCGCCAAGGGCACGATCGTCATGGCCACCGTCAAGGGCGACGTCCACGACATCGGCAAGAACATCGTCGGCGTCGTGCTCCAGTGCAACAATTTCGAGGTCATCGATCTGGGCGTCATGGTGCCCTTCCAGGACATCCTGAAGGCCGCCAACGAGAACAAGGCCGACATCATTGGCCTCTCCGGCCTGATCACGCCTTCGCTCGACGAGATGCAGACCGTGGCCGAGCAGATGACGCGGCAGGATTTCAAGATCCCGCTGCTGATCGGCGGCGCCACGACCTCGAAGGTGCACACCGCATTGCGCATCGCGCCCAAATACCAGGGCCCGACGGTGCACGTGCTCGATGCCTCGCGCGCGGTCGGCGTCTGCACGGCGCTGACCTCCGACACGCAGGCCGAGGACTTCGCCACCAAGGTCGCGGCCGAGTACGAGGCGATCCGTATCGAGCGCGGCGACGGCAGCAAGGAAAAGCTGGTCTCGCTCGAGGACGCGCGCGCCAACGCCTTCAAGATCGACTGGTCGAGCTACACGCCGCCCAAGCCGGCCTTCACCGGCACGCGCGTCTTCGCCGAGTATCCGCTGCACGAGCTGGTCGAGCGCATCGACTGGACGCCGTTCTTCCGCGCCTGGGAGCTCGCCGGCAACTATCCGGCGATTCTCGAGGACAAGGTGGTGGGCGAGAGCGCGCGCAAGCTCTTCGCCGACGCACGCAAGATGCTGGACCGCATCGTGCGCGAGAAGTGGCTCACGGCGAAGGGCGTGGTCGGCTTCTGGCCCTGCCGACGCGTCGGCGACGATGTCGTGCTCTACGAGGACGAGGGTCGCACCAAGGAACTCTCGCGCCTGTTCTTCCTGCGTCAGCAGGTCGAGAAGCGCGCCGGCCGGCCCAATATGTGCCTGGCCGATTTCGTCTCGCCCGACGCCGACTGGATCGGCGGCTTCGCCGTCACCGCCGGCCACGGCATCGAGGATCACCTCGCCCGCTTCAAGGCCGAGCACGACGACTACTCCGACATTCTGCTGAAGGCGCTGGCCGACCGCCTCGCCGAGGCCTTCGCCGAGCGCCTGCACGAGCGCGCGCGCAAGACCTTGTGGGGCTACGCGCCGGACGAGGCGCTCAGCAACGCCGAGCTGGTGCGCGAGAAATACCGCGGCATCCGCCCGGCGCCGGGCTATCCCGCCTGCCCCGACCACAGCCAGAAGCCCGAGCTGTTCCGCCTGCTCAACGCCGGCCAGAACGCCGGCATGACGTTGACCGAGAGCTTCGCCATGCTGCCGACGGCGGCGGTGTCGGGCTACTACTTCGCGCATCCCGAGGCGCAGTATTTCGGCGTCGCGCGCATCGGCAAGGACCAGGTCGAGGACTACGCGCAGCGTCGCGGCGTCGACATCGAGCAGGCGGAGCGGTGGCTGCGTCCGAACCTCGGGTACAATTCATAGTAGGACCACCGGCGCCGGCCGGCCTTTTCATGATGCCGGCGAGACGCCGGTGCATTGTCCCGACGGTATCATGGCCTTCGACGTTCGTCGGCGCGATCCGCGCGATCGAGGGGCTTCTGCCGTGTGTTCCCATCGGCACGAATTCCCCGCTCGCGACGATAAACTTCGCGCTCAGCGCGATCCTCCTCGGGTTTTCGAGGTGGTCGCGACACTGTGGATCAGCCTTTGGAAACGCCCGTCGGCCGAGATGCGCCACGAGGGTTTTATCCACAGTGGAGCAAGTATGTCCTCAAGGCTGCCGGGACGGAAATGTGAAATCTTCCGCTTAATCTCGCTTCACATTTTCTGTAGCAGCTGAAAATGCCGCTCACGACGTAGAGCTACGTTGGCGAAAAAGTTGGGTTTTAGAGCATGCGAAAGCGCATTCTTGTTCTGCACAGCGGGGGTATGGATTCCACCGTGTGCCTGTTTGTTGCCCATGCCGAGGGACATGAGGTTATCAGCCTTGGTGTTGACTATGGGCAGCGGCTAAGCGTTGAGATGATGTTCGCGGAGCGTCATTGCGCCAGTCTCGGAGTTCGACGAGATGTGGTGCAATTGAAGTGGGCTAAGCCCGAACGCGAGATACCGGTGAATCGGGATGTCGAGAAGATGCGAGCGAACGTATCGCCGGCGTTTCTTCCAGGCCGCAACGTGGTTCTCTTGTCCCTGGCGTGTGCCCATGCTGCGGGGATAGGTGCAGACGAAGTCCAGATCGGGCTGAATTGCGTGGACTTTTCAGGCTATCCCGATTGCACCGTGGAATTCTTCGATTCCTTCAAGCGCATGATGCAAATCGCGAATCCGGAAGCGCCTGCCTTGCAAGCTCCGTTGTTGAAAATGAGCAAACAGCAGATTGCCGCAAGAGCCAAGAGCCTCGGTATCGGTGAATGGGACACTTGGAGTTGCTATCGACCACAGATTGCCAACGGTACTGTCACACCCTGCAAACTCTGTGATGCCTGTCGCCTTCATGCCCATGCATGGGACCCGGTGCGATAGCCATGGCAGAACTGGCCCTCGTGGCTTGTGCCAAGACGAAAGCATCCGTCGCAGGCCCAGCGGCCGCACTATATGTCTCTCCCCTTTATCGTAAGTCGCTATTGGCTGCGCTGGATCGCACGAAATCAGTTTGCATTCTTTCCGCAAAGCACGGCCTTCTCGACCTGGGTCAGAGAATTGAGCCTTACGAGCTGACACTCAAAGGGATGACAGCCGAAAGACGCTTAGCCTGGGGAGAACGCGTTGCGGCTAAGCTTTTTGAGCGAATGCGAGCTGGCGACAAAGCGGTAGTCTATGGCGGCGAAGACTACGTGGCCCCGCTTCTCGATCCATTGAGGCAGTGCGGAGTTGCCGTTGAACGACCCTTAGGATCAAGGAGTCTCGGCGCACGTTTACAGTACCTCCGAGATCTAAATGGCGAATTCGAGCTTGCAGCTATGCATCGCCGCTTCTCCACCCTGATTGGACGCCTGGAAAGAGCTCAGAGCGGCGGTCGGTTGATCCGGGATTGCTCGGGGCGCCTCACGTGGCCCGAGCGCGGAGTATACATCGTGCTCGAGGAACTCGACCCTCGTGAGAGGAAGAGAATTACTCGCGTGGGAACTCACGCGGTAAGTCAGGGCTCCAGAACAACGCTATGGGACCGCATCAGCACTCACCGGGGCGCCGGGCATGGTGGTGGCAGCCACCGCTCCTCAATCTTTCGCTCACATCTGGGGCGTGCTCTTCTTCGGAGGGGAGATCTAGGAGCGGTGTCGCTTTCGACTTGGGGGGTTGGCCAATCGGCACCAGCAGACATTCGAAACGCCGAAGCCACCTTGGAGCGTCAAGTTTCAGCGATAGTCGGCGGAATGAAATTGCTGTGGCTAGATGTACCCGACGCGCCAGGACCCCGAAGCGACCGTGCATACCTGGAACGAAACATCATTGGCCTCTTGTCTAGAACCAATCTGCTGAGTCCGCATAGCCAACCGGTGGTGACGTGGTTGGGCGATCTGAGCGATGAATGGAGGATCGCTGTTAGTGGCCTCTGGAACCTGGATCACTTATTCGCAAGGCCGCGACCGGAGTTCCTTGACGTTCTTGAGTGTTATATTAATGCTACCATTGGGCGAACGGCCCGGATTGAGCAGTCAATTGCGCCACCAGGATGGAAAGAAGCGCAGGCGACTCAGGATCGGGCACAGCTAAGTCTCTTTCGGGGGGAGGCGGAGGTCGATGGTTAAGCGTGCAGCGTCACGGCGAAAAGCTGCCAGCATGCAGCAGGTGATGCTCTCGGCACCGAAAGCCGTGGTCCATCTACGCGCACAGCATCGGCGTAGCCGCCTAGGCCTTATTTTTGGGTCCGGCGCGAGCAAGGACCTTGGCTTTCCGGATTGGCCTGAACTCGTCAATCGTATTGGACGGGATGAGAGTGTTGGAGCCGCCAAAATTCTCGCTCGGCTTATGAAGAAGAAGCCCAAAGCAGCTCCTAAGTCGTTAGCGTCGATCACCCATATTCTTTTTGATCATTTCCGTCTGCGGCAGATGCATAAGCGTGGCTTATCCGGATCGCTCACCTTTCTGGATGAGCAACAAATCAAGAGCGACTGGCTCAAGGCGATTCACCGGCAACTCTATCAAGGCGTAAATGCAAAACGACGGAAGAAGACAATAGAAGATCATCCCTACCTTACAGCGTTCCGCGACATCATCAAAAGATCCCCGCTAACGGTGAACTATAATTTTGACGACACGCTTGAGAAACTTCTTATCCATTCCCGAACTGAGGATGAGGAGATTCGTACTCGCGGATACGAGGTAACAGACAAACCAAATGCGCAGTTTCAGAATGATAGCAGCGTCGTGTACCATCCCAATGGTTACCTGCCCTCTAGTTTTGCCGACGGGGCAAGCGCTGAGGTGGTTTTTTCGAGTGACGCCTTCCAGGATCAGCTAATAAGCGCCGCCAACGGCAAGTACTTACATCTCTCCAACCATTTGTTTCGGAATACCTGTCTTTTGATAGGACTGTCACTAGATGACACGACTCTTCAAAGCTTGCTGCGCCAGAATGCGGTCACCAATCCTGGCCACGTCCACTATATTGTTCACTTCCTACCCAAGAAAGATGAGCTAGACGAAGTGACTCGTCAGGAGATATTCCGCACTAACTTTACTTCGTACAATCTCTATACTCTCTTCCTTACTGCCGATGGCATAAGGACTCTTGCTAATCTAGTTAGCATGCCCGAAGGGTCGTTTCAGCTGCAGTTCCCAAACGTCACCAGGAAGTTTGTGTACTATGTTGTTGGGTCGATCGGAGCAGGTAAGACGACGGCAGCATCAAATTTCCGAAATCTCATTACGTATGATGAGTGGATCGATGAGCGGCTTCCAGAATTAGCTAAGCCACAAAAGCAAGTTGCGCGAAACAAAATTGGCCCGATGGATAAGTGGATAGCCGAGCAGTTCCGAAAAAAGAACTTTGCGCTGAGAGGGGCTCGGGAGGGGGTCCACATCGTAGACCGATGTCCGCTCGATCCCCTGACGTTCCCAGGGAGTCGGTCGACCAAAGCGACCAGGCTGTTAAAGAAAATCACAGAAGGAGGAACTTTCTCTATCGAAAAGGGACACGTCATTTACCTGGACTGCGAACTTACGGATTTGAGAGTGCGTAATAGTTTCAAACATAAATACTGGGAGGACGCGGAACTGAACGATCTTGTCAAGAGTATCGGAGAAGTATACGGAATTGTAAGCAGATCGGTCATTTGCACCAGAGGAAGGGATGCGAATGATGTAGCGAGGGAGATCGCGAAGGTGGTTTTCCTTGGGGACTATAGTCCCGTGGATGTTGAGGCTACTCTCCAGTCGTTTGCGGAAGCCAAATCATGAAAACGGTCAACATCTACTACGCTGCACCGTTGTTTAGCCCGCACGACAGAGCGTTCAATCTGGAGGTGGCGGCGATGCTGGAGCAAGGTGCGTCGGTCTTTCTCCCGCAACGGGACGGAGCCTTGCTTGCCGAGATGATGGCCGCAGGCGTTCCACAGATTGTCGCTGAGCGAAGGGTTTTCGCCCAGGACACGGCTGCCATGACAAAGTCTAATCTTCTCGTAGCAGTGTTGAATGGACCTGGTGTCGACGACGGAGTCGCATTTGAGATCGGATTCATGCATGCCTTGGGCAAACCCTGTGTAGGTCTACAAACAGACGTTCGACGGATGCTATCGATTGGGAACAACCCTATGGTTTCCCAAGCGCTCATGCATGTTTTTGAGGAACCGCAGGAGTTGGTTACATGGGTGATGTCGTATTGCAGTCGAGTCACTGACATGGGGCGCGGTCACATTTTGTAGTTGATGCGGTGATGTATGGTTCCCGCTTCAGGAGAAGGTAAAGCCAAGTCAATTTGACGATTCGCAACTGCCTGCGCAACTGGGCCGCAGATAGCCCTGACGATGACAGACGAGTCCGCTTGATCGAATGCGACGCTACGGTATCGGCCACTGGAGCCGATCGAGCATCGCCGATGTGATGTCCGACGCGGTCGGCCAATGACCGCGCTGGCGCGGCTTGTGCGCCACATAGGAACGGAGTGCGGCGGGATCGGGCATGACGGGCTTTCCGTCCTTCAGATAGATCGTCCCTACCGCCTCCGTCGGCATCCGCGACACAAAGGCTTCGGCCTCGTCCAGCGCCGATCGCAACGCGCGCATGACGATCTCGCCGTCGATCGCCGTGTCGCTTCGCAGGAAGCGGAAGTCCTCGGCGACATACCGGGCATTGCGCCGGATTTCGGCGAGAAGCCCTTCCGGGGTGAAGCCCGGCGCGACAGCCACGGCCGCCCAGACGATGGCGCCAAGCGGCAGGTGGTGCTGGTGGAGGCGCACGAGATCGACGACATCGCGCGGCTCGCGCCGTGACGCGGCAGCCATGAGCTTGTTCACCGCCAGATCGACGACATGCAGCACATAGCCGAACTCCGGATCGCTGACCGTCGGAAAGTATCGATAGTCGCTGTCGACGACCCACTCGAGCTTCGTGGTGTCCGTGCCACGCGCGATCTGCGCCGCATGGAGTGCCGGCTCGCGTCGCAGCCAGGTCAGGGTGTGGCCCGCCGCGGCCAGCAACTCGGCGTCACGCGCGGCGGCGCGCGCCACCGCTTCCTCGCGCTCATGGAAGATGTCGATATCCTTCGATCTCCGCGGCCCGGTGCGCTGGATCGGGAGATCGCCGGCGACGTAGCTCTCGGGATCGTGGGTTCGCGCGATGACGCCCAGAACGGCCGACTGGTATCTAGAGATCGGCACCGACGATCTTTTCCAGCCGCTCGGCGAACGCGCGAGCTTGGAGATCGCCCTCGATCCGGAGCTGCCGCGCGACCGCCAGAGCATCCCTCGGCGTCGGCGTGTCGAGTTCGCGCACGTTCCATAGCGCGCGACCGCCGAACTCGGCGAAGGCGCGACGATAGAGAGCCGGCCAATCCTGATCGGCGCTCGCGGCGTGGCTCGATTGTGGTTCGCTATCCTTTTCCATAGTCAAAGCCTGACGAGTTCATGCACTGACAAAACGAAGAGTGGACTATCGGCGCCTCACGCGGCCGTTGGCACCTCGACTGCGATACGAGCGCCGTGCTCGCGTTCTGCCGAGGCGAGGTCGTGGTTGACTTGCAGGGTCAGCCAGAAGCCACCGCCATTGCCAAAATAGCGGCCGAGCCGCAGCGCCGTTTCCGCTGTAATCGCGCGCTTGCCGTTGACGATATCGACGATGCGCCCCGGCGGTATGCGCAACGCGCGCGCCAGCGCGCTGGCCGACAGGTCGCGCGCCATCATTTCGCGGCGCAGGAGCCGGCCCGGATACAGCGGCGGCAGCGTTCCGCGCCTGGTGATAGTCGACAACTTCGACATGATAGGCATCTCAGTGAAGCGGAGTCTGTCGTCCCTCGCTGCGCTCGGGACGACAGACGCCTCAGTCTAACAGATCGCGCCCGACACCGCTCACCGCAACAACGCCAACGCCACGCTCACCGTGACCACGCTGGCGACCGTCGACAGCACCACCGCGTTGGTCGCGCGGCCGACGCCGACGCCATAGCGCTGGGCGATCATGTAGACGTTGGCGCCGGCCGGCATGCAGGCGTCGATCACGGCGATGGTGAGCCATAGCGGCTCGAGCCGGAAGACGTAGCGGCCCAGCAGGTAGACCACGACCGGCAGCACCAGGAGCTTGGCCGTCGAGGTCAGCACGCCCTCGCGCCAATGGCCGCGGATGCCGACATGCGCCAGCGAGGCGCCCAAGGTGATCAGGCCCACCGGCGCGGCGGCCTGGGCGGCGAGCGCAAGCGCTTTGTCGAGCACCTCGGGCAGGGCGAGGCCGGGCACGCGGCGCGTCAGCTCGCCCCAGGCGAGGCCGGCGAAGATCGCCGGCAGCACCGGGTGCTTGAACATGGTGAGCGTGGCGGCGCCCATGCGGCGCGCGATGCCGCCGCGATCCTGGCGGTCGATCTCGATCAGGAAGCAGGCCAGGGTCAGCATGATCAGCGAATGCACGCTGATGATCATCAGCAGCGGCACCAGGCCGGCCTCGCCGTAGGCCAGGGTGACCAGCGGGATGCCCAGGCCGACGCCGTTGGAGAACGAGCCGGAGAGCGCCAGGATCGCCTGGTCGCTGAGACCCATGTTGAGCATGAAGCGGCCGATCAGCATCAGCGCGGCGAAGACCAGCGCCACGCCACTGAAGAAAGCCAGCAGGATGGCGGGATCGAGCGACTCAATGCGCACCTTCGCCATCGAGCGGAACAGGAGCGCGGCGAAGAGGATGTAGAAGGTGACGTTGGCCAGCCCGCGCACCGCCTCCTCGCTCACCAGCGCCGAGCGCGCCAGCACGAACCCCGCCAGCCCGAGCAGCACGACAGGCAGGATGATCTCGAGGACGGCGATCATGGTGACCGCATAAGCGGCGCCCCCTCACCCCTAACCCCTCTCCCGCGAGGGGAGAGGGGGACCTGAGCGTCGAGGTCTTCCTCCCCTCTCCCCTTGCGGGAGAGGGGTCGGGGGTGAGGGGTGTGCCTCAACCGCTCGCCATCTTCTCGCGCGGCACGCGGTGGATGGGGTAGCCGGCGTCGGGGGGGATGTTGAGCCAGACCGAGCCGTCGGCTTCGGTCTTCAGCCAGGGCAGCACGTCGACGATGCGGCGTGCCTTGGCTTGCGCGATGGCGTCCGCGACGGTCTTGGCCTCGCCCAGCATCAGCACGTTCTGCCGCGTCGGGAACACCATGGTGCGTCTGCCGGCATCGGCTTCGGCGACACCGAGCAGCGGCTCGATCCACACCGAGTCGACCGACTCCGAGCCATCGTGCAGCGCCACCTGGTCGACCGGCGCCGCGGCGACGAAGAACCAGGTGTCGAAGCGCTTGGGCACCATCGCCGGTGTGATCCAGTGCGCGAAGGGCGTCATGCGATCGACCGCGAGCACGAGATCCTCGGCCTCGACCATGTCGACGATGCTGGCGTCGTCCTTGGCGAGCTTGTCGCGCCAACGATCCTCGATCGGCTTGAGCTCGGCGGCGCCGATCAGCGCCTGATCGCCGCGCTTCATCGCCAGCAGGATGCCGCATTCCTCGAAGGCTTCGCGGATGCCAGCGACGCGGAAGGCGAGCTCGGCGTCGGGAATGCCCTGGGCGCCGGCGCAGCGCGCGCGCAGCCGCGGATCGGCGTCGGCGTCCTCCAGCTTGCCGCCGGGAAACACCAGCGCGCCGGAGAACGAATCGATCTTGTGATGGCGCACCACCATGAAGACCTCGAGCGGCGAGTTGGCATCGCCCCTGTTCTTCGGCCGCACCAGCAGCACCGTGGTGGCGGGCAACGGCGTCGACGGTGCTTTCTTCTCGCTCATGACTCTGACTGTTCCTTCACGCAATCCGACTTGTCGATTTCATCTACACCCCCTCTCCCCGCCTGCGGGGAGAGGGTTGGGGTGAGGGGGAGTCTCAGGTTGCGCACGACGATTGTGCGACACTTGAATCAGCCCCTCACCCCGACCCTCTCCCCGCTCGCGGGGAGAGGGAGGTGGCCGCGCGTCTACGTCCGCGTCGGATCGTCCGATACCTGCACCAGCAGCTTGCCGAAGTTGCGGCCCTTGAGCAGGCCGATGAAGGCGTCGGGCGCGGCGTCGAGGCCTTTCACGATGTCCTCGCGGTACTTGATCTTGCCGCTCTTCACCGCCGGCGGCACTTCCTGCCAGAACTCCGGCATCTGCGCGAAGTGATCGCTGACGATGAAGCCCTTCACCAGCGCGCGCTTGATCAGCAGCATCCGCCAGTCCGGCCCGGGATTCATCTGCATCTCGTTGTAGGACGAGATCAGGCCGCACAGCGGCACGCGCGCGAAGTCGTTGAGCTGCGGGATCACCGCCGCCTGCACCGCGCCGCCGACGTTCTCGAAATAGATGTCGATGCCCTTCGGGCAGGCTTCGCGGATCGCCTTGAACAGATCACCGGAGCGCGCCTTGTAGTCGACGCAGGCGTCGAAGCCCAACTCCTTCACCACGTAGTCGCACTTGTCCTTGCCGCCGGCGATGCCCACGGCGCGGCAACCCTTCATCTTGGCGACCTGGCCGACCATCGAGCCGACCGCGCCCGAGGCCGCCGAGACCACCACCGTCTCGCCCGGCTTGGGCTGGCCGATATGCATCAGCCCCCACCACGCGGTCATGCCGGGCATGCCCAGCACCGACAGCGCCGTCGAGAGCGGCGCCGCCTTGGGATCGAGCTTCATCACGCCGGCGCCTTTCGACACCGCGTGGCTCTGCCAGCCGCTGTACTCGGAGACGTAGTCGCCTTCCTTGAACTTGGCGTTGCGCGACTTGATCACCTGGCCGACCGTGCCGCCGCCCATCGGATCGCCCAGCCCGGTGTTGGCGGCGTAGCCCTTGGCCTCCGACATGCGCCCGCGCATGTAGGGGTCGAGTGACAGCCAGATGGTGCGCGACAGGTACTCGCCCTCGCCCGGCTCCGGCAGCGGCGCGTCGGCGACCTCGAAATTGCCCGGCACCGGCTCGCCCTGCGGCCGGGACTTCAGGAGCACACGGCGATTCATCTCGGCCATGGGGGCCTCCCTGGGGTTGGTGGCCCACCCTATCAGATCAAACGCGCTGAACATCCATGGCGCGATTCCGCGATGCGGGACAAGAAGGCGCGACCATCGCATATGGCTCCCTCTCCCCGCACGCGGGGAGAGGGTTGGGGTGAGGGGGAGTCGCGGGTTGCGTACGGCCGTCGTGCGCCACCGAATCAGCCCCTCACCCCGACCCTCTCCCCGCGTGCGGGGAGAGGGAGGAAAACGCCGAAAGAGGTATGCGCCAGCGGCCGTTGCCGTGGGCCGCGCGCTGCGACACGATGCGCGCCACGAACCGCATGGGAGGACCCACCATGACCGAGGCCGTGAACGTCACGGCGGCGCTGGCCGAGAAGGCCGCCGCGTTGCGCTTCCAGCATCTGACGCCGCAGGCCCGTACGGTGGCCAAGCAATGCCTGCTCGATTTCCTCGGCGTGACGCTCTCCGGCATGGACGAGCCGCTGTCGGACATCTTGAGCGAGATCGCCGAGGAAGACGGCGGGCGCGCCGAGGCCACGGTGATCGGCCGCGGCATGCGCACCTCGCTGTCGAACGCCGCGCTGATCAACGGCGCGATGAGCCACGCGCTCGACTACGACGACGTCAACCTCACCATGGGCGGCCATCCCACAGTGCCGGTGGCGCCCGCCGTGCTGGCCCTGGCGGAGAGCAAGAAGATGTCGGGCCGCGACCTGATCACCGCGATCGTCGCCGGCATCGAGATGGAATGCCGGCTGGGCGAGCTGGTGGGCAAGAGCCACTACGACAAGGGCTGGCACAACACCGGCACCTTGGGCGCCTTCGGCGCGGCGGCGGCCTGCGCCAACCTGCTGGGCCTCGACATCGAGCGCACGCGCCAGGCCATGGGCATCGCCGGCACGCAGGCCGCCGGGCTGAAGAGCACCTTCGGCACCATGTGCAAGCCGCTGCACGCCGGCAAGGCGGCGCAGAGCGGGCTGCAGGCGGCGCGCTGGGCGGCGAAGGGCTTCACCTCGAACACCTCGATCCTCGACGTGCCGCAGGGCTTCGTCGCCACCGCCTCGTCGACGCCGGCGCCGGCCGCGGCCTTGGCCGATCCGCCGGGCGGGTTCCACACGACGGACACCGTCTTCAAGTACCACGCCGCCTGCTACCTCACGCATTCCAGCATCGAGGCGCTGAAGACCCTGAAGGCGCGCCACAAGCTGCGCGGCGAGGAGATCGAGCGCGTCACGCTGCGTGTGGATCCCGGCCATCTCAAGGTGTGCAACATCGCCGAGCCGAAGACCGGGCTGGAGATCAAGTTCTCGCTGCGCTTCACCGCGGCGATGGCGCTGGCCGGCCGCGACACCTCGAACGATAGCGTCTACACCGAGGCGCTGACGCGAGACCCTGAACTGGTGGCGCTGCGCGACAAGGTCGTGGTCGAGACGCGCCACCACGATCACAACAGCGCCGCCGAGGTTGTGGTCAAGCTGCGTGACGGCCGCACGTTGAGCGAGACCACCGATGTCGGCATCCCGATGACCGACCTCGACGCGCAATGGGCCAAGCTGGAGTCCAAGTTCCGCGCCCTGGTCACGCCGATCCTGGGCGAGGCGCGCACCAGCCAGCTTACCCGACTCTGCCGCGACCTCGACAGCGTCGAGGACATCGGCGAGGTGATGAAGCTCACGGTGAAGAATTAAGAACGTAAACCACAGAGACACAGAGACACAGAGGAAGAAAAAACCGGAGAATTCTCTGTCTTCTCATCCTCCGTGCTCTCTGTGTCTCTGTGGTGATTTCTCTTCCTTCGCATGACCACCCCCCGCACCTATGTCTGTCTCTCCGGCGCCTGGATGGGCGGCTGGACCTGGCAATTCGTCGCCGAACGGCTGCGCGCGGCCGGCCACACCGTGCACGCGCCGAGCTTTCGCGGCGTCGCCGAGCGCGCGGCGGAGCTGTCGCCGGAGATCGGCAACGAGAGCTGCGCCGAGGACGCGCTGGCCTGCCTGCGCGACAACGATCTCCGCGACGTCGTGCTGGTCGGCCACAGCTTCGGCAGCCTGATCGCGCAGATCGTGGTCGATCGCGATCCCTCGCGCGTGGCGCATCTGGTGATCATCGACGGCGGCATCGCGCGCGACGGCCAGTCGATCTTCGGCCGCATCCCCGAGCGCATCGCCGCCAAGCGCCAGACCATGATCTACCAGGTCAACGGCACCGACGTGCTGCCTTTCGCGCCGGTCACCAGCCTGATTATCGACGACCCCGCACTGGCGCAATGGACCCACGAACGTCTCACGCCACATCCGGTGCGCTGCTACACCGAGCCGGTGCGCATCAAGAACGAACCCGGTAACGGCCTGCCGATCACCTATATCGCCTGCACCAAGCCGCGCTACCCGGTCTCCGCCGGCAGCCACGAACGCGCGCAGGCGACACCCGGCGTGCGCTTCCGCCCGATCGAGGCCGGCCACAACTGCATCCTCTCCGCGCCCGATCTGGTGGCGGACGAGCTGCTTCGGATTCCATGACTGGGACCGCCGGCGTCCCGCCGGCATCTTCATGAGCCGGCGAGACGCCGGCGGTCCCAGCTTGCATGCGCGTCACGCTTCGCTAAGGTCCGCGCCATGACGGATTTGCCCTATCCCATCGAGCCGCTCGACCTCGCCGCGCCCTTCGACCGCCATCGCGCCACCGTGCTGAAGGAGTGGATCGACTGGAACGGCCACATGAATGTCGGCTACTACATCGTCGCCTTCGACAAGGCGACCGACACCTTCTGCAACCAGTTCGGCATCGGCTGGGAATACACCCATCGCAAGATCGGCATGACCTTCGTGCTCGAGGCGCACGCCACCTATGACCGCGAGGTCAAGGAGGGTGATCCGCTGCGCATCACCACGCAGATCCTCGACGTCGACGCCAAGCGCTGCCATTTCATCCACGCCATGTACCACGCCGACGAAGGCTTCCTGGCCTCGACCAACGAGTTGATGTTGATGAACATCGACTTCGAGAGCCGGCGCACCGCGCCGTGGCCGGCCGAGACCTTGCGTCGTCTCGAGCTGATGGCCGAATCCCACGCCAAGTTGCCGCGCCCGAAACAGGCCGGCCGCGTCATTGGCATCCGTCGCAAGTAGCAGAGTCCCATGCCCGACACGTTGCACCCCGAAGAGCCCCTGCCCTACGCGCTGCCGGAACTCGATCTCACGGCGCCCCTCGATCGCCATCGCGCCATCGTCAAGGACGAGTGGGTCGACTGGAACGGCCACATGAACATGGCGCGCTACATGGAGGCGTTCGACTACGCCTCCGGCGCGTTCCATACGCAGATCGGCATGGGCCGGCGCTACATCGACAACAAGCTCGGCATGACCTTCGTGCTCGAGGCGCACATCACCTACGACCGCGAGCTGAGGGGCGGCGCGCCACTGCGCTTTACCACCCAGCTGCTCGACCACGACGCCAAGCGCCTGCATCTGTTCCATCAGATGTTTCACGCCGAGGAAGGCTTCCTCGCCTCGACCCAGGAATCGATGATCATGCACATCGACGCCAAGACCCGGAAATCGTCGCCCTTTCGTCGGGTCGTGCAGGAGCGCCTGGCACTGATGGCCGAAGCGCACGGCAAATTGCCCAAGCCGGCGAAGTCCGGCCGCCTGATCGGCATCCCCCGACGCTGATGCGCGGCCCGCCGGTCAGTACCGCCTCGCTGACCGCCGATCTGCGCGCGCTGGGCGTGCGGCCGGGCGCGACCATGATCGTGCATTCCTCGCTGTCGTCGCTCGGCTGGGTGATCGGCGACGCGCCGGCGGTGGTCGCCGCGCTCAGCGCGGCGCTCGGGCCCGAGGGCACGCTGGTGATGCCCACGCATAGCGGCGGCCTGTCCGATCCGGCGAGCTGGGTCGCGCCGCCGGTGCCGCTGGAGTGGCACGGCCGTATCCGCGCCGAGATGCCGGCCTACGATCCCGCGATCACGCCGACGCGCATCATGGGCGCGATCGCCGAGAGCTTCCGCACGCATCCCGGCGCGCGCCGCAGCGCCCACCCGCGCCAGTCCTGCGCCGCACGCGGCCCGCACGCGGCCTTCGTCACCGATGACCACGCTTTGGACTGCGCCATGGGCGAACGCTCGCCGCTGGCGCGGCTCTGCGATCTCGACGCCGACGTGCTGCTGCTGGGCGTCGGCCACGACCGCAACACCTCGCTGCACCTCGCCGAGTACCGCGCGCAGTGGCCATCGAAGCGTCATGCGACATTCGCCAGCCCGGTCCGGATCGACGGCACGCGGCACTGGCTGGAGGTCGACGACCTCGACTTCGACGATGAGGATTTCGCGCGGCTGGGCGGGGATTTCGAGCGCGACACCGGCGCCGTGCTCGTCGGCACGGTCGGCGCCGCCGCCGCACGGCTGATGCGCCAGCGCGCGCTGGTAGACTACGCCGCCGACTGGATGGGCCGCTTCAGGCGGTGAGTTGGTTGCTACGCTGAAAAGCGTTCCGAGACAAACGTCTGAGTTTGACGTGGTGTGAGCTCGGACGTCGCTGCACCGGTCCTCACATAGAAACGCTCTACGCCACCATCTTTCACGAACACAGCAGAGCGAGCCGGCAGGCATCGGATCGTCATGATCCGCGCGCCTTCGTAGTCATCGAAGTGAGGATGGATATACATCATCGACGATGGCCCAATTCGATCCTTGATAAGATTCACAAGATGGAGGTTCATCTTGTCTTCGTTGGGAAACTTGTCGACCTCGATACCTACCGGTTCTCCGTCGTCGGCAACGCCAATGACCAAGGTTCCACCTTTGGTGTTTAGGAACGCCGCGATGGTCTTAAGGACCATGAGTTCCATTCTGGAATCATTCTCGCCCGTGTGCAGGTTGACGCGAAGGGTAGACTTGAACTCAGTCGTCGTGCCCTCGCCTTCCGCAAGTAGGCCTTTCATGTCGACACGCTGCGGGTCACGCAGCGAGCGACTCGGGTCGCTCGTCAGTATCCGGTATGCGTCTCGGATCACCGCCGCCATCCTCTCGCGGCGGCGCTTGAGGAACTCTCCATAAGGCATCGTCTCCCAGCCATCCGGCAGTGCGTGCCAGTAGTGCAATCGTTCCAGATCCTCGGGGCGGAAGCGCTTCTGAAGGGAGACGACATAGTCTCCCGGCGCCCGGTCGCTGACCTCGCCGTTATCGCCCCATTCGATTAAAGTGAAGTTCGCGATCTGATTTATGTCCCGCGTGTCGGTAACGCCAATCGACTTCAAGTATCCTCTCGGGAAAAGGTGATGACGCTCAAGCGCCGACCGATTCGACTTTGTCGCAGGATCAAGAAGATCGGCCACCTTCTGCGTCGAAAAGAGAACCTTCGCGTCGTGTAGCGTCAAAGCTGCAAAAAAGGCAAACATGGACGGACTATTGGCCGCAGCAGTCGCCAGATCACTCGGTAAAGTGATCGACCAGTAGTCACTCGTCAGACTCGCGTCGCAGATGTCACGAAGGACATTGGCGAACTGATCGGCGTTGGTAAGCCCTCGTAAGCGCGCAAGATCGAACTCCATCCTCGATTCGGGAGAACTGCTGTATCGACCTGTCAGGGCCGTCATGAAAAACCACTGAGCAATCAAACGTCGCAGCTCAAACTCCGGCACCTGATACTCAGTTCGGCCAAGCAGATAGAGCGTGTAGGCGAAGAATAGGTTTGCCTTTGAGCTAATCGTGCGCCCGCTGCGGAATCCCGCTTGGACAACGGCCTTCAGAAAATCGTGCCAGTAGGTGAGGTTGAGGACATGCGCTTGTGCACGACGGAGTGTCCCAAATTGGCTCTCACGCCGCTCGATGCTGAAGTCCCCCGTTTCCAAGTCCTTTCCTCGAAGAATGGAATAAACGTACTGTAGCCTAGCTCTACGAAACGCTACGCTGACACAGACGCGAAGCAGCTGGTCGGGGTCTGGATCAACGAAGTGATTGAAAGGAGATGGCCCCCTACCTGGAACGCGCGCCTCTCGACAGAAGTCCTCGAGCTGTTTCCGCCCCTGATCCCAAAAGACTGACATGAGGGTCAGGATGAAATCGGACTGATTAAGCTTCTTTCCTTCGCTGTTGATTCGAACAAAGATCTCCGAAACCTCCTCCTCATCGATGTTTGCTGACAGCGCTAGAGTGGTCAGCGGAAAGCTCAATAGATTCTGCAGCTTCGAGAACGCCTTGCCGACCCGAGCACGCTCTTCCGCACCTAGCGGCCGAACGGCAGCGACGTCTGCAAGATACTGGTCCCGCAATGCAAACAGATCCGCATCCCGCGCCCACATCACCGAGATGTTGGGTATGAAGGACTTGTCTTTCCGGATCGCGGCATCAACAACTTCGAACGTTTCCAGCAGCGGATTGAATGCGATTTCAATCAGCTCTTGCTGGTAGTTCTCCCGGACGACGGGTACACCCTTCACAACTGCATAGAGGGATGTCAGACGCTGTTGCCCGTCGACAACCAACATCTGGGGCGTCTTCTGTTTGCTATCTGTTCCAATAGCTCTGCCAAGATCGACATTGGCGTTTTCCCAGAGCAGCAGATACCCGACCGGAAAGCCGCGATACATCGAGTCGAACAGATTGCGGACCTTGGCGTTCTTCCAGACGAATGGTCGCTGAATGTCCGGCAGGCCAATTGTGCCCATCTGAATATGGTCCATCAGCGACCCAAGGTTGTAGTCCACTTTCGTAAAGATGGTGTCTGCCATAAGACTTACCGGGTCACGTGTTGAACTTAGGCGATTCTAACACAACCGTGTGAGGATGTCGGCCCAGATACCTCTGTCTGTTAGGTCGGCGTGATGTCCGTGAGGGTCTTGCGCGCCGCCGCCACCGCTTCGCGGATCACAGCCTCGTCGCCGACATGGTTGGCCAGCAACAGCACCAGCGCGGCGTTGAGCTTCTCACTCTGCTCGGGCGAGAGCCCTTTGTGCGCGTCGACGATCAGATTGTAGATGTCGTCGGGGCTGGCGAGGTTGAGATCGCTTTTCAGTGTGCTCATGAGGTCGCCCGCTTCAAGGCCGCCCAGATCGCCGAGTCATCCATCTCGCGCCAGCGCGCGGCGACGTACTGGTCGGGGCGGATGAGGTAGACCGTACCGTCGCGCGCGTCGCAGCGGCGCGCGGCGAGGTCGGACTTGTCGATCACCGTGGTCCAGCCATCGGGCGCGCCCGAGGCATCGTGCGTGATCAGGATCGGCGTGAATCTGGGGATGCCGCCGGCCAGCTCGGCCACCGCGCGCGCCATGGCGCCATCGAGCGACGCGGCGCGCTCGGCGAAGGCGAGCACGGCGAAGCGGCCGGCGACCTGCTCGATCAGCCAGCCCTCACCCAAAGGCGCGTCGGGCAACGGCATGCCGGGCGAAGGCGCGGCCGCGTCCCACACCGCCATGACCTCGTCGGGCGAGCTGATCGGCGACTGGCCGTAGGCGACCGGCCGCGACAGGCGCCCGCTATTGACCATGGCGCGCGCGAACGGCAAGTCGCGCGCCAGCGACAGGGCCGCGTCGCGCAGCAGGCGCGCGGCGGGGAATTTCGGCGTGATGAAGTCGGTGCTGCGCGTCGACTGGCGGATGTTCTCGCGCGCCGCCGCGCCGCGCTCCTTGTCGTAGCTGTCGAGCAGCGAGAGCGAGGCCTGGCCCTCGATCACCAGCGCCAGCTTCCAGCCGAGATTGTCGGCGTCCTCGACGCCGGAATTGCCGCCGCGCGCGCCGAAGGGCGAGACGACATGCGCGGCGTCGCCGGCGAAGATCACCCGGCCGTTCACGAAGCGCGGCATGGCGCGGCAGCTGAACTTGTAGACGCTGCTCCACTCGTGTTCCCAGCGCGCGTCGGGCCCAAACATCATGCGCAAACGCCGGTCGATGTTCTCGGGCCGCTTCTCCGCCTCGGCGTCGGCGTCGCGGCCGAGCTGGAAGTCGACGCGCAGCACGTTGTCGGCCTGGCGATGCAGCAGCACCGAATCGGTAGGATGGAAGGGCGGATAGAACCAGTAGCGCCGGATGTTCGGCAGGTCGGCGGTCATGCGGATATCGGCGATCAGGAACTGATCGTCGAACACCTCGCCCTCGTACGGCAGGCCGAGCAGGGTGCGCACCGGGCTGCGCACGCCGTCGCAGGCCACCAGCCACTGGCCGCGGATCTGGTAGACGCCGTCGGGGGTCTGCACATCGACCTCGACATGCTCGTCGCCCGGCCGCACGCCGACCACCTTGCTGAGGAAGCGTAGGTCAACCCTGTCCTCGGCGATGCAGCGCTCCACCAGGTACTGCTCGCAGTAATACTGCTGCAGGTTGATGAAGGCCGGGAAGCGATGGCCCGACTCGGGCTGCAGGTTGAAGCGATAAAGCGGCTCGTCGCCCAGCAGCACCTCACCCTGGTCCCAGGTCACGCCCTTGGCCACCATGCGATCGGCGACGCCCAGCCGATGCCAGATCTCCAAGGTGCGCTTGGCCTGGCAGATCGAGCGGCTGCCGATGCTGACCGTGTCGTCCTCGTCGAGCACGGTGACTTGGATGCCCTTGAGCGCCAGGTCGAGCGCGAGCGTCAGCCCGACCAGCCCGGCGCCGACGATCAGCACCGGCGCGGTCTGCGGCCCGCCCGGCTTCAGCACCAGCTCGGGCGGCGGGACGTAGGCGTATTTGGGATAGGTGTAGGAGGCCATCGATCACTTGCCTGCACGCCCTCTCCCCGCGTGCGGGGAGAGGGTTGGGGTGAGGGGCTGATGCAAGTGGCGCACGATGGCGGTGCGCAACTCGAGACTCCCCCTCACCCCGACCCTCTCCCCGCGCGCGGGGAGAGGGAGAAAGAGAGTCACGCCTGCTGCTCCAGCGCCTTCCACATCTCGATGTCGCGCTCGGCGGTCCAGATGCGCGGGTCGGCGATGCCCTTGGCCTCGTCGTAGGCGCGCGACACGTCGAACGGCATGCAGTGGTCGAAGATCACCCAGTTGCCGTAGCGCGGCCGCATCGCCGCGACCGCCGAATCATACGCCGCCTTCAGATCGCCGCCGGCATCGGCGCGCTTCTTCACCTCGGCGTAGAGCTCGGCGATGAAATTCTGCGTGCCGCTCAGCCCCGCTTCTACCTGCTCGGCGCCCATCAGCGCGTCGCCGCGGCCCGGCACCAGCGCCGCCGCCTTCAGGTCGCGCAACGTCTGTAGCGTGTGCGGCCAGTCCTCGAAATAAGCGTCGCCGGCGTAGGGCGTGGCGGCGAACTCGACCAGATCGCCGCTGAACAAGGTCTTCTCCTGCGGCAGCCAGACGATGGTGTCGCCCTTGGTGTGGCCGCGCCCGGCATGGATGATCTGCACCTCCAGTCTGCCCAGCCACATGGTCATGCGCTCGTGGAAGGTGATGGTCGGCCAGGTCAGGCCGGGGATCGACTCGACGGCGCGGAACAGGCGCGGAAAGCGCTGGATCTCCGACTTCATGTCCTGCGCGCCGCGCTCGACGATCAGATCGCGCGTGGCGTCACTGCAGATGATGTGTTGCGGATCGTAGCCCGAGGCGCCCAGCACGCGCACCGCGTGGTAGTGCGTCAGCACGACGTAGCGGATCGGCTTGTCGGTGACGGTGCGGATCTTCTCGATCACCGTCTGCGCCATGACCGGCGTCGCCTGCGCGTCGATCACCATCACGCAATCGTCGCCGACGACGATGCCGGTGTTCGGATCGCCCTCGGCCGTGAAGGCGTAGGCGTGCTCCGACAGGCGGCTGAAGGTGATCTTCTTGTCCTCGGTATCCGCCTGCGAGGCGAAAGCCTTGCTCATACTACTGTCCTTCTTATTGGGAGCGCCGGCGTCCCGCCGGCATCTTC
>CAYTFW010000116.1:0-20857 GCA_964437145.1 uncultured Rhizobiaceae bacterium
TCCTTTTCTTAGCGCCTTGCAATACCTCATCAATTCCATATGCGATTCCCCTGCCGCAGGCGGGGAGAGGGAGCGATAGGCGCGGGCCCAGCGGCGGGCTATCGTCGGAAACATGTCCGCGACCGAGCCGCCGAGCCTCTACCACGCCGCGTCGTCGTACTATTCGATGATCGCGCGGCTGGCGCTGATCGAAGCCGGCCAGCCGTTCACGCCGGTGAAGGTCGACATCCACCGGCGCATGGCGCAGTTCGAGCCGGAGTATGCGCGGCTGAATCCGACCATGACAGTGCCGACCTTGATGATGGAAGGCGGCAAGCTGAGCGACAGCCGGCTGATCCTGTTCCACGCCTTCGGCCGCGACGAGGCGCAGGCCGACGACGCGACGCGCCGGCTAGTGGCGCTGCAATACGACTTCCCGATCGACGAGCTCACCTTCTCCTGGCTGCTGCGCTGGAATCCGCTGGCGCGGCGCTTCGTGCCGGGCAAGCTGGCGGCGGCCGAGCGGCGCCTGCGCGCGCTGACCGACAGCCACCCCGATCTCGCCGATCTCTACCGCCGGCGCGCCGATGTCTTCGCCGGCCGCGCGCGCACCTTCGACCCGCACGCCATCGCCGCGCTGTACGAGGAGCGCCGCGCCGCCGCCCTGTCGCGGCTCGACATGATGGAAACCGAGCTGGGCGACGGCCGCGCCGTGCTGGTGCCGCCGGATTACGGCCCGGCCGACGTGGTGTGGACGGTGTTCCTGGCGCGCATGCGCTTCATCCGCCTGCACGCCGAGCTGGCGCGCCGGCCGGCGATCGCCCGTTACTACGCCGCGATGGCCGCGCGCCCGAGCTTCACCGCCGCCGACATCTGGCCCAGCCTCAACCCGCTGAAGCTGATAAGGCAGATGTTCTGAGGCACTGTCATCCCGAGCGCAGCGAGGGATCTAGGCATCTTCCCTGGATCCCTCGCTGCGCTCGGGATGACAGAAGTTTCGACCTAATCGAACGCGCTCCTCACATAGTTGGTGACGCTCCAGCCGCCATCGACGGCCAGCACATGGCCGTTGACGAACGCGGCCTCGTCCGAGAGCAAGAAGGCGATGGCGTTGGCGATGTCCTCGGGTTGGCCCCAGCGCGGGAACGGCGTGGTGTCGAGCATCAGCTTGCGATAGCGCGGATCGCCGTGCAGGCGCTCGCGCGTCATCGCCGTCTCGATCAGGCCCGGCGCCACGGCGTTGACGCGGATGCCCTTGGGGCCGTAGTCGGCGGCCATCTGATGCGTGAGCCCGACCACGGCGGCCTTGGCCGTCGAATAGGCCGCCGAGCCGGGATAGCCGATCAGGCCGAACACCGAGGCCAGATGCACGATCGCGCCGCGACCCGTCTGCATCACGCCCAACGCCTGGCGCGAGAAGCGGAAGACGCTGCGCAGATTGGTCTGCATGAAGCGGTCCCAGTCGGCGTCCTCTGTGTCGACGACGGTGGTCGAGCGGCCGATGCCGGCGTTGTTCACCAGCCAGTCGAGCCCGCCGAAGCCGTCGACCGCGGCGCGCACGGCGTCGGCCGGCGCGGTCTCGTCGGTGACGTCGTGCACCAGGGGGCGCAGCCGATCGCCGGCGGCCGCCAGCTTCACCGTCTCGGCCAGGCCCGCCGCGTCGCGGTCGGTGGCCACGACACGCGCGCCGCCGGTCAGCAGCTTGCGCACCGTGGCGCGGCCGATGCCCGATCCCGCGCCGGTGACCAGCGCCACGCGATCCTGTGCCATTGTTCCATCCTCCCCTACGCGCCGCCGTGACCCTGCCATGCTACGATCCCCGGCGAAACACATCAGGGGAGAACGAGCATGGCCGAGCTGCGCAATTCCGCGCGCGAGCGCATGAACAAGGGCGAGCCGGCGCTGGGCTGCGGCATCCGCCAGGCGCGCACCGTCGACATCGCGCCGGCGATGAAGACCGCCGGCTTCGACTGGCTGTTCATCGACTGCGAGCACAATTCGATGACGCTCGACATGGCGGTGCAGATCGCGGTCGCCGCCAACGGATACGGCATCGCGCCGATCGTGCGCGTGCCGGAGTTCCAGCTCGACATGGCCACGCGCGTGCTCGACGGCGGCGCCATGGGCATCGTCATGCCGCACGTCGACACGGCCGAGCAGGCCAAGGCGATCGCCGACCGCCTGCGCTATCCGCCGGTCGGCCATCGCTCGGTCGCCGGCGCCGCGCCACAGATGGCGTTCGAGCCCCTGTCGCAGGCAGAGACCACGAAGATGGTCAACAACGCGATCCTGGTCACGGTCATGCTCGAGACGCCGCAGGCGATCGCCAACGCCGAGGCCATCGCCGCCGTGCCCGGCATCGACGTGCTGATGATCGGCACCAGCGATCTGACCATGGCGATGGGCGTGCCCGGCCAGATCGACCATGCCGACGTCGTGAAGGCCTACGAGACGGTGATCGCCGCCTGCAAGAAGCACGGCAAGCAGCCCGGCATGGGCGGCGTCTACAACCCGCCGATCATGGAGCGCTACATCAAGATGGGCGTGCGCATGCTGCTGGCCGGCAATGACTTCGCCTTCCTGATGGAAGCCGCGCGCGCCCGCACCGGCTTCCTGCGTGGCATCAAGCTGTAGTCGTTCCGCGCGCCGCGCGGGACGGCAACGAGACTTGCACCAAATCCGCACGACCGCTCCAGAACATGGCAGTTTTCCGGCGGCGCTGGCCCACGCGCGCGCATGACGCGTGCGACGCTTCGGCCGTTGTCGGACTCGTACGGCACGCTTACAAAGGCGCACCCTCTTCGTACCGGTGTGCCAACGTGCGTGCCCTGATCTTCGTCCTGTCGCTGCTCGTGTTCGCCTTGCCCGCCCAGGCGCAGCAGGGCATGCCATCGATCCCGGTCATCGAGCCGCCGCCGCCGCCGACCTCGGCCGACTTCGCCACCCCGCCCAAGGGCGGCGCCTGGCCGCCCAACGCCGTCGCCGCCACCGACGGCCCGCCGCCGGCCAAGGTCACCGTCGCGGTGATGGGCGATTCGCTGGGCGACGGCATGTGGGGCGGCCTCTATCGCCTGATGGTGCGCGACAAGCGCTACAGCTTCCACCGCGGCGCCAAGAACTCCGTCGGCTTCACCGGCAGCGACCTCACCGACATGGTCGACGCGGCGCTGGCCGCCGGCCCGGTCGACGCCGTGGTGATGATGATCGGCGCCAACGACCGCCGCTCGTTCTTCGTCGGCAACCAGTCCAAGGCGCTGTTCCGCAGCAAGGCCTGGCAGGAGCTCTACGCCGGCCGCGTCGCCGCCTTCATGGACAAGCTGCAGCAGCACAAGCTGCCGACCATCTGGATCCTGCTGCCGGTCATGCGCGCCGACGACGCCAGCGCCGACGCGCGGCTGATCAACGACATCGTCACCAACGCCGCCCGCACCCGGCCCTATGTCAAGCTGGTGCCGACCTGGCAGATCACCGCCGACGAGAGCGGCGCCTACCAGGCGCATTTCAAGGACCTCAAGGGCGTCACCCGCCTGATGCGCGCCAATGACGGCGTGCATTTCACCGATCCCGCCTACGAGTTGATCGGTGATTCGGTGCTCAAGCTCTTGCGCGAGAACGTGCCGCCGTTCAAGATTCTGGCGGCCAAAGGCTAGCGCCGCCCGTTCCCCAGAAGGACGGCGGCGGTCTCCCCCTCACCTGGACGGACCTCGCCGCCCATGACGCCGCGCTCGACCTCCGCGACCGCCCTCGCGCCGCGCCGCCTGCCGCTGTTCGCCGGCATCTTCGCGCTCGGCCTCATGCTCGCCTGCTCGCCCGACACTGGTGACAACAGCGCCGGCGGTGCCGCGGCGGCCGCGCCGGCGGCGCAGCTCACCGGCCTGCACCGCCAGCTCAACGAGCTGCAGAGCGGCCGGCGCGGCCGGGTCAACATCGTGCAGATCGGCGACAGCCACACCTCCAACGACCATTTCAGCGGCCGCCTGCGCGAGCTGTTCCAGCGCCAGTTCGGCGACGCCGGCCGCGGGCTGATGCCGCCGGGCTATCCCTTCCCGTACTGGCGGCCCTACCAGGTCAAGGTGCAGCAGAGCGGCGCCTGGCAGGTGCTCAGCAGCAACCGCAACGGCGCCGAGGGCACCTTCGGCCTGTCCGGCTTCGTCACCCGCGGCAGCAAGTCGACCGATTCGATGTCGCTGGTCGCCGACAACGCCAACGCGCCGGATGGCGGCGCCTTCGACAGCGCCGAGATCCACTATTTCAAGCGACCCGTCGGCGGCGCGCTGCAGGTCTATATCGATGGCCGCTCGCCCACCGAGATCAACACATCAGGGGGTGCCTATCTGCTCGACCGCGCCACCATCAACGCGCCCAACGCCCGTTCACTGGAGCTGCGGCCGCGCGGCAACGGCCCGGTCGACATCGCCGACTGGGCGGTCTACCGGCGCCAGCGCGGCGTGACCTTGGCGGCGCTGGGCTTCGGCGGCGCGCAGATCAACATTCTGGGCCGCTGGGACTGGAAGATCACCGCCTACGAGCTCAAGCATCTCGATCCCGGCCTGGTGGTGCTGGCCTTCGGCACCAACGAGGGCTTCGCCGCCAGGGAGCGGCTGGGCGACTACGGCCGCGAGTTCGGCACCTATGTCGATCTGATCCGCCAGGCCGTGCCCAACGCCTCGGTCGTGATCGTCGGCCCGCCCGACGCCAACCGCTTCCCGTCCTTCTGCGGCGGTGGTGGCGCCGGCGCCAGCTGCGCGCCGTTGCGCGGGGCGGAGATCGAGAACTACAGCGCCATGCTCAGCGGCCGCGACCGCAAGCTCTGCCGCTGGCACGCGCCGGCGGCGCTCGGCTATGTGCGCGAGGCGCAGCGCCAGGCGGCGCGACAGCGCAACCTCTACTTCTTCGACTGGTCGCGCGTGCAGGGCGGCGAGTGCGGCGCCGATCGCTTCGCGCGCGATGGGCTGGGCCACGCCGACCATGTCCACATGCGCGAGGCCGGCTACCACCTCACCGCCGACCGGCTGTTCACCGAACTGATGGCCAGCTACCGCCGGCGATGAGATGAGCACCGTGGCGCGATCCCGCCTCCTCCCGGAGGGCAGCGCCAACGCCTGTGGCGTTTCTCTCCCTCTCCCCGCTTGCGGGGAGAGGGTCGGGGTGAGGGGCTGGTACTCATCGGACCGCGGCCACGGATCGTCGCACGAGCCCCTCACCCTCCCATCGCGCTACGCGCGACGGGCCCCGCCCTCTCCCCGCAAGCGGGGAGAGGGGATCAAGTGCGACAGCGTCACGCGATGATCTTCCCGACGCTCAACTTCCTGCTGTTCTTCCTGGTGGTCTGCCCGATCGCCTGGGCGCTGGCGATCACGCGCGCGCATACGCTGCACAAGCTGGCGATCATCGGCGCGAGCTATTTCTTCTACGCCTTCTGGAACTGGAAGCTGGCCTTCCTGCTGTTCGGCAGCGTGGTGCTGAACTTCGCCGCCGGCAGGCTGATCGACCGCACGCGCGGCACCGCCTGGTGCAAACGCGTCGTCATCCTCGCGGTGATCCTCAACCTCTCGCTGCTCGGCTTCTTCAAGTACTACGGCTGGTTCATCGAATCGCTCGACGAACTGCTGCGCGCGCTGGGCATGGAGCGCGAGCTGCCCTTCCTCGAGATCGTCCTGCCGGTGGGCATCTCGTTCTTCACCTTCCAGGGCATCTCTTACATCGTCGACCTCTATCGCGGCGACCTCGACCGCTCGCGGCCGCTGATCGACGTGATGTTCTTCATCTCGTTCTTTCCGCATCTGGTGGCCGGCCCGATCGTGCGCGCCGCCGCCTTCCTGCCGCAGCTCGAGACGCCGCCCAGCCCCAACCGCGTCTTCGTCGGGCTGGGCCTGATCCTGATCCTGTGGGGCGTGTTCAAGAAGGCGATCATCGCCAACTATCTCGCCGTCAGCCTGGTCGACAAGGCGTTCTTCGATCCTACCGCCTACGGCGCCGTCGACCTCTTGTTCGCGGTCTACGCCTACGCGGTACAGATCTATTGCGACTTCAGCGCCTATAGCGACATCGCCATCGGCGTCGCCGCCCTGCTCGGCTATCGCTTCCAGCGCAACTTCAACCAGCCCTACCGCGCCGAGACCCTGGCCGACTTCTGGCGCCGCTGGCACATGTCGCTGTCGAGCTGGCTGCGCGACTACCTCTACATCCCGCTGGGCGGCAATCGCGGCGGCGAGCTCAAGACCTATCGCAACCTGTTGTTGACCATGGTGCTGGGCGGCATCTGGCACGGCGCGGCATGGAAGTTCCTGATCTGGGGCGCGCTGCATGGCGGCTTCCTCGCGCTGGAACGCGCCACCGGCTTCGCCCGCGACGCCGAGAACAAGCCGTTGTGGCGCCGCGCGCTGGGCGTGCTGCTGATCTTCCACTTCGTCTGCTTCTGCTGGATCTTCTTCCGCGCCGAGAACTTGGCGCGGGTCTGGGAGATGCTGGCCGGCTTCGGCGACTGGTCGAAGCCCTCGACTCTGCTGACGCCCTTCCTGCTGGCGCTGATCGCGCTGGGGATGGCGATCCAGTTCACGCCGCCCGACACCTTGCAGCGCACCGACCGCGTCTATCACCGCATCCCCACATGGGCGATCGGCGTGCTGATCGGCGTCTCGCTGCTGGTGATCGAGGCGATCGGCGGCGACGGCGCCGCGCCCTTCATCTACTTCCAGTTCTGAGGGAGCACGGCGATGAGCACGACCGACGACCTCTCGCCCGGCACGATCGAGCTCGAGACCGACATGCGGCCACAGCGCCTGTGGGTGCTGCCGCAGATCGCCGGCATCGCGCTGGCGCTGCTGCTGGTGTTCAACAGCCAGGGCCTGGTGAAGTGGTCGAAAGACCTGCCCTCCTCGACCTTCAACGAGAGGGTCGCCGCGGGCGCCGCCTGGTGGCACGAGCTGATGACCACGCTCGGGCCGGCCAAGGCCTTCGCCGCCCTGCACGAGGCGATCGGCGTCGAGCTGAAGCCCTGAATATTTCATGCGTCGCCGCGCGACGCCGCGTGGGCTAAAGCGTAGATCGCCCGCCTGCAGTTTCTGTCATTCCGAGCGCAGCGAGGAATCTAGGGAAGGCGCCTCGATTCCTCGCTGCGCTCGGAATGACAGAGCCATGTTGCCATTTCGGACTGTGCGCCCATGGACTTCTCGAAATTCGATCAGCGTCACTACCCAACCGTGTCGGTACGCGAGGGCTACGGCGAATGGGCGCGCACCTACGAGGACACGGTCCTCGACCTGATGGACCTGCGGCTACTGGGGCGGCTGCGCTCCGTCGATTGGCCGCGCACGGCACACGCCATCGACCTCGCCTGCGGCACCGGCCGCATTGGCGTGTGGCTACGCAAGTCGGGCGTCGCCCGATTGCACGGCGTGGACTTCACCGAGGCGATGCTCGAGGGCGCGCGCGACAAGAATGTCTACGACCAGCTCGCCCTCGCCGACATCGCCGCCACCGGACTCGATGGCGGCGCATACGACCTCGCGACCATGGTGCTTGCCGACGAGCATCTCGCCGATCTGCGGCCGGTGTATCGTGAGGCCGCGCGCTTGCTGGCGCCCGACGGCCACTTCGTGCTCGTCGGCTATCACCCGTTCTTCCTGATGATGGTCGGCATGCCGACGCATTTCGATCGCGCACCGGGCGAGCCGGTGGCGATCGAGAGCCACGTGCATCTCACCAGCGACCATGTCGCCGCCGGCCTTGGCGCCGGGCTGCGCCTGATCGAGATGGTCGAGGGCCTTGTCGACGACGACTGGATCGCCACCAAGCCCAAATGGGCGGCGCAGCGCGACCGCCCGGTGAGCTTCGCGATGGTCTGGGCGAAGGATCAGGCGGCGGCTTCGGTCTCGACCAGCCGCGCATAGCCGCCATCCGACAGGCGCAGCCGAGTCCAGCGGCAACGGCCGCGGCGGATCGGCACCTCACGTGACGTGTTGGCGCCGGTCAGCACCTCGACCGCGGGCGGCGCCTCGCCATACCAGCCCAACGCCGGCAGCGCCGCTTCGGCCTCGGCGATCGCCTCGGTGTGGAAGCGCCACATCGAGGTCCCCATCAGCGCGCTGGCCGAGACTCGCCAGCGCCGCTCGCGCGCGGGCGAGGCGGCCAGCAGACGATGGGTAAGGTCGCAAATCAGATGCGCCTCGCGCGAAGCGCTCCTTACCAGGCGGGCCAGGGCATGGTCGGCCGAACTATCGAGTCGCGCCGCCATCAGCGCGCGCAACGCCTCGCGCTCGGGATGCGTCGGCGTCTGCCGGCCGCATTCCCAGCGCGACACGGTGGCCTGCGACACGCCGAGCAGCGCGGCGGCGTGGCCCTGCTTCATGCGGCGCAACGCGCGCCAGACGCGCAACGAGCGCCCGAGATCGCCGGCCTCGCGGGCGGCGTTGTCGGTTCTGTCCATGGCGATGTCCCTTTCGCCGGCACCATAGCCATCGCGCGGCACCTTGCAAGCCGGCCCAGGCCTCTCGAAGATAGGGCGAGGGCGCCGCAGACTGCCCGGAGGGTCCATGCCACCGGCCGACACGCCAGCGTTCGGATCGCACGAGATGGCCGCCCTGTTCGGCCTCGACCCGGACATCGCCTATCTCAACCACGGCGGCTACGGCGTCACGCCGGCGCCGGTGCGCGTTACCCAGGACGTCTGGCGTCGCCAGATCGAGGCCAATCCGACGGCTTTCTTCGATCGCGAGCACTTCACGGCGCTGGCGCGCGTCGCGGCCCATCGTGTCGCGACGTGGCTGGGCGGCAGCGGCGAGGGCTGGGTGTTCGTCGCCAACGCCACGGCTGGGCTCAACAGCGTGCTACGCTCGCTCGGGTTGAAGGCGGGCGACGAGATCGTGCTGACCGATCACGGCTACAACGCCGTGCTGCAGGCGGCGCTGTACGAGTCCTCAGCGCCCGGCGCCAAGGTCGTGACCGCGCGCCTGCCCTGGCCGGACTACAGCCATGACGGCGCCGTCGAGGCGATCGAGCGCGCGATCACGCCGCGCACCAGGCTGGTGATCGTCGACCACATCACCTCGCCCACGGCGCTGATCCTGCCGGTGGCGCGCATCGCCGAACTTTGCCGCACCAAAGGGGTGACCTTGGCGATCGACGGCGCGCACGCGCCCGGCCATCTGCGCGACCTCGACGTGCCGACGCTGGGCGCCGACCTCTATGTCGGCAATCTGCACAAATGGGCCTTCGTGCCGCGCGGCTGCGGCGTGCTGTGGGCCTCGCCGGCGTGGCGCGAGCGGCTGCATCCGACGGTGATCAGCCACGGCTACGGCCAGGGCTACACCGCCGAATTCGACTGGCAGGGCACGCACGATCCGACGCCGATGCTGTGCGTCGACGCCGCCTTCGACTTCGCCGAGCGGATCGGCCGGGCGCGGCTGGTGGCGTGGAACTATGGCCTGATCGAGCACGCGGTGCCGTCGCTGTGCGCCGCGCTCGAGGTCAACGAGGCGACGCCGGCGGAAGCGCGCGCGATGATGGCCACCGTCGCGCTGCCCTCGCGCGTCTCAGGGACACGCGACAACGCGCTGGCGCTCAAGCGTCGGCTACGCGAGGAGCACGCGCTGGAAGCGCACATCGTGCCCTTCCAGGACCGCGCCTGGGTGCGCATCGCGGCGGCGCCGTATCTCTCGGCCGATGATTTCGGCCGGCTGGGCGTGGCGTTGCGGCGGCTGCTGGCGTGATGGGCCTGTCACGCGGCGACATCATCGGCTTGGTCGTCGGATTCTGCAGCCTCGTCGCCGGGTGGCTCGCTATCAGCAGTGGTGCCGGTGAACTGGGCAGCTTGCTCATGCTGCCAGCCATACTCTTGTACTTCTGGTGGATGATCAGGCCGTCCAAGCCGCCCCGCGACGAAGAGCAGCACTGAAGGACTGGTGAGCGCGGCGGGGATCGAACCCGCGACCCTCTGATTAAAAGTCAGCCCAGATGCTTATCAGAGCTTGGCAAAGCTGGCCAATATCCGCTTGGGCGCTTATCGAATATCGTTGCAAAATCAGGCTATTAGCAGGCTATTTCAGTGGTGAAGCCGGCTAGAGTCGGCTAATCTGCGTATTGCCATACCGCATTGCTTATGACCTTGCTTAGCCGCCCCCTGATCAAGATCAGGAGGCCGAGTACTGGGCACATTGCTTAAGCAAGGGAGAGCATCTGATCATGCCCAAACGAAAGCTCACAGATAGTTGGTTGCAGAGCGCCAAGCCCGAGCCGGGCAAGATGCAGACGCGATACTTCGACACGATCGAACGTCGCCTTCTGTGCGTCGTCGGCGCGGGCGGCAGCAGGACATTCCAAGCTGTTCACTATATCGCCGGTAAGCCGAAGATGATCACCCTTGGCCGCTTCCCGGCACTAGCGCTGGCGGCGGCCCGGAAGAGAGCTAGCGAGTTCCGCGACAATCCCAGCGCGGCCATCGCCAAGGTCGAGTCCGGGACATTCGAGGACGAAGCTACCAACTACATCCGGCGCTACGTCGAGCCGCGCGGCCTGCGATCAAGGTACGAGATCGAGCGACAGCTCAAAGCGTACATCAATCCGAAGATCGGCAACGTCCGGGTGCGCGATCTTCGCCGCAGCAACATCACCAGCATCCTCGACCAGGTCGAGGACGAGCATGGCCCCCGGCAGGCTGACGCCTGTCTGGCGACCATTCGCTCGGTGCTGGGCTTCTATGCCAGCCGCAGCGATGACTACGTCTCGCCGATCGTGCGCGGGATGCAGCGACAGAAGCCGCGCGAGCATGCCCGCGACCGCATCCTGAACGACGATGAAATCCGTGCACTTTGGCGGGCCACTGCCGAGCCGGGTGCGTTCAATGCGATCGTCCGTCTACTGCTCCTGACTGCCCAGCGCCGCGAGATGGTCGCCGGGATGAAGCATGACGACGTCGATGATGATGGGGTCTGGAAACTGCCGGAGGGCGAGCGCCGCAAGGGCAACGTCGGAGCGGTGAAGTTGCCGGCTGCCGCCTTGGAGATCATCCGGGCACAGCCGCAGATAGACGACATCAGTCTCCTGTTCCCCGGCTCGCGCCAGCGCCGCAAGGGCAAGGGCATCGGGCCGTTCTGTGCCTTCACCAAGCCGAAGACCGACCTCGACAAGGCTTGCGGCTTCTCTGACTGGGTGCTGCATGATCTCCGGCGCACGTCACGATCACTGATGAGCCGCGCACAAGTGGCGCCGCACATTGCCGAGCGCGTGCTAGGGCATGTTCAGCCCGGCGTGCTCGGGGTCTACGACCGCCACCGCTACGATGAGGAGAAAGCAGCCGCCCTACAGGCACTCGCCGATCTTCTCGCCCGCATCATCGATCCACCGGCAGACAACAAGGTCGTAACGTTGGCGGAGCGGCGCAGGTAGGGGTGCGGCAATTAATTCCTTAGTTCTTAATACTAAGCGATCTTTCTGCTTGTCTGAACGCGGGCAATCGCATTAATTCTCGGCCAAGCGCAGACATGCGCCCGCGCACATCCCGGCTCGCTGGGATTTGCGGCGAGGCAAGCGCGCCGAGATGATCGGTGCCCCCTCCATTTGTGGTTTTGGTCCGCCTTTGCGGACGTATCCACTATGGAGGTTCGCAATGTCTGCGGCCATTCCCAAGCTATTGGTTTCGCGGCGAGTAGTCGCCGAAATGCTCAGCGTCAGCTACGGCAAAGTTAAAGCTCTTGAGCGAGCCGGCAAGCTGAAGGCCGTGGTTTTCGGCACTGCCGATAACGCCAAACGACTCTACTCGCGCGCCGAAGTCGAGGCGCTGGCTCGTGCCGGCGCCCGCGACGCCGCCTAACCCAACACGCCCCTCATGAATGGTGGGCGCGTGAGGGAGGCGTATGTCATCGCGCCCACATACCGGAGGTATAAATGCCAGCAGCAGCAAAAAAGGCTCCCGCGAAGGTGAAGATGGCGACGCCATCGCCACACCGTGAGCGGCCAGCCAGCCCGACGCCGATCGCGGAACGACAGTCTGCCGATCAAGACGTGCCGCCTCACTTCAAGTTCGTCGACGCCGTCATCAATTCGGTGGTGAGCAAAGAACAGCGCACATCAGTACGCTTCGCACTCTTCGTCGCCTGCAAAGTCGCCGCCCGTATCAACGCCGGTGATCGTTGGTGGTCGCAAAAGGAAATCTGTGAGCGTGCGGCTTCGGCGCTCCTCAACAATCGGCGACACAGTGGTGTGGCGACGGCAATCGCGATGACCCTCGCGATCTGCGAAGAAGCGCCGGACGCGGAACTCGATCGAACCTATTTCAGAGTCCTCGATTGCTCCACATGGACCCAAGTCCATCTCGCTGTGCACAAAGGGTTGGGCGAAGTCCACGAAGCCGACGCCTGACAAAAGCACCTCGCCCGCACGCTGTTAACGTCGGGCGAGGCTGGGAGTCATGATGATGCCAAACCTTCCGACCGGAAGAAGATGGCGATGGCCGGGATAGCGCGCCCGGCCGGAAAGGACAATGCGCAGGGACGGCCGGTGCTCTTCACCGGCCTCCCAACTCAAGCGCTTCTGCACCCACCGATCAGGACCAATCCACCCCAAGGCTATCTCACGCCGCTCGAGTTCGCGGTCATGTGCGGCCTGTTGAACGCGGCGCGCGCCGCCACGGCGCAGAAACACCACGAGATCGCCATGCGTGCTGGCGCCAAGGAAATCGAACGCGAGCGACGTCGTGACGAGGAATTCCGTGCTCAATGGGCGGAGACACAGAAGGCGCGCCAACGTGGCGAGCGCGCGAAGGCGCCCACGCGCCGGCAACACGGCGAGGACACGCACACTCCGGAACCGCTGGCGACCTCGTTACGAAAGGCTGGGGGCGGTGCCTATGCTCGCACCATGAAGCGTCAACGACTGCGCGGCGCCCCGGATGAGATTGAGATCGAGGTCTCTCGTTACAAACTGCTGCGCCATGCCGGCCTCGACAATGGCGGCGCGAACCGCCGGCGGCTAGACGCGGCGCTGAACCGTCTACAGCACCCAATCCTGCTGGGGGAGGAGGAGTGGCCCGGCCCGCTGTTCCCACTCCAGACGCAGCCTGACGGCCCCCTGAAGCTCCTAGTCCGAGGTCTATGGCTGCCGGCACGCATCTTCGGGCGGCTGCCCATGCCGCTGCCGCTCAAGAGCGCCCCGGCACTGGCGCTCTATTGCTTCCTCAACGTGATCCGCTCGGGTCCGGCGAATAGGCAGGGCGCCGCCGCCGACAACATCCTCCACCGCCTCGGCATCTCGGGCGCCAAACCCAAACGCGCACTCTTCCGCGCCATGGATGTCGTCAACGACCACCTGGCCGCGCTCGACGCTGCCCCGCTGGAACGTCTTGACCGCCCGATCGAGCTACCCGGACACTTCCGGATCGAGGAAGACTCTCCGGGCTATATCCGTTTCGTGCGGCGTCCGCGCCGCGTGAGGGTCGAGCCAGAAGAAGAATTCTACGTCGACACAACGCCCGACGACGGCCTCGACCCCGAGACCAGCCACAAGCGCAAACAACGGCTCAAACTCGAAAAGGCGCAAGCCCAAGTAGCCGAGAGCGCAGCGCAGGGCGCCGCCAGAGAAGCCCGGCAGAAGGAACGGGCCGAACAGCAAGCCCTCCTCGATCGGCTCGGCCACCTCACCGAAGATGATGTGAGGCTCTTGGAAGCTGGTCGCGAGTACCGAGATGCCATCGAGCGTGGCGAAGACCCGGCAGCGCTCCGGCGTATAAGGGTCAGGCCATGAAGCGATCTAGCGGATTGCTGGCCCGCTTCGGCATGGCGACCAGCGGATTGCTGGCCCGTTTCGGCATGGCGACCAGCGGATTGCTGGCCCTCATTAGCGGATTGCTGGCCCAGTACCGTAGCCGCAAATCATTGATAAACATGCCCGAAACGCAGAAAATGCCGATCTCTATAAGAAGATTATGTAAGAAGATGATCTTGCTAGAAGAAAAAGTAAAAGAATAGCGCCGTACCGGCGCGATGTTTTTTTGACTTTTTGCAGGCCGGAAGATGCACAAGATCACGGAACAGGCGCCCATCGATCCGGATGAGCGCCGCGACGATAGCATGGTGTCCGGCGAAGCCGCGTCCGTTAAAGCACCTCAAGTTTGTAGGTAGCGGCTTCTTGGGTGCGAAGCTTACCGAGGTGAAGATCATGCCCAAGCCCCGGCGTCGCTGAGCGTTTGGCGCGCTCCGGTACTGGGCTTCGCGCTTCGTTGCTCGGCTGGTTCGCCTACCCTCACGCTTCTCCGGCGATCTAAAGATGATGCTCGTTCGAGCCTGCGATCTCAGCCGCCCGGCATGAGGCCAATGGCTCGCTTCTGATCTGTTATCAGATGCTCAGAGTCGCCAAGTACTGATGGCATCGGTACCAAATGAAAATGATTGTCCCAATAGGCAAGGGTATGCGCAATGCAGCCCATGGCCCGGAAGCCCATCGCAACGCTCGATAGATCGACGCGCCCTTCTCCCAAGGTAGTGCCCTCACTCTCTCGCGTTCGTGCGGCCGTCAGCAACGGCTCGAACATCCTTGGCCCCGACATCGATCATCGCAGCGCATCGGCCCGGCGCTATCGCGATATCGTAGACGATCTAACGAACGATCGAGGTGGCGAGGGCGCGGTATCGGAAGCCGAGCGGCTACTGATCCGGCGCGCCGCCATGCTGGCCTTGCAGCTTGAGATGCAGGAACAAGGCTTCACCGACATGAAGGCGACGACAGCCCAGGTCGAAGCCTATCAGCGCGGATTGAACAGCTTGCGTCGTACGCTCGAAACGTTGGCGCGTGGCGGTCTGCCGCGCCGGCCGCGTGAGGTCGATAGGGTGCCCAGCGTCGAGCAGTATGCCGAGAGGCTTCGGAATGGGGCGCAGCAATGAAGCCGCGGTTCACTATGCGTGAGGCTTTGAGCGATCCACAGTTGCTCGCACACGCGATGCCCGGCGCAAGCTGGGCAGTATGGAAGGCGCTGTTGATCGCCAGCATGGGCGAAGCGCTCACGCCGACAGAGCGCAAGCTATTCACCCTCATCACCGGCCGCCCCCGCGAGCCGTTGCAGCGATGCGATGAGCTTTGGTTGGCGGTCGGCCGTCGCGGTGGAAAATCTCGCGCGCTGGCCGTCTTGGCTTCGTACCTCAGCGCATGCATCGACTATAGCGACGTGCTCTCGCCCGGTGAGGGTGGCATCGCGCTTGTGTGTGCGGTTGATCAGCGTCAGGCAGGCATCATTGCGAGCTATGCCGAGGCGATGCTGGCTGAGTCGCCGATCTTGGCCCAACAGCTTCGCGGCCGATCCGGCGATACGATCGAGCTTGCCGGCTCGATCTTCATCGAGGTGCGTTGGTCGAATTTCCGTCGCGTGCGCGGCCCGACGTGCATCGCCTGCATCATCGATGAAGTCGCGTTCCTGCCGAACGATGAAGCATCGGCCAGCCCTGATAGCGCCCTGCTCGAAGCGCTCCGGCCGACGTTGGCGACAACAGGCGGCCCGCTCATCGCGTCATCGAGTCCCTATGCGCGCCGCGGTGAGCTTTGGCTGACCTATAGGCGCCACTATGGCCCCGATGGCGACAAGCTGATCATCGTCGCTCAGGCCGCGAGCCGCGTTACCAATCCCTCGCTTTCGCAGCGTGTCGTTGATCGGGCGCTAGAGCGCGATCCGGTATCAGCCGCCGCTGAGTATCTCGCGCAGTTCCGAAGCGATCTTGAAGGCTACATCGCGCGTGAAGCGCTTGATGCTCTTGTTTCCAACGGCGTCAAGGAGCGCCCGCCGTTGCCCGGCATCCGCTATGTCGCATTCGTCGACATGGCTGGCGGCTCCGGCCGCGACAGCGCCACGCTCGCCATCGCGCATCGGCAGCAAGGGCACGCGGTCCTCGACTACGTCGCCGAGAAGAAGCCACCGTTCAAGCCGAGCGCTGTCGTCGCTGAATTCGGGGCGGCGCTCCGGCGCTATCTCGTCTCGCGCATCCATGGTGATCGCTTCGGTGGTGAGTGGCCGCGCGAGCCGTTCAAGGTGCGCGGTATCGACTACTACGTCTCCGAGAAAGATAAGTCGGGATTGTATCTAGCGTTGCTGCCTTCGCTGAATTCGGGGCTGGTTGATCTTCTCGACAACGATCGATTGCTCACGCAGCTGTCCGACCTTGAGCGGCGCGTACGATCCGGCGGCCGCGACATCATCGATCATCCGCCGAAGGGTCGCGACGACATCGCCAATGCGGTAGCCGGTGCGATTGTCCTCGCGCTGGGCCGCAGGGGCGCCGCGCCTGACACGTTCGCCGCACCGGTATTCATCCCGCTCGCTGGTGCGGTGGCATCCGGCGTCGGTGGGGCGTCGGCGCGTTGGCTCGATCATTGAAGGAGGGCGTCGTGGCAAAGGTGCGCAATAAGGCGACGAAGGCAAAGGCGGACGACGGGGCGCTTTGGGAGGAGCGGCTACGCGCCGATCCCTTCCCGCTGCCGGCTTGCCTGCTGGAGTACCTGGAGAGGATCACCCACGAGCGCAAGGTTCTGACGCGCCGAATGGCGGAGATCGGCCAGCGCCTTGAAGACATCGGCAGCCGGCTCGCTGCCCTGAGCAATGATGATCGGAAGGCGGAGGTTCATGAGCTTCGTGCGGAGCGCCAGACGTTGGAGGTCCTGCAACGTCGCTTCGGTGGCGCCCTCGCCGCGCTCGATGCACCGCCCGGCCCCGAGTTCGCGAAGCGCTCTGCCCGTGCCGCGCGCCGCGAGGACACGCTCGACCGATGGGAGCGCGAACAGCGTGAAGGCTTGGCGTTCAGCATCGCCCGCTACGAAAGCGCCGGTGACTTCCGCGAGGCGCGCCTTGCGCGGGTGCAATGGCTGCTGATCCGCGACGAGATCGCCCAAACACTGCATTGAGGAGCCGGCCATGTCGCCTTTCAGCAAGTTCTCCGATGCGCTCGCCAGCGAGGAGCTTGGGGTGGTCTTCGGCTGGGCGATCGTCTGCAAGATCGATGGGCGCGAGTACGTCGATACCCAAGGCGACGTGATCCCCGAGCGCACGATGCTCAAGGCCGCGACGCAGTTCATGCGATCCGGTCGCGTGCTCAAGGCGATGCATGAAGGCGAAGCCATCGGAGAGGTGCTGTTCGCATTCCCGGTAACCGACGAAATCTGCAAGGCCCTCGATATCGCATCGCGCAAGAGCGGCCTGCTGATCGGCGTACGGCCACGCCCCTCGTCCTTCGCCCTCGACAAGGTGAGGGATGGCCGCCTGCGCGGTTTCAGTATCGCCGGATCAATCCATCAAGCGGAGGAGTTTCCATGAAGCCAAATCGTAAACGGCGGGTCCTCCGCAGCATCGATCTATCGGAGATCAGCCTGGTGGATGCGCCGGCCGTCGAGCCGGCTCTTATCGCCATCGTCAAGCGGAAGGAGCAGGCCATGAGCGAGGAGCCAAAGACATTCGAGGGAGCTGTCGCGATGTTCAAGGCGCGCGGGATGAGCGGTACTTCAGCGCTGCGCAAGGCGGCCGACGAGCACCCCGCGCTGTTCGAGGCGTATCAGGTGCGCTCGTCCGAGCCGGCCACCAAGGCGGCGGCCAATGGCGATGCCATCGCCAAGTTCCGGCGGCTCGTCGATGGGATAGCCAAGCGCGACTCGTGCCCTGTGACCAAGGCGATGCAGCGGGCAGCCGAGGAGCATCCCGACGAGTTCGCGGCGTATCAGCGGGCTTGAGCCCGCGCGAGTTCGGGTGGGCCGGCATGCCGGTGCGCCCGAATGCCGATGGTGGCTTTCCGCTTCTTGTCCGCCATCGGCCGGCCGGTCCCGAGGCGCCGGCAGGCGGGGGGTAAGCAAGATGCCCCCCGCCACGGTTTTCGCGATCGGAGGAAGATCATGGTCATTCCTTCGGTGCCGCCACTTGATCGCGTAATCAGCGGCGGCGGTGGGCGGGCGCTGGGAGACTGGTACCCGCCTCCTTCTGATGCGATAGTTTATGTTGCCGAGAGTACGAATCGCCGTAGCGAGGAATGTCCATTGCCTGCCCTTTCTACTGACCAGTTTGAGGCGCTCGCAGCTGTATTGCGCGCAGTCCGTGAGAGCCTTTCTCAGGGTCTTGAGCGCGGTCCGAAGCCTCGTCACCTCGCGATTGATGCAATCCAGAATCTGGAACAGGCGTGCGTCGCCGAGTCTTTCAATGGTAGCGGCAAAATTAGTATGTATACGGTGCGGCAGTTCCATGAATTCGCCGAAGCGATCAGGCCGGCGATGGCTCAAATCGTGGCCGATCCCGATCACGTCTATCTTCAAGGCTCTCAACACGCGCAAGAACTCTGGCGCCGATGGGACCCGACGTTTGTGCCGAACACATGGACTGCGCGCGCGCTCTCCAGAGTGTTGCAAAGCGTTGAGGAATTCCTAACCGCATTAGATTACAGGCCGCCCGAGCTACCCGAGCAACAGCCAGCGCCAGCGCAGTTCGGGGTTAGGGATGGCAAGATTGCCATCGAGCCGCTGTCTAGTTCTATATCGCCGGCTGATCGTGCGGGTGCTGAGTCCGCACGGGCAGCGCTGGCTATTCAGATGCGCCAACTGCATGAGGAACTGAAGGCGACGAACTGTGACAGGCGGCTGGTCAACAGCGTCGCGAGGCTGCAGGAGTTGCTGGAAGCCGACACCAATCCCTTCTTGATTGGGCTTCAGAACATATTAGTTGGCGATCTCGGAGAGGCATCTGCAAAGGAAGGGGAGCTATTGGCTGTGCCGGCGGAAATGATCCGCTCCAACACTCGCCTCGTGTCTTTATTTGCTTTGCAATTTCCGGAGTGGGCGGAATTCCTTGACAATTCTGCAGCCAATCAACTCAGCGACGAAAATGTCGCCCAGACAGCGGAGGCGGTCACTGACGTCGCGAAGGGCTTGAGCGATCATCCAGAATTGGCTGATCCCAAAGTACCGGAGGCGGTCGACTCGGTTGGGGAGATGATCCGCAACCCAACTCGATCGGCGAAGCGCATCGCTCTCGGCGCGCTTAGGATGATCGGCAACTTTGCCGTTGCGGTTGCGCGTGGTGTTGGCAAGGGGCTCGAGAAAGCTGCGGCCGACGAGATCGTAAAGCTGATTGTCCGCGTGCTCGAACGTCTATGGCCATTGGCAGCTATCGAGGGTTTGCGGTGGATCGAGATACTGAGAGATATCTTCAAGAACCTCCTTTGAGATAGGTTGCCAGCTCTCGCTTCGTCGGCAAGTCAATCATCTCGCGCTTTGGTATCACTCGCGCAGTAGCCATTCTTTGCGAGCACGTCTTCGATCGCTGCTGACACCCACTGGGTGATGAGTGCGCGAGCCTCCCATAATTCCATCGGTCGTTTGTGGGGTTTGATCTTGTCGTCCGGGTGATGCCGATTGCCTGCGTTGGCAGTCCGGGTGAAGCGCTCGATCTCATTGTTAGAGATGCCGCCATTGGCCAAGTCTCGAAGAGCCTCATATGCCTTGTACAACTCGAACCAACCAGGCTTACCCTCTAGGTAGTCGAGGGCGTTGCCTATGCTGGGTTTCAACGCCGCCGCGCGCATCCACATCTGCGCTTTAGACGGAGCGGGGGGCGCTTCGATCACGTTGCCCTGCGCATCCGCTACTGTGAGCGTGACTATGCTTCCGCGAATGCGGATCATGCCGGCTTCCACTTCCATGTAGAAATGCTTCCGAGGCTGGCCATCAGAGCTGAAATCGATCACCGGTCCGGTCGTGATGGGATCGGCATCTGCGTTCGTGGCCATTGCGACGTTTAGCGTCCTGAACAAATGCTTTGCCAATTGGCGAACCTCGTCCGGCCCCATGCATTCCCGAAAGACGGTTGATCGCAGTGCTAGGTAATCACCACGTTCGTCCTTCACCTCTTCGACGAAGGGATCGAATGGTCGCTTGAGAAACGCGCGCCATGCCTCTTTGTCTTGGTCTGCGCCGTTTAGCTCTACGCCCCACTGATTGACCTTGTCGTCCATCGCCAACGGCCCCTTTAGGAGCCGAGCATAACTGATCGGCCAATCCTTCGTCCCTGGGCCCGGTGCCGGCCTCGTTGTCCATATCCACAGAATTCTTCGCCGGCGGTGTCACTCAGCACAGTACAGATCAGCCACCCGCGCAGGTTTGAACGCCACCGCCCTCCCCAATATCGTCGAGACGACATGGAGGAGGCCAATGACATGGATGCGATCAGCGCCAAGTGCGGGCACGTAAAGCGCCGGCTCGTTCGAGGGGAGCGGCTGACCGGCAAGGTTCTTGAGTTCGCCGTCAGCGTGGTCGGCGAGGGCAGCGACATCGCGAGCAAGCTGAGGTCGGGACAGGCACTCAGTGACTATGAACTGCATCTCATGGTCGACGTCTATCTGCTGCACAAGCGGCTGAGCACGCGCGATCCGGAGGGCATTGACCGCGAATAGCTCCGGTAAACAGGAGCGCGCCGGCCCTCCCAGCCCCGAGGGCTCAGCCAACGAGGAAATTCTCGCGTCCCAGCTCGTGCAGGGGCTGGGGAGCCATCCCCCTAGCTGCCCTGAGCCGCCCTCGATCCTCGGTGATCCTGGTGCCGTCCACGTGCCGGCCGTTGAGATTGGCCCTCGCAGCACTCGAGGCCGCATTGCTTATTGCTTAGAGCATTGCTTATTCCGGCATCGCTGGCTCGTTGCGTATTCTTCTTGGAGCCTAAGCGATTGATGTATTTACCGAAACTGGTGAGCGCGGCGGGGATCGAACCCGCGACCCTCTGATTAAAAGTCAGATGCTCTACCGCTGAGCTACGCGCCCGCCCTCGGCGGCGCCGGTATAGGCGGCGGGGTCGGCGCGGTCAACGCATGTCAGTTCACGTGTCGTAAGCAGGCGAGTTGTCCGGGTTAGGTAGCACACGAGTTGTCCGGTTTAA
>CAYTFW010000117.1:0-20826 GCA_964437145.1 uncultured Rhizobiaceae bacterium
TTCTGGAGCACGCGCTGTGGCAGGCGACCGAAATCCGCATCCGCGCGCTCGACCGGATCCTGGCCAACCCCACCGGCGGCTTCCTGCGCGAGCTTTTCACCGAATGGAGCGCGATCCGGCAGAACTTGCGTACGCTGATCGACGCGTCGCCCGGCGTGCCGGCGATCGATCTGCCGCTTAACGCCGCCCTTGTGCTCTACGAGCGGGCGCTGCCGATCGCGGGCAAGCCGACACCGCCCGGTCCGCCGGCCGAGGAGCGGCTGGCCGAGATGGTGGCCGCCTTCGGCGAGTTCCGGCTCAAGGCAAGCGTGCAATTCCTCGCCGTCGACAAGGCGCTGAAGGCCGAGTTCTCGAGCCTCTTGCCGCTGCGCGACTCGCTGCGGGCGCTCGAGCTCCAGGTTTCGCTGTTCTGTGACTGCCCCTGACGCCGGTGCCACCATGACGCCAGCCGACTCCGCCGCCTCGCCCCTCGTCGTCCAGTTGCGGCGACAGCACCAGGACCTCGCGCGGCGCTGCCTGTCGACGCAGGTCGGCGCCGAGGAACGCCAAGCGTTCATCGACGAGCTGATCGCATCCGGCAAGACGCTCGCGCCAGGCCGCGATCGCGACGCCGTGCGCAAGCTGCTCTACTACTGGACGGCCGACGCGGTCAGCCGCGGCGAGCGATCCAGAGACCAGCCGCTGCCGTCGCTGCAGCCCTTCGGAGGCGGCGAGGCCGCCGCCGAATCGACCGTCACGCGAGCTTTCACGACGGCGCAGTCCTCGGAGGACATCGAGGCGACCACCGCCGATACGCGCGCCGCCATCCGCATCGCCACCTTGGCGCGGCAATGGATGGCCGACGGCCGGAACCCGGGCTACCTGCTGACCGGCCAAGCCTTGGAGGAGGCCGACCGCCTCAAGACGAAGGACGCCGACATCCAGACGCTCGTCGACGCGAGCAAGGAAGCCGAGATGCGCACGGCTCAGCGCTCGCGTCGTCTCCTCATGGGCCTGGTCGCCGGTCTGATCGCCGTCATCATCGTCATGGCGATTGGCGGCGTTTTCCTTTGGCGGCTGACCGATGAACTGCAAAAGGCGAACGACGCGGCCGCTATCTCGATCGCGGAGCTATCGGCGGTCAATCGACGCAACGAGGACGAAGCGCGCGGCGCCATCGACGCCTTGAATCGAGGGTACGGCGACCCGCTCGAGCCTCTCAAGAAACTGCTGACGCGGCTCGCCGACGCCCAGCCGGCGGAACTCGATCGCCTTCAGCGCAGAGCGCCGCCGCCGCCTCCCGCGCCATCCCAGTTGCCTCCCGCGCCAGGCGACAGGGTCGTCGCCGATCCCGGGGTCTCCGTCGTCCAGCGGCCGGCGCCCGCCAGCCTGGGAACGTGCGACGGTGTGTTGTGGCTGGGCAGCGATACCGACAAGCGCGTGACCTATCAGCGCGAGCTGAAGACGCTGAAGGCCGGAGACCCGGTCACGACGATCGAAGGCACGAGCGTGCGCCTGCGCAGGGATATGCCGTCGGACGACTATGTGATGGCGCCCCAGGTCGGTCTGATACCGGGTGGTGCGACGCTCAGCCTGACCAGCGCGCCGGAGGCGATCCAGCGACAGGGAGGGGCGCAGTACTTCGCGAGGGTCAAGGCACCGCGCCAATACTGCACCCGGGTCTTCGTCCAGTTCGCCGGAGACCGCGCGTTGGCTGACAAGATGCTCGCACAGCTTCGCCAGCTCGGCGTCCAAGCGCCGGGTGCTGACAGCGTCGCCAGGGCGCCGGCCGTGCCCGAGGTCCGTGTCTTCTCCCAGGCCGACCTGGGCGTCGCGAATTACGTCGCCGACCAATTGAGCGACTTCAATGGCGGCAAGAGGCTCGCGGTCAAGACGCTCTATGATTTCAAGGTGAGGCCCGCCCCGGGCACCATCGAGGTCTGGATCGATCTGAAGAGGTAATCGGCTTCAGGCGCGCGCGCGCAGACCATAGAGCCCCACCACCAAGGTCGGCAGCGCGCCGATCAGAAAGCCGATTCGGTAGCTGTCGCCCACCGCCAGCGCGGCGCTGAACAGCAGCGGCATCACCAGCGAGCCGGCGTCGCCGAAGGACAGCACGACGCCCGTGGTGGCGCCGATCCGACCGGGCGGCGACAGGCGCGCCACCTCGGCTAGCAGCACGCCGTGCCAGCTCACGGCGGTGGCGCTGAACAGGCCGGCCGACAGCACCAGCAGCCACATCGGCCAATCGCCCTGCAGCGACGCGGTCAACGCCGCCGCCGCGGCCATCGCGATACCCAGCAGCGCGAGCAGCCGGTCCGGCCGTATCAGGCGCGAACCGACCCAGCCCCAGCCGATGCGCGCCGGCACCGCGACGGCCACGGCGATCGAGAACACCAACCCGGCGCGCGCCAGGTCGTTGCCCAGGCCGCGCACGAGGTAGAGGACGAAGAAGCCGGTGAACAGCGACTGCAGGCCGACAAAGCTGAACATGCTGAAGCACAGCAGGCGCAGCGCGGGCTCGCGCAGCACCGAGACGATGTTGCCGCGGATCGCCGCCGGCGTGAGCGGCTGGGCCGGGTTGCGATCGGTGTCGAAGCGCGCGCGCAGCGGCTGCAACGCCACCGCGGTGCCGGCGCAGATCGCGGCGCAAACCAGGATCGCCGCCCGCCAGCCATAGGCCTCGACCAGCGCCGGCGCTAGCACGCCGGCGAGCATCAGCCCCGCCGGCACGCCAGTCTGCTTGAGCGAGAAGATCAGCGGCGCGAGATGCGGCGGCGAGAAGCGACCCAGCAGGTGCGAGCTCGACGGCGTCGACACCGCCTGGCCCAGGCCGCTGGCGAAACCGCCGGGCAGAAAGCTGCCGACCCAGCCCGTGGCGCTGAGCGCCAGGCCGCCGCCCAGCGACAGCATGCCGACCTGCGTCATGCGCAGCGCGCCATAGCGCAGGATGAAGCCGCCGCAGACCAGCGTCGAAAGGAAACCCGCAGCCGACGAGACGCTGAGGAAGACGCCGACCAGCGCCGGGTTGATGGCGAGATCGGCGACGATCGCCGGCGCGATCAGCGGGATCACCGCGCGCCCCAGGGTAGCGCAGGTCTGCTGCAACAGCATCGCCACCAGGGCGATCGTGAGAGGGGAAATCGGTCGGGCCTCCGTCGCACTCTTAGCCCTCTCCCCTCGCGGGAGAGGGTTGGGTGAGGGGGCCGTCGATCAGCACCGACTGGGCGAACCCCTCACCCCCAACCCCTCTCCCGCAAGGGGAGAGGGGAGAAGATGTCATGCCTTGAACCGGGCGATGGCCTTCTCGTCAAACTTCAGGCCCAGACCCGGCTTCTTCGGCAGCACGAGCATGCCGTCCTCGAGTGCCGGCGTCTCCTCGTAGAGCGCCAGCATCCAGGGCATGTACTCGACGGTCAGCCCGTTGGGGCAGGCGGCGACCATATGCAACAGGATCTCGGGCATCACGTGGCTGACCACCGGCAGGTTGAAGGCCTCGGCCATGCCGGCGACCTTCATCCACTGCGTCGGCCCGCCGACGCGGGCCAGATCGATCATCACGATATCGACCGAGCGCGCCTCGATCATGTGGCGGAACGGCACGATGCCCCAGACATACTCGCCGCCGGCGATCGGCGTCTTCAGCGCCGCGGTGACGCGCGCCAGGCCGGCATAGTCATCATGCGCGGTGACGTCCTCGAGCCAGAACAGGCCGACATCCTCGACCCGGCTGCCGATGTCGATCGCCTGCTCCGGCCGCCAGCGCTGATTGATGTCGCACATCAGGGTGACGTTCGGGCCGATCGCCTCGCGCACGACGCGCACGCGGCGCTCCTCCTCGGCCGGCGTCGGATCGCCGGGCAACGCCATCTGGGTCTTCATCGCCTTGAAGCCCTTGCGCACCAAGGTCTGCGCCGCCTGCCGCGCCTGCGCATCCGTCAGCCCGCGCCGCAACGAGCCCGAAGCGTAGGTGGCGATGCGATCGCGATGGCCGCCGAGCAGCTTCCACAGCGGCTGGTCGAGCGCCTTGCCCTTGATGTCCCACAGCGCCGTGTCGATCGCCGACAGCGCCAGGGTAAAGATGCCACCCGGCCCGCAGGCGTCACCGGTGCCGGCACGCAGCTTGGCGACGATGCGCTCGATGCGCATCGGATCCTCGCCGACGATCGCCGCGCTGAGATCCTCGACCGCGGCATGCAGCGAGCGCGTCATGAGCCCGCCATAGAGCGTCACGCCGATGCCCTCGATGCCGCTGTCGGTGCGCAGGCGCAGGATGACGATCGGGCGCAGGCGGCCCGCCTCCTCCGGCATGTCGGCCAGCGGATCGTCCTCGGGCACACGCAGGATCGTGGCCTCGTAGCTGGCGATCTTCATGGCACCCTCCAACCTGTCATCCCGAGCGCAGCGAGGGATCTAGGGAACAGCATAGATCCCTCGCTGCGCTCGGGATGACAGTGGAGCGCTTCGAGCGAAGCGCGGATCGATCACAACCGCCGGCGCGTCAGGTCGCGCGGGTTGTCCATCGCCTCGCGGATGCCGACGACCCAGCCGTCGTGGCCCTCAGCGTAGTTGCGGTTGGTCTGCTGCGGGTCGCGGTTGACCAGCGGGCGCGCATACATCGGATGGCTCATGCTGCGCACTTCGTGCTCGATCTTGAACAGCGCCTTGCCCGTCGACGGATCGGCGATGGTGTTGAAACGATACTGGTACTGGTTGCTCTCCTCGCTCACCAGGCCAAGCTTCGACAGCGCCTTGTGCGGGCCGGAGAAGCTCGCGACATAGACCTGGATGTGATGATTGTCATAGGGCTTCTGCTCGGCGTCTGTCTCGCGGAACACCAGCTCCTGCGCCCGGCCGACCGAGACATGTGCCACTTGCGCGCCGTTTTCCGCCTCGACGCGCGCGGCCGTGCCCATGACGTCGCGATAGAAAGCGGCGATGCCCTTGGCCGCGCCCATCGGCACGTCGAAGGCGACATAGGGCATCGACAAGGTCGTGCGGCCGAAACGCGCCGACGGCTCGTGGCAGCGCATGACGTTGCCCCACGGGCACGTCGTCTCGACGTAGTCCTCGTGCTCGGTGAAGCTGAACTTGGTGTTGCGCAGCAGATCCTTCACGCGGCCGAGCCGTGTCAGCAGCTGGGCGCGGTCGGGAATCACCAGGCCGACCTGGCCGCGCAGCACCTGCGGCGAACCGGTGGGCAGATGGAACTGGCTGCGCGGCCCGACATTGATCCACATATTGTCGATGCTGGTCATCATGTAGGGATCGCGCGTCAGCCCCAGGCCGCTGACGTAGTACAGAGTCGCCAGTCCCTGATCGGGGATGGTGACGTTGACATGCTCCAGGCCGACGATGTTGCCGATGTCCTCGGCGCCGCGGTCATAGGTCGTCATTGTCGCCTCACGTCTTGAGAAGCGCCGCCATGACGCGCTCGCGCGTCAGCGGCATATCGTGGATACGCACGCCCAGGGCGTGGGCGACGGCGTTGCCGATCGCCGCCGCGGTCGGGCCGACGGTGCATTCGCCGACGCCCAGCGGCGGATTGCCTCCGCCGTCGACGAACTCGGCCTCCATCTCGGGTACTTCGCTGAAGCGCAGGATCGGATAGCTGTCCCAGTCGCGCGAGGCGATGCCCTGCGCATCCAGTCTCACCTGCTCCTTCAACGTCCAGCTCACTGCCTGGACGATGCCACCCTCGAGCTGGTTGCGCGCGCCGTCAGGATTGACCACCAGCCCGGCGTCGGCGACGCACCACACGCGATCGACCTTCACGGTCTCCTGCACCGTCACCGATGCGACCACGGCGGCATAGGCGGCGCGATTCTTGTAGCGAGCCATCGCCAGGCCCAGCCCCTTGCCCGAACCGCCGGCGCCGCGCGCCGTCCAGTTCGCGCGCTCGGCCACCAGCTCGAGAATGCGCCGCGCGCGCTTCTCGGAGAGCACCGACAGGCGATAGGCCAGCGGATCCTCGCCGGCCTTGGCCGCCAGCTCGTCCATCAGCATCTCTATGGCGTAGACGTTGGGCAGCGCGCCCAGCCCGCGCAGCGCTGAAGTGCGGACCGGCGGCCGCAGCACGAGATGATGCAGGATGCGGTGCGCCGGAACGTCGTAGATCGGCACCGCGTTGCGCGTGCCACCGCCGCCACGCGCCTCGGGTGGATCGAAAGGCTCCACCTCGGGCGGTGGATTGGCCAGCGCCTCCGTGGCCAGCAGAAAGCCGCTGCCGCTACCTGGCCGCTGCACATGCGTGGCGCTCCAGATCTCGGTCGTCCAGTCGGTCGGCCGGCCCTTGTCGTTGAGATCGACATGCAGGGTGACCAGCATCGCCGGACCGACCGGCTCGAAGGCGAATTCCTCCTCGCGCCGCCATTGCAGGCGAATCCATCGATCGGGAATACGCATCGCGACCAGCGCCGCGTCGAGCGCGGCGTCGTCGGCGCCGTTGTGGCCGTAGCAGCCGGCGCCGTGCAGGTGCTGCGCGGTGATCGCCTCGATCGGCAGGTTCAGCGCCGCCGCCAGGTTCTTCCTCAAGGGGTGCATGCCCTGCCCGTGCGAGCGCACGGTGAGATGGCCGTCGTGGAAGCGCACCAGCGCGCAGGATGGCGCCAACGAGGCGTGCGCGATGTAGGGTCGCGAGACCGTGATGCGCGCCAGGTCCTTCGGCGGCGATGTCGCGGGCGGTGCGCCGATGCGGCGATCCTCGGCCGGCTGATCCTTCAGCCAAGCGGCTTCCTGCTCCGCCGGCGCGATGGGCCGCACGTTGCTCCAGGTCGCGTGCCGCTCCGCCGCGACCGAAGCCGCCTGCGCCACGCTCTCGACCGGGCTGACGAAGGCGACGAAATTGGCCGCGCGCACGATCTGCAGCTCACCCTTGGCGGCGCGACGGATCGCGGCCTCGTCGAGCGCCATGAGCGTCGCGCCGCGCGAGGGCTGGCGCAGCGTGCGCGCATGCAGCGTATCGGGCGGCAACACGTCGTGCACGAACGCGGCGCCGCTGAGCTTCGCCGGCAGATCGACGCGCGGCACGCTCTGGCCGACCACCTTGTAGGCCGACGCCGGCTTCACCGGCGCGGTGCCGGTGACGTTCTGGCTGAGGTCGATCTCGGCCGCGACGCTCCAGTAATCCTGGCCCGTCGCCGCGCCGTTCTGGAGGAACCGGCCGCCCTCGATGCTGAGATCGGCGGGGCTGCAATTGAGCCGGAGCGCCGCGCGCTCGATCGCCTTGGCCCGCACTTCGGCGCAGACCAGCCGCACCGAGCCGCCGGATACCTCGATCGACAGCGACGACGTCGTGTACATCTCGTCCGGCCCGGCATCGGTGTCGCCCGACAACACGACCACACGATCGAGCGGCACGTCGAGCTCGTCGGCGGCGATCTGGCCGATGGCGGTGACGACGCCCTGGCCGATCTCGACCTTGCCCGTGGCGATGCGCACGGTGCGGTCGGGCAGAAAAGCGATCCAGCGATCCAGGCGTGGATTCTCGACCAGGCTGGTCGGCAGCGCGGGCGCGTTCATGCGGCACCTCGCAACGTGGCGGCGGCGCGTTCGACCGCGCGCAGGATGCGCTGGTGCGTGCCGCAGCGGCAGAGATGCTTGTCGAGCGCGGCGACGATGTCGGCGCGTGACGGGCTGGGGTTGCGGTCGAGCAGCGCCTTGGTCGACATCACGATACCGGAGAGGCAGTAGCCGCACTGTCCCGCCTGCTCGTCGAGGAAAGCCTGCTGGATGGGATGCGGCTTGTCCGCCGTGCCCAGGCCCTCGACGGTAGTCACCGTGCGTTTCGCCACGGTGCCGATCTCGCGCGTGCATGAATGGACCGGCTGGCCGTCGACCAGCACCATGCAGCTGCCGCACTGCTCCAGCCCGCAGCCATAGCGCGTGCCCATCAGGCCCAGCCGATTGCGCAGGACATCGAGCAAGGTCGTGGTCTCCGGCGAATCGACGCTGTGCGCCACGCCATTGACGGTGAAGGCGATGTCCATGCTCTACCTCTTCATGTTTCCCTCCCTCTCCCCGCCCGCGGGGAGAGGGTTGGGGTGAGGGGCTGAGTCAAGTGGCGCACAACCACTCTGCGCAACCCCCGGCTCCCCCTCACCCCGACCCTCTCCCCGCCCGCGGGGAGAGGGAGGAAAACGCCATGTGCGATAGCCCTTCCTGTTCCGGGGGAAGGTATCATGGGGTCGGCTTGGCGCGTTGGCGGCGGCGTTCCTCGCCGCGCGCCAGCAGCGCCTCGCGCTCGGCCGGATCGATGTGGTTGTAGCGCGCCCGCCAGCCCGGATCGTCCTTCCAGGCGAAGGGCGTGCGAACAGTGGTGCGCGGCCCTGGTGCCGACTCGAGAAGGCGCAGCCCCTGCTCGACGATGGCGCGCTGCATGTCGGGACGCCAGGGATGGCCGCAGGGATTGCCCAGCGGGAAATCGCTGAACAGGAAACGCGGCACGCCGCAGTATTCGACGATGTCCAGGGCCGAGCCGAGCACGACCGTCGGCACGCCGTTGGCTTCGAGATGTCGGGCGACCAAACTCACGGTTTGGTGACAGACGGGTCAAAGCGCGCACAAGAGCGCGGCATCGGCGCCATCCTCGCGTATTCGCGCCAGCACATCGGGCGCGTCCGTCTCCATCGTCTTCTTCTGGCTGTACTCGGTCGGCACGCCATGGAAGCGCGTGGCGAGGCCGCCGACCACGCCCTCAGCGACTAGCGTCTTGACCGCCGCGATCGGCAGGTAGCTCTCGCGATCGTCGGTATGGGTCGATTCCTTGTCCCAGGCGACATTGGTCGTCGGCCGCTCCGGCGGCGACGATACCGCGCCCGACCAGACATGCCGCACGCCGTTGGCGTCCCGGTTGCTGTCGCCGGGCGGGCCCGCGGTGGTGACGAGCGCGACTCGCGCCTGTGACAGCGGCTTCTTCAGCCGTATGAAGGGCACGTCGGGAAACGTCGCCCAGACGTAGTCGCTCTTGTAGCCCAGCGCGCGGTAGTAATGCCGCGTGCGCTCCATGTAGCCCGTCGGTTGCCCGTCCATTGTCACGCCTCCGCGTAGGGCTGGCCCCACTTTTCCGAGTAGACGAATTCCGACAGCTTGCCGCGTCCGACCGGCCCGAACTTACCCATGGGATAGCCGATCGGCAGGATGGCGTAGGACCGCACGCCGGGCGGCAGGCCGAGCGCCGCGTCCGCTTCCTTCTCGAACAGCATATGCCGCGTCGTCAGCGTCGAGCCGAGGCCCAACGCGCGCGTCGCCAGCAGCATGTTCTGCACCGCCGGATAGATCGACGCACCGGACATACGGCTGGGATTGGCGCCATCCTCGAGACAGCAGACGATCCACACCGGCGCCTCATGATAGTGCTCGGTGAGGTACTCGACGGCGGAATGCTGGCGCTTGAACTTCGCCGGGTCCGAGCCCGGCGGCGGCGGAGAGCTGGCGTAGCGCGGGCCGATCACCTCGTCGAACGCCTTCCTGTACCAGACCGCCACCGCCTTCTTGATCTCCGGCTTCTTCAGCACCAGGAACTTCCATTTCTGCGCATTGCCACCATTGGCGGCGCAGATGCCGGCTTCGAGGATCTTGCGGATCGCTTCGTCGGGCACCGGATCCGGCTTCAACCGCCGCATCGATCGCGTGGTGTGGATGATCTCGAAGACGTCAGCCATAGCGCCTGCTCCCGTAGGTTCTTTGCGGGGACGCTAGCCCCGTTCCGTCGCCGCGCCGCGCCTTAGTTGCGCACATGCGGCATGACTTCCTTGCACAGCAGCTCGAGCGAGCGCATCACCTGCGCGTGCGGGATCTGCGCGCCGCAGTTCATCTCGGCGAGAATCCCGTCGAGCCCGAGCTCGGCTTGCAGCGCCTTCAGCCGCGTCACGACATGATCGGGCGTGCCGACGATCAGCTTCTCGCGCAGCGCCTCGTCATAGCTGACGCTGCTCAGCCGTTCAGCGCGGCCGGCGCGATTCTCGATCGCACGCGTGCCGGCGGCATCGGCGCTGGCGGCGATGATCGCGGCCATTTCCTGATAGAATTGCATGATGCTGGCGCGCGGCTCCTGGTAAGCGCGCTCTTCGGTCTCCGCGACATACACGGGCACGCGCAGATAGATCTCGCCCCTGCCGGGATGGCCGGCATCGCGCCAAGCCCTGTGGTACTCGGCGATCAGCGGCGCCAGCTCCGACAGCACGCCCAGACGCACGGCGACGAAGATCGGAAAGCCCAATTGGCCGATGCGGGCGTAGCTGTCCGGGCTGGTCGCGGCGATGCGGATCGGCGGGTGCGGCTTCTGCCACGGCTTGGGCACCAGGTGGACGTCGCTGAACCGGTGGTACTTGCCCTCGAAGGAGAATTTCGCCTGCGTCCAGGCGCGGCGGATGATCTCCAGCACCTCGGCGAAACGCTCCTGGCTCTCGGCATAGGGCACGCCATAGGCCTGGTAGGTGCGCGGAAAGCCTGAACGGCCGACGCCGAAGATCAGCCTGCCGTGGCTGATGTGGTCGACCGTGGCCGCCTCCTCCGCCACGCGTAGCGGGTGGCAGAGCGGCAGCACCTGCACGGCGATGCCGATCTTCATGCGCGACGTTCGCGCGGCGATGGCGCTGGCGATCGCCAGCGGCGCGGAGGCCACCGAGCGCGTCGGCGCGACATGCAGCTCGGCCAGCCACATGCAGTCCAGTCCCCAGCGCTCCGCCGCGTCGACCTGCTCGAACGACTCGGCGAAGGCCCGCTCCTCGCTGTGGCCGGGCGGGCACTGGAATTCGTGGAACATGCCGATTTCCATGGCCGCTCCTCCCTCTTCGCATGCTAGTGGTCGGGACAACGGGAGGGAAGGCCATGACGAATTTCGTGCTGATCCACGGCGCATATCAGGGTGGCTGGATCTGGAAGCTGGTCGCCCAGCGCCTGCGCGCCGCCGGGCATAGCGTACATGCTCCGTCGCTCGATGGCTGCGCCGAGCGCGCGCCGCAGCTGCGGCCGGGCATCGACACCGAATCGCACGGCGAGGAGATCGCCCGGCTGATGCATTACGAGGACCTCAAGGACGTGGTCCTCGTCGGCACGTCGTCGGGCGGCATGGTGCTGGCCGCTGCTGCCGAACGTGCTCGCGATCGCATCGCCCGCCTGGTCTATGTCGACGCGCTGGCGCTGTTCGACGGCGAGAAGCTGCGCGACATCGTCAGCCGTCCCGCCACCATCAACAACGAGCACTCGCTGGGCCCGTCGCGCGAGGACGCGGTGGGCCGCATGTTCGCCGGCATGGACCGCGCGCTGGCAGAATGGGCGGCCGACCGCATCACCCTGCATCCGATCAAGGTCTTCACCCAGCCGGTGAGGCTGCCGAGCTTCTGGCAGCAGAGCTGGAACACCAGCGTGATCTACTGCCCGCAGGCGCAGAACCCCGGCGAGCCGCATCAGCGCCGCTGCGCCGAGAAGCTCAAGGCGCGCTGGCACGTGATCGACACCGGCCACTACCCGATGCTCAGCACGCCGGACGAGCTGACGAAACTGATCATCTCGGGTTGATGGAAGCGCCGGCGCTCCGGGTGGCCGAGCGACGTCTCACGTCGCCGGCTTCATGCGCCGATCGATCTCCGATTCGAGAGCCCTGACGCGGATATTGTACTGGTTGTCGATCCTGCCATCGCGCTCGTCGAGATTGAGCGAGCTGTGCAGGCGGATGCTGTAGCGCTGCTGGCTGTAGAAGATCGTCACCACGGCCGTCTTGTTGTCCCATTCCTGGGTCGCACGCAGCTCGCCCGGCCGCACCTTGTCGGCCTTCCAGCCCTTGGTCGTGATGGCCTGATTGATGAACGCCTCGATCTGGTAGACGCCGGCGGGCTGCACCGCGGCCGGGATTGGCTTGTCGACGACATAGATCTCGGTGTTCATCCCCAGGCCGCATCCCGCGAGCGCCAGGGCGAGCGCCACGCCGACGATCCTGTTCGCTTTCATGGCTCCGATCCCCCTGGCCTGGCCGCTCACTCCGCGCGATCCGCCGGCCCGTTCGGCAAGACCGTGCGCACGATCGACGCGTCGAGCGCCTCGTAGTCGTGATAGCCGATGGTGGCATAGAGCTCGGCGCGCGTCTGCATGCGCGGCACCATCCGGTGCGTGCCGCCGTCGCGCCGGATCGCCGCGTACAGCTCCTCCTGCGCCTTGTTGGCCACCCGCAACGAGGAGACCGGCCAGATCACCATGCGATAGCCCATCGCCTCGAACTCGGACGCGGTGAAGAACGGCGTGCGGCCGAACTCGGTCATGTTGGCCAGCAAGGTCACGCCGGGCATCGCCTGGGCGAAGGCGCGGAACATCTCGGCGCTGGTCAGCGCCTCCGGGAAAATCGCGTCGGCGCCGGCCTGCAGATAGAGCTTCGCTCGCGCCACCGCACCGTCGATGCCCTCGCTCGCCGCCGCATCGGTGCGCGCGATCACGAAGAGGTGGCGCTTGGCCTTCGCGGCGGCGGCGACCTTGGCGGCCATGTCGCGCGCATCGGCGAGCTTCTTGTCGTTGAGGTGCCCGCATTTCTTGGGCAGCAGCTGATCCTCGATATGCACCGCCGCGGCACCGGCCTCCTCGAAGGCGCGCACCATGTGCATGACATTGAGCGCCTCGCCGTAGCCGGTGTCGCCATCGACCAGAACCGGCAGGCCACTGCGCGCGACCTGACGGATGAAGAAGCACACCTCGTCTACGGTGATGATGCCGAGATCGGGCAACCCCATCGACGCCGACATCGCCGCGCCCGAGAGATAGACCGCCTCGAATCCGGCGGCCTTCGCCTGCAGCGCCGCCAGCCCATTGTGCGTGCCCGGCATTCCGAGGATACCGGGACGCGCGAGCAACTGGCGGAAGCGTTGGCCGGCGGGCTCGCGCGGCAGGTCGGCGTCGACGAGGTAGGGCATCAGAAGGCGATCACCTGGCGCGCGACCTCGCCCTTTTTCAGCTCAGCATAGGCTTCGTTGATCTGCTCCAGCGCGACGCGGCCGGAGATCATCAGGTCGAGCTTCAAGAGGCCGCGCATGTAGAAGTCGACGAAGCGAGGCATATCGGTGCGGAAGCGGTTCGAGCCCATGGCGCAGCCCTGGATGCGCTTCTCGCCCAGGATCTCCGCGCCCGAGAGCTCGAAGCGCATGCCGACCGGCATCATGCCGATCACCGTGGCGCAGCCGCCGCGCTTGATCATGCGGAAGGACTGCTCGACGGTCTGCTTCAGGCCGACGCACTCGAAGGAGTAGTCGACGCCGCCGTCGGTCATGGCGCGGATCTCCTTCACCGGATCGACGACGGAGGCGTCGACGAAGTCGGTGGCGCCGAATTCCTTGGCCAGGTTCGACTTCGAGGCGACGCGGTCGATGGCGATGATGCGCCCGGCGCCAGCGATCGCCGCGCCATTGATCGCCGACAGGCCGATGCCGCCCAGGCCGATCACCGCCACCGTTGAACCCGGCTCGACTTTGGCGGTGCGGAACACCGCGCCGACGCCCGTGGTGACGGCGCAGCCGATCAGCGCGGCCTTGTCCAGCGGCATGTCCTCGCGGATCTTCACCACCGCGTGCTCGTGCACCAGCATGTGGTCGGCGAAGGATGACAGGTTGCCGGGTTGCGGCATGGCCACGCCGTTCAGGCTCATGCGCGCCGGCGCATTCTCCGGTCGGCGCGTCGCCGGGCTGACGCACAGCGACATGCGTCCGCTCAGGCAGTACTCGCACTCGCCACAGAAGACCGAGACGCAGGTGATGACGTGGTCGCCCGGCTTCACGTAGGTGACATCCGAGCCGACGGCGAGCACCACGCCCGACGATTCGTGGCCCAGCACGCAGGGGCACGGCCGCGGATAGAGGCCCTCCATGTAGTGCAGGTCGCTGTGACAGACGCCTGCGAAGGCGGTCTTGATCAGCACTTCGTTGCGCGCCGGCTGGTCGAGATCGATCATCTCGATCTTCAACGGCTCGTGCGGCCGGTGCATGACGGCTGCCTTGGCTTTCATGAGACGCCTCCCGTTTCGCAGGCTAGAGTAGAGCACTTTTCGATCGGATTGAGTCAGCTGTCATCCCGAGCGCAGCGAGGGATCCAGGGTTGGCCTAGATCCCTCGCTGCGCTCGGGATGACAGCCGGCGCCGACAGCATGACGGAGGAAACGAACGATGCTCAAGACCGGACGTGTCGCGCTGGGCCGCATGGAGGAAGTGATCTTCGGCAAGCCGGCGGCGGAAGCCGTGGCCGAGGTGGTCCAGCGCCTGGGCGCGCAGCGCGTGTTCCTGATGGTCAGCGGCACGCTCAACCGCCAGACCGACGAGATCGAGAAGGTCCGCCGCGCGTTGGGCAATTACTGCGTCGGCACCTTCGACGCCATGCCGCCGCACACGCCGCGCGCCGCGGTGATCGCCGCGACCAATCAGGCGCGCGCCGCCAAGGCCGACCTCATTGTCACCGTCGGCGGCGGCTCGATCACCGATGGCGCCAAGGCGGTGCAGCTCTGCCTGGCGCTGGGCATCGACACGCCCGAGGGCATGGACGCCTGCCGCGCCAACGCGACCAGGGACAGCGCGCCGAACGCGGTGCTGGGCATCCGCCAGGTCAGCGTGCCGACCACGCTCTCGGCTGGCGAGTTCAGTGCCATCTCAGGCGTCACCGACGAGCGCCGCAAGGTGAAGGAGCTGTTCCGTCATCCCATGGTGATCCCGCAGGTCGTGATCCTCGATCCCGCCGTCACCGTGCACACGCCGGAATGGCTCTGGCTGTCGACCGGCATCCGGGCCGTCGACCATTGCGTCGAGGGCGTCTGCTCGAAGGAGGCGCATCCCTACGCCGACGCCCAGGGCTTGCGCGGGCTGACCTTGCTGACGCAGGGCTTGAAGGCGGTGAAGGCCGATCCGTCCAACCTCGAGGCGCGACTCGATTGCCAGCTCGGCTCGTGGCTGTCGATGGGACCGCTGGCTAGCGGCGTGCCGATGGGCGCCAGCCACGGCATCGGCTACATCCTGGGCGCCGCCTTCGACGTGCCGCACGGCCACACCTCCTGCATCATGCTGCCCTCGGTGATGCGCTGGAACAAGCCGGCCAACGCCGATCGCCAGGCGATGATTTCCGCCGCCATGGGCAAGCCGGGCGCCGAGGCCGCCGACGTGCTGCACGAGTTCATCGCTGGCCTGGGCATGCCGCGCAGCCTCAGCGCCGTGAAGATCGGGCCGGAGCATTTCGACAAGATCGCCGCCGGCGCCATGAACACGCCCTGGGTGCCGCGCAATCCGCGGCCGATCCCGACCCCTGCGCAGATCCGCGAGATCCTCGAGCTGGCGGCTTGACCATGGCGAGCAAGGGTGAGTATCGCGGACTGATCCACCGCAACACCGCCGACCTCGCGGCCTGGCTGGCGAAGCGGCCGACTGAAAAGGCGCTCGAGCCGGAGCTGCCGATCATCGATCCGCACCATCATCTGTGGGACACACCGCAGCGCGGCGAATACCTGCTGCCGGAATTCCTGGCCGATGCCGGCGGCGGCCACAACATCGTCTCGTCCGTGTTCCTCGAATGCCAGTCGATGTTCCGCGCCGACGGTCCGGACGAGATGAAGCCGGTCGGCGAGGTCGAGTTCGTCAACGGTATCGCGGCCATGGCCGCGTCCGGCGCCTACGGCAAGAACCGCGTTTGCGAGGCGATCGTCGGCTGGGCCGACCTGATGCTGGGCGCCCGCGTGCGCGAGGTCCTGGAAGCGCTGATCGCCGCTGGCAATGGCCGCTTCCGCGGCACCCGCTACGGCACGTCCTACGACGAGGGCGTCGCCGGCAAGTACGTCTCGCGCCGCATCCCGCAGCATCGTCTGCTCGATCCCAAGTTCCGGGAGGGCTTCGCCGAATTGGGCAAGCTCGGCCTGACCTTCGACTCCTGGCACTTCCATCCGCAGCTGCCGGACCTCGTCGATCTCGCGCGCGCCTTTCCGCAGCAGACGATCATCGTCGACCATGTCGGCGGTGTGCTGGGTGTCGGGCAATACGCCGGCAAGAACGCGGAGATCATGCCGATCTGGCGCAAGAGCATCGCCGATCTCGCCGCCTGCCCCAACGTCAACATCAAGCTGGGCGGCCTGGGCATGACCTCGTTCGGCTTCGGCTTCCACGAGCGCGACGTGCCGCCCTCCTCAGAGGAGCTGGCGGCGATCTGGAAGCCCTATATCGAACCGTGCATCGAAGCCTTCGGCGCGAACCGCTGCATGTTCGAGAGCAACTTCCCGCCCGACAAGCAGTCCTGCGGCTACACCGAGCTGTGGAACGCCTTCAAGCGCATCACCGCGAGCGCTTCCGCCGCCGAGAAGAAGGCGCTCTACAGCGGCACCGCCGCGCGGGTCTACAAGATCACCGCGCCATGAACCTGCCGGCGCTGCACGCCGGCATGCTCGAACGCATCGTCGCGGCCATACCGGGTGATGATCGCATCGAGGCGCTGCTCGCCGGCGGCTCCATGGTGCATGGCGGCTTCGACGAGCAATCCGATCTCGATCTCCTCGTCGTGGCGCATGCCGACGCGCACGCCGCGCTGCTCGCCGACTCGCGCGTCTTCGCCGCGCAGTTCGGTGAACTGCTGACAGCATTCACCGGCCAGCATGTCGGCGAGCCTCGGCTGTTGATCTGCCTCTACGGCCCACCGCTGCTGCACGTCGATCTGAAGTTCATCACGCCAGACGATCTCGACGAGCTGTTCGAGCGGCCGGTGGTGGTGTGGGCGCGTCACGGCGAGGCGATCACCAATCGGGTGGCCCGGGCGAAGGTTCAACCGGCTCAAACGCGCGACGCCCAGTGGTACGAGGAGCGGATCTGGCTGTGGCTGCATTACGCCGCGACCAAGCTGCTGCGCGGCGAATTGTTCGAGGCGGTGAGCTCGCTCGACTTCATCCGGCTGATGGTGCTGGGTCCGATGCTGCAGCGCAACGCCGGCGTCCGTCAGCGCGACGTGCGTCGTCTCGAAGAGGACGTGCCGCAGGCGCACGAGAAGCTGGTTCCGACCATGCCGCCCTACAACGACGCCGCGATCGCCGAAGCATTGCGGCGCAGCGCTGCGCTGTACGTCGAGCTTCGCCAGGCCGATCCGCCGCCGTCACCGATCGCGGGGATGCCCGGCCTGCTGCTCGAATACATCGGCCGCTAGAGCGTGGTGGAGTGAGATCGAATCACTGCTGTCATCCCGAGCGCAGCGAGGGATCTCGGATTCGCCTGGATCCCTCGCTGCGCTCGGGATGACAGGAAATTCAACCTGATCCCAATATGCGCTAGGCCAGCGCCAATTCCCTGTAGCCGTTGGCCGCGACCTCGTCGCAGCGTTGGCGATAGGCCGGGGCGCTGCCGCTGTAGCGCGCGATGATGCGCGTGGTCTTGCCTTCGACGTTGCGGTTGATGCCGGTCATCCACGAATCGATCTCGTTCGACAGCAGACCGACGCCGAGTGACTTCACGTGATCGGTCCACGACTGAACGCCGGCGGGCGTCGCCGCGACGCGCGAGATCTGGTGATCGCGGGCGTGGCGGATCAGGCCGGTGACCCATTCGACGTTGTATTCGATGCTGCGCGGGATATTGCCCAGCGCCGTGTGCGGGCCCATCAGCATCATCATGTTGGGGAAGCTCTCGACCATCACGCCGAGATAGGTCTGCGGCCCACCCTTCCAGCGTTCCTTCAGCTTCAGCCCGCTTTCGCCCTGGATGTCGATGCGGTCGAAGCTGCCGGTGATGGCGTCGAAGCCGGTGGCGTAGATGATGATGTCGAACTCGTAGTCGCGCGCGCTGGTCTTCAGCCCCGTCTCGGTGATGCGCTCGATCGGCGTCTCGTTGATGTCGACCAGCGTCACGTTGGGCTGGTTGTAGACCTCGTAGTACTTGGTCTCGAGCGGCACACGGCGCGTGCCGAAGCCGTGGTTCTTCGGGATCAGCTTCTCGGCCACCGCCTGATCCTTCACGCGCTGGCGGATCTTGCGCGCGACGAAGTCGGAGATCAGCGCGTTGGCCTTGCGATCGGTGAGGATGTCGCGGAAATTGCCCTGCCAGATGCCGAAGCCTGGCTCGCCGTAGAGCTTCTCGAAGAACGCCTCGCGCTCCGCGTCGCTCACCTCGAAGACGCCGCGCGGATCGGGCGTGTGCACGAAGCAGCTGAAGGTCTCCTGGCAGCGCTTGAAGATCGCCGGATAGTCGGCCCGGATCTTGGCCATCTCCTCCTTGCCGATCTTGGCGTTGTGCAGCGGCGCGCACCAATTGGGCGTGCGCTGGAAGATGGTCAGCGTGCCGGCGGTCTTGGCGACCTCCTGGATGGTCTGCACGCCGGTGGCGCCGGTGCCGATCACCGCCACGCGCTTGCCTTCGAACTTGACCTCATCGTGCGGCCATTGGCCGGTGTGGAAGGAGCGGCCCTTGAAGCTCGGGATGCCCTCGATACGCGGCATGGTCGGCGCCGAGAGCGGGCCGATGGCGGTCACCATGAATCGGCTGCGGAACTGGCTGCCATCCTCCAGCGCGATATCCCAGCCGCGGCGTGCCTCGTTGTAGTGCGCGGCCTTGACCCGGCTGCGGAACTGGATGTCGCGGCGCAGGTCGAACTTGTCGGCGACGTAGTTGAGGTAGCGCAGGGTCTCGGGCTGGGGCGAGAAATGCTCGGTCCAGTCCCACTCCTCGAGCAGCTCCTTCGAGAAGGAATAGCCATAGGACCAGCTCTCGGAATCGAAGCGCGCGCCGGGGTAACGGTTCCAGTACCAGGTGCCGCCGACGCCGGTGCCGGCCTCCAGCACGCGCACCTTCAGGCCCAGCTCGCGCAAGCGGTAGAGCTGATAGAGGCCCGAGATCCCGGCGCCGATGACGATGACGTCGAAATCCTGCGGTTCAGCCATTTCTTCACTCCGATGGGACATCGCCAGTATATCCGTCATGGCTGCGGAGTTTCTGCAACGGTGGCATGTCGCTCGGGGCCGGACGCGATGTCGCGGAGCGAACCGGCCGCCCGCCTCCCATGGTAGTTTCCGGCCAGACCTCGCGATTCCCAGGAGCTTCCCGTATGGCCCGGCTCAAGTTTGGCGCCTTCCTCGCGCCGCACCACCCCATCGGCGAGCACCCGATGCTGCAATTCCGCCGGGATCTCGACCTCGTCGAGCATCTCGACAAGCTCGGTTACGACGAGTTCTGGTGCGGCGAGCACCACTCCTCCGGCTGGGAGATGATCGCCTCGCCGGAGATGTTCCTGGCGGCGGCCGGCGAGCGTTCCAAGCGCATCATGCTGGGCACCGGCGTGGTCTCGTTGCCCTACCATCACCCCTTCAACGTCGCGCAGCGCATGGTGCAGCTCGACCACATGACCGGCGGCCGCGCCATCTTCGGCTCGGGCCCCGGCGCGCTGGCCTCGGACGCGCACACCCTGGGCGTCGACCCGATGGTGCTGCGCGATCGCCAGGACGAGGCGATCAGCGTCATCCGCCGGCTGATGCGCGGCGAGCGGGTCACGGCGAAGTCCGAATGGTTCACCATGCAGGACGCCGCTCTGCAGCTCCTGCCGCTGCAGGAGGACATGCCTTTCGTCGTCGCCTCGCAGATCAGCCCCTCGGGCATGACGCTCGCCGGCAAGCACGGCATCGGCATCATCTCGATCGGCTCGATGTCGGATGAGGGCCTGCAGTCGCTGCCGCAACAATGGGCCTTCGCCGAGGACGCGGCGAAGAAGCATGGCCAGACGGTCGATCGCAAGAATTGGCGCGTGCTGCTCAGCTGGCACATCGCCGAGACGCGCCAGAAGGCGCGCGAGCAGGCGCGCGACGGCCTGATGCGGCACCACAACGAGTACATCACCGCCACCTTGCAGCGGCCGGGCGCGCGGCCCTTCAAGACGCCGGATGAGGCGGTCGACAAGATGGCCTTCTCCGAGGGCACGGCCGCGACCATCGGCACCCCCGATGATCTCGTGGCCAAGATCAAGTCGGTCCTCGAGGTCAGCGGCGGTTTCGGCACGGTCGTGGGCTTCGTGCACGACTGGGCCAACCCGGAAGACACGATGCGCAGCTACGACATGGTCGCGCGCTACGTCGTGCCGGAGATCAACGGCTACCTGAAGGGCCTGCGCACGTCGCAGAAATTCGTCATCGAGAACCGCGACGTGTTCATGCGCGCCCGAGAGGCGGTCATGAGCAAGATCATGGGCAACGAGGCCGCCGCCGCCGCGCTCGCCGTCACCAAGTCGCCGATGCTCGCCGCATCCAGCGCCAACGTGCCGGACCTCGACGCCGCACGGGTGAAGGCGGCGGCGAAGAAGTAGTCGGCGACACGTCGGGCAATCCTCGGGGTCAGGCAGGTGCCGCCACGGTGTGGGCGACGGATTGCTATGGTTTGCTCTGCTTTCCGCTGAACGGTCACGCCACTCATGCTGGGCAAACCGCCCGGCTTCCGTCTCGCCCCATGGGCAGCGGGTGCCAAGCGGTTTGCTATGGATTTCTATGGTTTCCGCCGACAGTGCGTCAGGCGTAAGCCCTTGACGGGCCTCGCTGATATCAGGACAGCGGCGTCTGGCACGCCTGCCGGCGTGGCGCAAGCCGAGGACCCGCGGGCGCGTCATCGGCGTGCGGTCGATGACGACCTCCCAGGTCCAGAAATCGGCGGAGATCGATCGGGTGCGGGAGATGCGGCGGACTCCAAGGCTCGAACACTGATACCAGTGTACTCGCGTCCCGCCGCCACTCGCCATTTCCGCCGCTACGGTTGGCCTACAGCACCGTCTCGGCCTTTGGAAACAGGGGTTTCTCCGCTCTCAATCTGAGGATTTCAGATCGTCTTTGGGAGCGCCGGCGTCCCGCCGGCTCATGATGGCGGCGCAAGGCGCCGCCTGCCG
>CAYTFW010000118.1:0-20745 GCA_964437145.1 uncultured Rhizobiaceae bacterium
CACAAGTGACATCGCGCATCGGCATCGTGCCGACCTTCGGCACCTACGCCTATCACCCCTACCTGCTGGCCCGGCTGGTGGCGACGCTCGATCAGGTATCGGGCGGCCGCATCGGCTGGAACGCGGTCACCGGCAGCTCCGATTTCGCGGCCATGAACTTCGGCATGCAGGGCATGCCCGAGCACGACCTGCGCTACGACATGGCCGACGAGTACATGCAGGTCTGCCGCGGCCTATGGGGATCGTGGGAACCGGGCGCGATCATCGCCGACCGCAAGAACGGCATCCTGGTCGATCACACCAAGGTGCATGCCGTGAACCACAGCGGCCGCTTCTACAGCACGCGCGGGCCGCTGAACTCCGGTCCGGCGCCGCAGGGCCAGCCGGTGATCGCCCAGGCCGGCGGTTCGGCGCGCGGCCGGCGCTTCGCCGCCACCCACGCCGACACCATCGTCGTGCACGCCAAGGGCATCGAGGCGATGAAGGCGTATCGCGAGGACGTGCACAAGAACATGGTGGCGCAGGGCCGCAAGCCCTCGGACTGCAAGATCCTGTATCTGATCAATCCGATCATCGGCGAGACCGAGGACGAGGCGAAGGAGCGCCGCAAGCGGCGCCAGGCGATCGCGCTGGAGCGCATCGAGGAGCGCCTGGCGCATTTCGGCAAGGTCACCAACATCGATTTCGGCCAGTTCGATCTCGACAAGCCGCTGCCCGACCACGTCACGACCAACGGCCACCAGCAGAACCTCGAGAACTACCGCAAGATGGCCAACGGCCGCTCGATCCGCGAGACCATGGCGAGCTTCAACGCCGTCGACTATTCGATCGAGCTCACCGGCACCCCTGATACGGTCGCCGCGCGCATGGGCGAGGTCATGCAGGAGGTGGGCGGCGACGGCTACCTGTTCGCCATGCCCAACGTCCATCGCCGCACCCTGGCCGAGATCGAGGACGGGCTGGTCCCCGCCCTGCAGGACCGCGGCCTGGTGCGCAAGGCCTACGAGCACAAGCAGTTCAGAGACAATCTGCTCGCGTTCTGAGCTTGATCGCTGCGGCCAGCCGAAGCTGGAGGCCAGCTTTGCGCCCGGTACCGCGGCAACGAGCGGCGCGGCGTCAGGCCAGAACCTGCGCCCTCAGCCACCGCGCGCCTGCGTCCGCATCCGCCCTACTGTGCCAGACCATCGAATAGGGATAGTCGGGCACGACAAGCGGCAACGCGAAGCGCACGAGGCCTGCCAGGTTAACGGCGTCAGCGAGGCGAGATGGCAAGGACATGATCAAGTCGGTGTTGGGGAGCGACGCCACGTTGGCGGCGAAGTTCGGCGTCGCGGCGGCGATATACCTGGCCCTCCCAAGCGCTTCGAGCGCTTGGTCGACCGGGCTCGGCCGCGGGTCGCGGAACCCCACCAGCAGATGAGGATGGTCGAGATAGTCGTCGAGTGTGAGTTGACCCTGCCCCGCCTTGACCGCCACTGGATGACGCGCGCAAACGAGGCCGACCAGGTGCTCGCGGAACAACTCGCGCGCGAGCAACGGATCGCCGGGCGGCTCGGCACCGATGAACGCCAAGTCCAGATCGCCGCGCTCAAGCTGCATGAACATATCCGGCCCGACAGAGACCACCTCCAGCCGGCCGCCAGGCATCGCGCGTCGCAGCCGCCTGAGGAGCGCGGGTACGATGGTGAGCATCGCGTAGTCGCTGGCGCCTATGCGCAAGTGGCGCGTGGAGCGGGAGGGATCAAAGGCGGCGGGCGCCAGGGCGGCCCGGGCCCGGCCCAGCGTCGCAGCGACCTCAGCCGCCATCGCCACGGCATGAGGTGTAGGCACAAGCCCGCCCCGCCCACGCACGAAAAGCGGATCGCCCGTCACGTCCCGCAGCCTGTTCAAGGCGTGGGAAACCGCCGACTGCGTGAGCGCCAACCGTTCGGCCGCGAGCGTGGTCGAGCCTGTGGCGGCGACGGCCTCGAAGACCACCAGCAGGTTGAGGTCGAGTCGGGCGGAATGAGCGGCCTTCATTACCTGAGGCATATCACATCATTGGCGTTCGCGGCGCGCCCGCGCGACAGAGCATCGTCACGCCTCGGGAGAACCGCCTTGCACCGCTTCGCCATCAACGACACCGCAGTGATTCTGATCGACCATCAAGTCGGCACCAACACCTGGGCGGCGACCACGCCGCTCGATCTCCTGCGCCGCAATGTCACGATTCTCGCGCGCTTCGCCGTCGGCACCACCATGCCGCTCGTGCTCACCTCCAGCCAGGAGACCAACGTGAGCGTACAGGGTCCTTTGATGCCGGAACTTCAGGCCATCGCGCCGGAAGCCTTCGCCGCGCGGATCAAGCGCACCGGCGTGGTCAACGCCTGGGACGACCCCGCCTTCGCCGACGCCTGCCGCAACACGGCTCGGCGCAATCTCGTGATGGCCGGCGTGACCACCGACGTCTGCATGGTCGCGCCCGCGATCAGCGCGCTGGAGGAAGGGTTCAACGTGCAGGTGGTGTGCGACGCCTGTGGCTCGACGAATCAGATCGCGGAGGAGATGAGCTGGCGGCGCATGGAGCGCGCCGGCGTGCATCTGACCACGACCAACGCGGTCGTGGCTGAACTCGTACGGAACTGGGCAAGCCCGGCCGGCGCGGTTGCCTTTCCGCTGCTGACGGCGGCCTGAGCGGTCGCACCGTGCTACGCGGGACTACTTGTCGTCGAGCGTGTTGACAGGCTCCCAGTCGGCGCCGGGTGGACTTGCCGCGAGGTTGAGTGCGCGTTGCTGGAATGCCGCCGACGCTGGATCGGCTGATGCGACGCGGCCGAACTCGGCGGCGGCCGCGTTGAAGTCGCCAGCGCGCCACCGGGCAAGGCCAGCCGCGTATGCCGAGACATGGGCGTTTTGCGCGTCGGATGGCGCGCCCTCAGCCAGCGCCTCGTGGATGTGGACCGGTTGCGCGCGGCCCTTGACGCGGATCATGTCGAGCTCGCGCCAGGCGAAGCCCGGCCCGGCGAGGTTGACCGTCGCCTGCGACGCGATGATCGACGTTCGGAAGTACTTGTTGGCACCCTCCAGCCGCGCGGCGAGGTTCACCGCGTCGCCCATGACGGTGTAGTTGAAACGCCGCCGCGAGCCGATATTGCCGACCAGCGCCTCGCCGGAGTTCAGCCCGATGCGCTGGCGCATCGGTCGCGACTTGAACGGCTCCTGCGTCGCATTCATTTCCTCGAGCCTTGCGCGACAGCGCAGCGCAGCGCGCACGGCGCTCGCCGCGTGGCCGGGATCGTCGGCCGGCGCGCCGAAAACCGCGACGATGGCGTCGCCGATGTACTTGTCGACGAAGCCGCCCTCCGCCTCGATGATGTCTGTCATCGCCGACAGATAGTCGTTCATCAACGCCACGATATCGTGCGGCGTCATGTGCTCGGAGAACGAGGAGAAGCCGGCGACATCCGAGAAGTAGATCGTGACCGTGCGCGCCTCGCCGCCCAGCTCGGGCGGCCGGCTCGACGCCAGCATTCGATCGATCACCGCCGGCGCGAGGTAGAGCGCGAAGCTCTGGCGCAGCAGCCGCTTGTCCTTGTCCGCCACCATGAAACGCCAGGCGACGGCGAGCACCAGCGTCGCCAGCGAGGCCACCAGCGGCTGCAGCAGCGGCAGCGCCAAGCCGCCGCGAAACACCGTCGTCGCCAGCCCGGTCCACAGCGCGGCGCCGAGAACCCACAGCAGCGCCGCCCGGGCCGGGCTGAGCGATAGCGCCGCGACGGCCGCCAGCGACGCCATCGCGATGGCGATCGCGGCGATGACCAGCCGGCCGGCCTCGACGACCGCGTCGCGGCGGATGAGGTTGTTGACCGCCGTAGCGTGCAGATAGACGCCGGAGATCGTGGGCCGTGCGACGGCGCCCGAGGCCGGGACCGGGATGACACAGCGCGGCGCGCGCGCCTGCTCGGCGCCGGTGGCGAAGCGCTTGGTGGTGACCCGGCGATCCTCGACATCGAGCAGGGTGCCGAGCAGCACCACCTTGCCGGCGAACTGGCGCTTGAAGAACTCCGTGTCGCCCTTCTCCACGCAGGCCCGTAGATCGGCCAGCGAATAGGTCGGGATGTTGTCGGCGCCGCCGGCGAAATTGACCGTCAGCGTGTTGGCGACCGCGCCCGGCACGCGGTAGCCCGCCAGTGTCAGCGTGCCGTCCGGACCCCACTGCGGCGGTTGACCGAGCTTGCGGCTGGCCAGCTCGACCGACATCGAGGGCACGCGCGCGCCGTCGATGGTGAACGACAGCGGCATGCGGCGCAGGACGTCGTCGGGATCGCTATAGGCGTTCAACGCGCGTATGTTGCGCTGCTGGCCGACGGCGACGCGCTGGCCGGGTGACGGCTGGATCGGCTTGTCGGAGTGCTGGACCTGCCCGAGCACGACCTTGCCCTGGCGCGCGGCCAGCGCCAGCGCGCGCAGATAATCGCGATCGAAACCGCGCACCCGGGCGCCCAAGGTCTCATCGCCCAGCGCGATCTGTGACTGTTCGATCGAGACCGGGAAGACGATGTCGAAGCCGACCACGGAAGCGCCGCCGTCGACAGTGGCCGTCAGCACCCGACCAAGCTCGCGAGTCCAGGTCACGTTGGGCGTACCGTCGAAAGGCGGCGTGCGATAGGTCTCCTCGTCGAGCGCGATGACGACGGCGGGCGAGGATTCGGGCGGATGCGGATTGCCGAACGCGGCCCAGCGCAGACCGGTCAGCAGATCGAGCGACAATCCGCGCAAGCCGTCGAAGGGCGGCGTCGCGACCAGGGCGCCCGCAAGCGACGCGAGGCCAAGCGCTACGAGCGCGTAACGCCTGATCCGCGTCACCGACGCTCAGCTCGTCGGCTGGAACCGCAGCAGGCGGCTGTTGATCGGCTCGGCGCCCTCTTTGGCGTTCTTGTCGACCTCGAAGACGATTTGCTGGTCGGCCACGGTGGCGCGATAGATACCGCCCGCCTTGAGGCTCACGCGCGCCCGCAGCAGGTCGTAGAACGCGCCGCGCACCAGCTCGACCCCCGAGATGGCGACCTCCAGGCGCTCGCCATTGGCCACGTCGACGCGCTCGAGGGCGAGCTTGCCGCCGCCCTTGAGCTCGACGACCGGCGTACGGCCGTAGATCGTGAACTGCGGCTTGGGCACGGTCCTGGGAGTCGTCACCTTGCGGACAACCGCGGCGGCGCTCTGCTTGGCCTGCGCCGCGGCCAGCTCCATCCGGCCGCCGTCGCATTCCACCCTGACCCGATCGACGGCGCCGCCCTGCACCTCGCTCTGCGCCGGCCCGACCGTCACGGTGCCGCCGCGGATGGTCTCGCGCCAGCACGACCTGAGATAGCCCAGGACGATCGAGTCGCGGGGCCCGAGCTTGATCACCTTGCCGGCGGCAACATAGTCCATGAACTCGACGCCGGCCGGCTTGCCGCCGACCTCCTCGACAAGCGCAACGGGCGCCTGGGCAAAGGCCGGCGTGGCGAGCAGCACCGAAGTGAGAAGCGGAGCCGGCAGGATCTTCATGGAATGGCGACCAAAGGTACGGGGCCACCATTATCGCCGAGAAACCGGCGAAACGCGACCCAAACCGCATCTTGCGCGGACTTGACGCGACGCCCGGGGTTGTCCATCCAAGCGGGGCGTAACCGCCGGGAAACCCATGTCCAAGACGTCGTCTGTCGAATTCAAGCGCCTGCCCCACCCCTCGCCGACCCCGCCGGACAAGCGGGCCGCCATCCTGAAGGACCCGGGCTTCGGCCGGGTGTTCAGCGATCACATGGTCACCATCCGCTACACCGAGGGCAAAGGCTGGCACGACGCCACGATCGGCCCGCGGGGCCCGATCCAGATGGACCCGGCTTCGGCCGTGCTGCATTACAGCCAGGAGATCTTCGAGGGGCTGAAGGCCTACCGCACCAAAGAGGGCGGCGCGGTGATGTTCCGCCCGCTGGAGAACGCGCGGCGTTTCCAGCGTTCGGCCGATCGGCTGGCCATGCCGAGGCTGCCCGAGGACGTCTTCGTCGAGTCGCTCAACCAGCTGGTCAAGGTCGACCGCGACTGGATCCCCGACGGCGACGGCAGCCTCTATCTGCGCCCCTTCATGTTCGCCAACGAGGTGTTCCTCGGCGTCAAGCCGTCAGCCGAGTACCTCTACATGGTGATCGCCTCGCCGGTCGGCTCCTACTTCAAGTCCAAGGACAGCGCCGTCTCGGTCTGGGTCTCGCAGGATTTCACCCGCGCCGCTCCCGGCGGCACCGGCGCCGCCAAGTGCGGCGGCAACTACGCCGCCAGCCTCACGGCGCAGATGGAAGCCTACAAGCACGGCTGCGAGCAGGTCGTGTTCCTCGACGCCGTCGAGAAGAAGTGGATCGAGGAGCTGGGCGGCATGAACGTCTTCTTCGTCCTCGACGACGGCTCGCTGCTCACGCCGCCGACCAGCGGCACGATCCTCGAGGGCATCACCCGCGCCTCGATCCTCACGGTCGCCACGGACATGGGCATCAAGACGCGCGAGGAGCCCTACTCGCTCGAGCAGTGGCGCAAGGACGCCGCCTCGGGTCGCGTGCGCGAGTCCTTCGCCTGCGGTACCGCCGCCGTGCTGACGCCGATCGGCACGGTGAAGTCGAAGGACGGCGACTTCATCATCGGCAACGGCCAGGCGGCGGCGCAAACCGAGAAGCTGAAATCGGCGCTGATCGACATCCAGCGTTGCCGCGCCGCGGACACGCACGGCTGGGTGCACAAGGTCTTCTAGGGCTGACCGGGCGGCCAAACGATGAGCGAGCGCCGCTTCACGGACCGGGACGATCGCTTCCACTTCAGCGAGATGGGCGAGGATTGGTGGGCCACCGAGACGGCGTGGTTCTCGTTCCACCATCCCGGCCGGCGGCTGGGCGGTTGGCTGTACACCATGGTGCGCCCCAACATCGGCACGGTCGCCGGCGGTGCCTGGGTGTGGGACGACGCAGCGCACCTGCCCTGGGAGGCGTTGTACTCGGCGAACTACTCGGCGCTGCAGCTGCCCCGCGACCAGGATCTCGACAACTGCCGGCTGCCGAATGGCGTCTCGATCAAGGTCCTGGAGGCCGGCCAGCGCTATGCGATCGGCTACACCGATGCCGGCAGGCTGGTCGTCGACCTGGTGTTCGCGGGCGTCATGCCGCCCGAGCCTTTGACCGCCGCCGGCTCGACCTTCGGCTCCGCCAGTCACTTCGATCAGTTCGGCCGCGTGACCGGCACGATCACGCTGCATGGCGAGACTATCGACATCGACTGCATCGGCATGCGCGATCGCACCTGGGGACGGCGCCCGGAGGATCGACCGCGCCGTGCGGCCTATGTGACCGGCGCGGCCGACGCCAGCCATGGCTTTCTGGCGGTGACCGCCCCTCGGTCGGACGGCGAGCCCATCGCCTACGGCTTCCTGCGCCGCGACGGACGCACCATCGCCCTCGCCGCGGGTGACCGCGTGGTCGAGCGCGATCCCGTCGAAGGCTGGGTGACCCGGATCTCGCTCACGGGGCGGGACATGGAAGGACGCGCGCTCAACGCGACCGGTGTCCCAGTCAGTCGCATTATCATCAATCGCCACACCTTCATCGACGTGAACAGCCTGATCCAATGGGACCTGAATGGCGTTCAAGCCTGGGGCGAGGATCAGGACATGTGGCCCGTGCACGAGTGGGCCCGGCGACGCCGGGCGCGGCGGTCCTCGGCGCGACCCGGGTGACTAGGCCATGGACTTCCAGCCGATCCTGCCGAGCGCGCGCATCGCCGATCTGACCGCGTCCGGCTTGTGGCCCGGCCGCCTGTTCATCGACACGCTGGACGAAGCCGCCTCGGCTGATCCCGACGCGCTCGCCATCGTCGATCACAACAGCATGACCGGCGCCTCGACCCGGCTCAGCTACGGCGAGCTTCGGCGCCGATCGATCCGACTGGCTGCCGCGCTGGTGGCGCACGGGGTCGAACGCGGCGACGTGGTGGCGGTGCAGTTGCCGAATTGGTGGCACCACGCCGCGCTCTACCTGGCCTGCGTCCGCATCGGCGCGGTGATCAACCCTTTGATGCCGACGTTCCGTGACCGCGAGCTGCGCTTCATGCTGGGCTTCGCCGAGGCGCGGGTGTGGATCGTGCCGCGCGCGTTCGGCGGCTACGATTTTCCCACCATGGCGGCGCGGCTGCGCCCTGAGCTGCCGCGGCTCGCGCAGGTCTTCGTCGTCGGCGGCGACGATCCTGAGACCGCGTTCGAAACGCGCCTTCTGGACCGTGCCTGGGAAGATGAAATCGACAGCGGCGCCCTGTTCCGCGCACGCCGCCCCGACGCCAACGATATCACCGAGATCATGTATACCTCGGGCACCACCGGCCAGCCGAAGGGCGTGATGCACACGTCCAACACGTTGATGTGCAAGGCGGTGCTGGCGAACGAGCTGTTCGCCTTCCGCGCCGATGACAGGATCTACATGGGCTCGCCGCTCTCGCATCAAACCGGCTTCATGTACGGCGTGTGCCTCGCGATCCACAATCGCTGCGCCTGCGTCCTGCAGGACGTCTGGAATGCAGAGACGGCCGCGCGTCTGATCGCGGCCGAGCGCTGCACCATCACGGTCGCCGCGACGCCGTTCCTCAGCGACCTGGCGCGACACCCCGCTACCCACTTGCGCCTGTTCATGTGCGCCGGCGCGCCGATTCCACGGACGCTGATCGCCGCCGCGCGGCGCAGCCATCCCGGTCTCTACGTCATGAGCGGCTGGGGCATGACCGAGATCGGCATCGCCACCGCCACCTATCCCGGCGACGCCGATGAGAAGATCGTCGAGACCGACGGCCGCGCCCTGCCGCACCAGGCGGTGCGCGTGGTGGATGCGGCGGGCGATGTCGTCGCGCCCGGAATCGAGGGCCGCCTGCAGGCGCGCTGCGCGACATGCTTCGTCGGCTATCTCAAGCGTCCCGACGCCTATGGCGTCGACGCCGATGGCTGGCTGGAAACCGGCGACAACGCGCGCATGGACGCCGACGGCTACATCCGCATCACCGGCCGCTCCAAGGACATCATCATTCGCGGCGGCGAGAACATCCCGGTGGTCGAGGTCGAGGAGCTGCTCTATCGCCATCCGGCGATCGAGGACGCCGCGATCGTCGCCATGCCGGATGCGAGGCTGGGCGAGCGGGCCTGCGCATTCGTCACCTTGCGCGCCGGCCAGGCGCTCGAATTTGCCGAGATGGTCGCGTATCTCCAGGCGCAGCGCATGATGATGCAGTACCTGCCGGAGCGGCTGGAGATCATCGACGCTTTTCCGCGCACACCCAGCGGCAAGATCCAGAAGTTCAAGCTCCGCGAACGGGCGCTGACACTGACGCCGATGACGCGGACCGATGCCACGTCACACCGAGGATCCAACGATTGAACCCCGACCAATTGCTTGAACGCCTCGCGACGACACTGCGCCGGGAAATCGGACCAGCCGTCCAGGCGGAGTACCCGCGCACCCAGGCTTTCATGGCCGCGGTCGTTCTCGAGAAGCTTGGCCGCCAGCTGGCGACCGCCGGTGCCCATCGCGCCGCCGACACCGCCGACATGGACAGGCTGATCGCCGATCTCGACGCCGCGCTGACCGCCCAATCCGTCCCGCCAAAGGCCGTGTCGGCGGTGGCTGAGCTCGCGCGCGGCCGCGACAGCGCGGCACTGTGCGGACTGATCAGCGCCCTCTATGAGGGCCGCGAGGCGCTCGGCGCCGCGCGCTTCGACGCCCTGCTCGGGCGCGTCCGCAAGACGCTACGCGCCAGCATCGATCGGCGCATGGAGTTTTCGGCATGAGCGACGCCAAGAACCGGCCGGTCGAAGCGCGTATCGTCGACTACCTGGCGAGCCGCCTGCCTGAGGGCCGGGACTTCGCGCTCGACAACGTGCAGCGCATCGCGGTCGGCTGGTCGCACGAGACCTGGCTGTTCGATCTGGTGTGGCGCGAGAACGGCCAGGCCCGCCGGCGTCCCCTCTGCCTGCGGCGGGATCCCGGCAACACCTTGTTGCGGCACCTCTCGAGCCTGGAGCAGCAGTTCCGCGTGCTGCAATGCCTCGCCGACACAGGCTTGCCGACGCCGCGGCCCTACTGGTTCGAGTCCGACCCCGCGATCCTCGACGCGCCGTTCCTGGTGATGGAGAAGGTGGCGGGCTCCTGCCCGAATCCCTGGGGCCGCGAGGGACGGGCTTTCTACCAGGCGGCGGCCGATCGCGGCGTGCTACCGGCGAGCTTCACCGCGGCGCTCGCCACCTTGCATACGCTCGACTGGCGCGCCGCGGGCCTCGATTTTCTCGGCGTGCCCAAGCCCGGCACCGACTTCGCGCGGCGCGAGATCGCCAAGTGGAAGCAACTGATCGATCTCTCGGGCCATCCGCCTGAGCCGATCCTGACCGATCTCATCGCCTGGCTGGAGGCCAACGCGCCGTCGGTCGATCGCGTGACCTTGGTGCATGGCGCCTATCGCACCGGCAATCTGCTCATCGACAACGATCGCATCTCGGCGGTCCTCGATTGGGAACTGCAGGTTCTCGGCGATCCGATGTACGACGTCGCCTACGTGTTGAGCGATCTCAACCGCGAGGGCACGCCGCTGCTCTCCAACCTGGTGGATCGCGACAACTTCTACCGCGACTACGAAGCGGCGACCGGCTTCACGATCGACGATGGTGTCTGCCGCTACTACAACGCGCTTTACGCCATGCGGTCCGTGGCGTTCTGGATGAGCGCGTCCGGCCTCTACGCCGACGGGAAAAGCCAGGACCTGCGGCTCGCGCGCACGGCGTGGTCGATCCCGGTCGTGCTGGAGCGCGCGGCGCGGGACCTGGGATACTGAGCGCACGAAGCCGCGCCGAGCGTTGCAAGCCCGCCACAGTGGCGGGCTTTCTGCGTTGGCGGCATTGACACCAGGATCGGTTTGCGAGAAAAGCCGCGCCCCGATTTTCAGGAGTGGAACCCATGCGCGAGGACATGTCGCGCGTCATTGTCGAGCGCCCACGTACCGGCGCGGGCTGGGCCCGCAAGGGCCGCGTGAAGACTCTCGACAATTTGCCGACGAAGATCGGCGTGCACCGCTTGCGCGTCGAGATCGGCACCAGCAAGGGACTCAACGAGAACCTCGCGCCGCTGCGCCGGTACCTGGAGAAGCAGGTCGGCCGGCCGTGGAACAAGGTCTTCTCTGAGATCTCGCGCCATGTACGTGCCGAAAACGTTGTGCAGCAGCACGTGCGGCAGCATCTCCATGACTTCGTGGCCATCAATCCGCGCCGCGACGTGGCCGATCGCTTTGGACGTCGGCTCAACCGCCCTTGGCACCAGCCGCTCTACGTTGATCCCAAGGATGGCCTGCTGAAACGCACAGATCGGCTACCCGATGTCCGCCGCGCGCGGCGCCTGGAAAAGGACGGGCCGGCGCCGCCACCGACGGAGGTGCGGCTCAGCGACGAGTGCGTGCTGCAGCGGATCGATGGTCTGTGGTACGAAGTGTCGATGAAACCGCTGCCCGACCCGCAGTACCGGCGGGTTGTTCAAGACGGCGTCGAGATTCGACGGCTGTGCAGCGAGCCGGTGCGCTGTGCCGTCCACTACAAGCTGATCGAGCTCGGGCCTCAGATCGACGACGAACGATCGTGGCGCGCATACACTCGCAAGCACGGTGAGAACGGGAATCGACGCTACGCGGCGGCGAAGCGCTCCCTGTCGAGCGCCGAGCTGAGGCGTCACGGCCTCACGAACGAGACGCCCTCGCCCTGATCGCGCTCTAGCACCGGGCCGCGCGGCCTGACACAGTCGCGGGGTGAGCAAGCGCATCGTCATCTGCGGCGGTGGCGCCATCGGCGCCGCGATCGCCTACTACGCCGCGAGGCGCGGCGCGCGGCCGGTCGTGATCGAGCGCCACGCGGTCGGCGGCTCGGCCTCCGGCAAGTCGGGCGCCTTCCTGGCGCTCGACTGGTGCCGTGGAAGCGATCTCGATCAGTTGGCGCGCCGCAGCTTCGGCCTGCACGCCGACCTCGCCGCCACGCTCGACAACCCTTGGAGCTATCATCGCCTGGCGACCCATGCCGGCCACGCCGCGGCAGGCGATACGGCTCGCGGTCCCGGTCGACGGCCGTGGCTATCGGGCAAGGTCACCCTCACCCACCAGATCGGCTCGCCCCAGACCACGGCAACCATGGAGCCGCGCGCCTTCACCACTGGCCTGATGCGCGCCGCCGAAGCCCTTGGCGCGGAATCGAAGCCGGGCGTGGTCACTGGTTTGGCGCACGACGCGAAAGGCGCGCTCGCCGGCGTGACGCTCGACAGCGGCGAAGTCGTCGAGGGTGATGCCGTGGTCATCGCCATGGGGCCGTGGTCGATCCTGGCGTCGCTGTGGCTGAAGCTGCCGGCGGTCTATGGCTACAAGGGCCACAGCATCGTCTTCGACACCGGCTCGAGCGTCGCGCCGGAGGCGCTGTTCCTCGAGTATCGCGAGGCCAGCGGCGAGGTTCTTTCGCCCGAGCTGTTCGTGCGCGCCGACGGCACGACCTGGGTCTGCGCCATCTCCTCCGCCGGCTCCCTGCCCGTCGATCCCGCCGACGTGGCGCCCGACGATGGCGCGCATGCCCGGCTCGAGGCGATGGTAGGGGATATCGCGCCGGCGCTGACCGACATGCCGATTGTGGCGCGCCAAGCCTGCTTCCGACCGGTGACGGATGACGGCCTGCCGCTGATCGGCGCGGTGCCCGGCGCGGATGGCGTCTACGTCGCCACCGGCCACAGCGTCTGGGGCATGCTGAACGCGCCGGCGACCGGCGAGGCGATGGCCGAGCTGATCCTCGATGGCGCGGCGCGCTCCGTCGATCTGGCGCCCTTCGCGCCCGGCCGCCTGCGCCCCCTCGATCCCACGCGCCTGCGCCGCGCATGAGCGAGCCGACCTATCGGGCGGTCTCCCAGGACGAGGTCCTGGCGATCGCCGCGCGCGACCGTAAGTTCGAGGGTCTGCTGCTGTCGGCCGACATCACGCTCGATCAACTGGACCTCGCCGACAGCCGATTCGAGCGCTGTCACTTTCAGATCCCGACGATCCGCGGCGCCGATCTCTCGGGGTCCGCGTTCAGCGACTGCCGCTTCGAGCCCGCCCGCTTCGCTAACTGCAAGCTGGGGAGAGCGCGGTTCGTCGGCTGCGCCTTGTTCGACGGCGGCAGCAAGAAAGGCTGCACCTTCGCGTTCTGCGACCTCCAGACGGCCGAGATCATCAGGAGCAACCTGTCGGGTGCCTCGTTCGAAGGCTGCGACCTCTATGGCGTCAAGGCCATGGAAGGCAGCTTCAGGGGCGCGAAGTTCTCGCGATCGACCTTCACCAAGGCCATCTCCAAGCGATCCACCCTGACCAAGGCCACCTTCGATACCTGCAACTTCAGCTTCGCCGATATCTCCGGTCTGCACCTGCAGGGCTGCGCGTTCCTGTCCTGCAAGCTATCGGAGGCGTCGCTGATCGACGCCGACCTCAGTCACGCCACGCTGCTGCGTTGCGCGCTCGATCGTGTCGAATGGGATCGCGCCAAGCTGCGCCAGGCCGATCTGCGCGGCTCCAACCTCTCTGGCCTCAACCTGGCGGCGCTCGCCGACTATGCCGGGCTGCGAATCAGCGAAAGCGAGCAGGCGGAAATCCTCAAGCACCTCGGCATCGACATCGAGCCGTCCTGACAGCGGCGGCGCGCCACACGCTACTTCAACCTCTCCAGCCGCCCCTTACGTTTGATGAGATTCTTGTAGTCCCACTGAATCTCCCGCGCCTTCTTGAGCCATCGTCGCAGATGGGTCTTCTTGATCTCGCGCGCATTGCCATAGAAGACCGACGCATCCTTGAACTTCTCGCCCACGACGTTCAAGCCGGCTTCGTCAAAATCCGCCCCGCTCCAAAACATCAGCCGTATACCCGGCTTCTGTTTGCTGTAGCCCACGATCGGGTTGTCGTCCAAGAACCAGACCGGGTGCGCGTGCCAAACCTTGTTGACGGCGTCTGGCAGGTTCTTGTCGATTTCCTGCGCGAGCAGATCACAGATTTCCCTGTCACCCGGCTCCTGCCGCTTGTTGTATTTCAGGGTCTCCGGATGCATGTCGGCACTCCCGCCGGATCGTGGTGCCCACGCGCTCAGAACGCCGGCGTCAGCGGCTTCGCCCAGGGATCGCGCTTGTCGGCGACGATCACGCCGTCCTTCAGCACCAGAAGCAGCCGCCGCACGTTGTTGATGTCCTCGAGCGGATTGCCGCCGACCACGATCAGGTCGGCGCGCTTGCCGACCTCGATCGTGCCCAGCTCGTCGCCGACGCCGCAGATCGCGGCACCATTGCGGGTCGCAGCGACCAGCGCCTGCCACGGCGTGGCGCCATCGCGCACCCACAAGCCCAGCTCGAGCAGCGCCGCGTCCTTGAGTGGTCGGATGTCCGAGCCCAGCGCCATCTTCACGCCGGCCTTCAGCGCCTTCTCGAACCCGGCGCGATGCACGTCGGCGGCGGCGTCGGCGCGACAGCACAGATCGTGCGCCATGTTACGCTGCTTGACCCACCGCCGCTCCCAATCGTTGCTCGCCTGCTCGGGCGTGAGGTGGCTGATCGCCAGCGTCGGCACGTACCAGGTGTCGTGCTTGAGGAACAGCTCGATGCACGCGTCGTCCATGATGTAGCCGTGCTCGACGCTGTGCGCACCCAAGCGGATCGCGTGCTTCACCGCCTCGGGATTGGTGGCGTGCGCCATCACTTTGAACTCGCGCAGGCGGCAGATATCGAAGGCTGCCTGCAGCTCATCCTGCAGCAGGAAGGAATTCTGGTGGCGATCCCAGGCAGGTCCCAGGATGCCGCCCGACAGGTTGAGCTTGATGTGATCGACGCCATTCTTGATCTGCTCGCGGATCGCCTTGACGAAGCCATAGGGACCGTCGCACTCCAGCGCGTGCCCCGAGGTCAGGAAGTGGCCGCCGGTGGTGGTAAGGAAGTGGCCGGAGGCGAACAGGCGCGGCCCGACATACTGGCCCGAGGCGAAAGCGCGCTTCCAGGCGACATCCATGTAGTGGTGCGCGCCGGCGCAACGCAGCCCGACAACGCCCGACTCGGTGAGCGCCGCCATCAGGCGGTGGCCGAACAGCGTGACCTGGTCGGCCAGCGGCATCTCGTGCGGCAGGAAGTAGTCGGGATGGATGTGGACGTCCCACAGCCCCGGCATCAGCCAGGCGCCCTTGAGGTCGATCACGACGGCGTCGCCGGCCTCCGGAACGCTGCCGTCAGTGTGGATCTCGCGGATACGGCCGCCGTCGATCAGCACCGCCGCGCGTTCTATCGCTCTGGGATGGACGCAGTCGACAAGCGTCGCGTTGGTCAGCAGAGTGCGCATCGGGTCACGAGCAAGAGTCATTCGATCATCTCATCCGCCCGGGCGAGCAGCGAGGGCGGCATGACGGCGCCGAGCGCGCGGGCGATCTTCAGATTGACCACGAGCTGGAACTTCGACGGAAGCTGGATCGGCAGATCAGCCGGCTTCTCGCCCTTGAGAATGCGATCGACATAGCCCGCGGCGCGGCGGAAGAGATCGCCGATATCAGCCCCATAGCTGAACAGGGCACCGGCTCGCGCCCACTCGCTGTGCTCACCGACAACCGCGAGGCCCTCGCCGGCCGCGACCCGACAGATTTCATGCATGAGCGTCGTGGTAAGGAAGTCGCGGATGACGATCAGCGCCGTTCCCCCTGCCTCACGCAGCTTGCGGATATGCCCTTCCAGCGCGGCGACGGACGGGGCTTCGATCGACAGGCGAACGGGCTCGAGGCCCTGCTTGCGGGCATCGGCCATCGTCTGCTCGCCCCACGCCCGGAACATCGGATCCGTCGCGTTGTGCAGCACGCCGACGACCTTGAGGCGCGGCAGAGCCTCCCTGATCATCTGAATGCGCTTGGCCGACAGTTCCTCGCCAAACGCGGAGAAGCCGGTGACGGTGCCGCCCGGCCGGGCGAGACTCTCGAACATGCCCTCGTCGGTGCGATCGGCGGGCAGCGCGACCGCGACGACCGGAATCTTCGTCAGACGAAAGATGGCGCGCGTGGCGGCCGGACCGGGCGACAGAAAGACATCGACGGGACGGGCGATGAGTTCCCCGATATGCCGCAGCCCGCGGCCCACATCGCCATCGGCGCTGCGCGCCTCGACCTGAATTGTACGACCTTCGATCCGTCCCAGGTCGCGCAGGGCTTCTCGGAAGGGAACCAGGGACTGATTGTCGGCCGCGCTGGAGGCGAATCCGACAAAGCCTACAATGGGTAGCCGCGCGGCCGGCTGCGACCAGCCACAGGTCGGCAGCAGCGAACTTCCCGAACCGATCAGGAGCTGGCGGCGGTTCATCCGGCAACGATATCAGGAATCGCGCTGACGGGCACAAGGCTGTCCCGATGTTGCCAGGGCTCCTGAAAGTAGCCGGCGCCCAAGCCGGGCTTGGGCGCCGTGTTTCGATGCGACCGCGATCTGGCCGAAACGTGCCGGCCTAAGCGCGGTGCAGCGCGCAGATCTTGTTGCCAGCGGGATCGCGCAGATAGGCGAGATGCAGCGTCACCGCGCCGTTGGTCCGCGGGCCCGGCGGATCCTCGATGCTCTTGCCGCCAGCGGCGACACCGGCGTCGTGGAAGGCCTTCACCTTCTCGGGGCTGTCGCAGGCGAAGCCGATGGTGCCGCCATTGGCGTGCGTCGCCACCTTGCCGTCGATCGGCTTGGTGATGCCGAACATGCCGGTCGAGGTGCGATAGAAGACGCGTCCCTTCGGATCAGGCTTGCCCTCCGGGATACCGATAGCGCCGAGCACCGCGTCGTAGAACTTCTTCGACGCGTCGACATCGTTCGCGCCGACAAAAATGTGTGTGAACATCCTCTCCTCCTTTGCTACGGCGCCAGTGTACAAGCCGACCGGCGCGCTTGCGAAGCCCTTACGTGTGGCGAACCCACCTTCAGAACCACGCCGCCTTGTCGACCTCGTTGCGCAGCGGAAGCCCCGCCCCGAAGGCGCGGCAATTGTCGGCGATGATCGTGAATCGGCGCTCGTCCAGGTAGGGCCCGTGCCCCGCCATGTGCGGCGTGAGCAGCACGTTCGGCATCGTCCACAGCGGATGGTCGGTGGGCAGCGGCTCCTTCTCGTAGACGTCGAGGCCGGCGCCGGCGATCTCGCCAGCCCGCAGCGCCGCCACCAGATCGTCCAGCCTGGTCGTCATGCCACGGCCGATATTGATGAAGAACGCCGTCGGCTTCATGCGCTGGAAGCGGGCGCGGTTGAAGAAGCCTTCGGTCGCCGGCGTATGCGGCACCGTCAGGATGACGAAATCGGCGCGCGGCAGCAGGTCGTCCAGCGCGCTGGGAGGATGCAGCTCGGCCGCCCCGTCGGGCTTCGTCGTGCGCCGCGCGTCGGTCGCCAGCACGCGCACGCCGAACGCCGCGAGCAGACGCGCGGCCTCGGCGCCGATGCCGCCAACGCCCACGATCAAGGCCGTCGTTTCAGGCAGATGCAGGACGTCGCCCGCTTCCAGCGGGCTCTTCTTCCACTCCCGGCGCAGCTGCTGCGGAATGAACATGTGCAAGCCACGGGCGAAGGCCAGGACGAAAGCCAGGATGTGCGCGCCGATGTGGTCGTTGTAGATCTCGCGGAAGTTCGTCACCCGCACGGAGTGGCTGGTGAGCTCGGGGTAGAAGTAGCCGGCCGGCGGCGCCGCCATCGGTGCCTGCAGCCAGCGCAGCTTCGTGGCCTTCGCGAGGAGCTCCTTGCCGAGCCAGCCGAAGGCGGCTTCCGCGTCGACGATCTCGCGCGCGGCGACGTCTTCATCCTCGGCAATGACCACGCGCGCGTCCGGCACCGCGTCGGCCAGGCGCTTGGCCCATTCGCGGGTCTTGTCCGTCTGCGGCGGCAGCATGACGAACTTGAAGGCGTTGCTGGCAGCCATGATGGTTGCTCTTGTCGCAGGAGAAGCTTGGTCGCAACTCTGCCAGCAGACGCAAGAACGCACAAACTCCGCGATGTTGAGCTGCGGAGCCGTGGTGATGGGCGCATATTGGTCGCGGAAGCAGGAATTTGAACCCGCGACCTTCAGGCCGGTTTAGTGGAGAGCAGCCCGCGCCACAGGTCACATCTTCTTTGCGTTCCCGCCTTCGCCTCGCGCGAGAGCGGCTGCTTGCTCGACCGAGATGCCATGGACCAGCGGGTCGGCGTGACGATGGGCAAGGCGCCATTCACCGCCTTCCCGTCGGAACACCAGCGTGACACGCAGCGGCCAGTCCTGCTTGGCGAGACCGCCCACCTCGACGGCCTGACGCTCAATCGTCACCAGCACGGCAACGTCGTCCGAACTGATGGACTGGATGATCTCCTGCTTGAAGTCACCGTTCCTGAAGAAACCGCCCAGTCTCGCGAGATGCTCCGGCGACACCTCGAATCCGTGAACGACCTTGCCGCCGAACGGCTGCATCAGCGTGAAGTCCTGGGTGTGCTTCATGATCGCCGCATAGGTTACCGCATCGCCTCTCATCAGGGCCGTGTAGGCGCGGGTCGACCTTGTGGCGAGATCGGCGATGTTCTCGTTGGCAGTCGCATCCTGTGCGGCGACCGCCGCAACCGCGGCGCCCGCGAGGATCTGACGTCTGGTCATGTTCAATCGCTCCATCGTGTCGATGGCGCTGATCTGGTGCCGAGACCGAGTTGATGCCAACGATACGAATTCACGATCGTGCTGAACGCGCTTCAGTTCACCCGGATTCGTGCCGCTCGATGTCGTTCATTGTTCTTCGATCGCGGCCGCGCTTCCGTCGCGCCCCGGCCAAGGCAGCTTGCGAGCGCATCGAACATCCAGGCGATGCCGGCATCCGCCATGGCGGCTTTCGAGGCGACGACACGCACCGGGTCCGCGCGCCAGGGGAAAGGAACGGGGCACATTTCGAGGCCGAAGCGGGCCGCGTGACGCATGACGAGCTGACGCGGCAGAGTCGCGACAAGATCGGTCTCGGCAAGCTGCGCCAGCGCCATCATGAAGTTCGGAACCGTGAGCGCGACACGTCGTGACAAGCCCTTCTCGGCGAGCTTCTGATCGACAACGCCGTACGCGTCGCCGATGGCGGACACGAGCATGTGACGCAGGGCGAGATAGGACTTCAGACTTGGATCGCGCGCGAACGGATGGCCTCGGCGCATCGTGACGACGAAGTCCTCCTCGAACAGAAGCCTTTCGACAAAACGAGGCGTCGGGGGGCCAATCGGCAGGACGACAAGGTCGAGCCGCTGCGCGTCGAGTTCGGCCAGCGTCGAATGCCAGACCTGGCTGGTCGGCTTGCCGTGATGCTGCGGCATGAGCTGCAGAACGCGGATGTCGATGCCCGGCGCCTCGCGCGCCAGATAGGCGAGCAGCGGCGTCGTGAAGACCGTTGAAATGGCGTCGGGCGCGCCGATGGAAAAGCACCGCTCGGCGGTCTTGGGATCGAACGGACCGCTCGCGGAGATCACGCTGTCGACACGTATCAGGATCTCAGCGATGGGCGCGGCGAGGGCAAGCGCACGCTCCGTGGGCACGACACCCCTGGGCGTCTTCAGGAATAAGGGATCCTGCAACAGCCGCCGCAATCGGCGCAGCCCATGGCTGACGGCGGAGGGCGTCAGATTGAGCTTCTCGGCCGCGCGCGCGACATGGCGTTCCTCAAGCACGGCGCTGAACAGCACCAACAGATTGAGGTCGATGCGCAGAAGCTGAGCCGCGTTCAGCATGGTTCTGACATCATGTCACTGCCTTCATGACAAACGTAGGGCTACGTGTCGCCGCCTCGCAAGCACGGAGCGGCAACGATGGATCATCTTCGACTCTACACCTTCAAGCTGTGCCCCTTCGCACATCGAGTCCGACTGGCGCTCGCCGAGAAGCGCCTGATGGCCGAGCAGATCGAGATCGATCTGAAGAACAAACCCGCTGACTTCAAGGCGCTCTCGCCCACCGGGCATGTTCCATTGTTGATGCATGGCACGACCAAGCTGTGGGAGTCGGCGGTGATCCTCGAATATCTTGAAGAGGCCTTTCCGCAGCATTCGTTGATGCCTCTCCAACCGGCGGCCAGAGCCAAGGCGCGCCTATGGATCGAATTCGCCAATGCCAGGCTCTTTGCCCCGACGCATCGCCTGATTTTCACGGAGGACGACACGCTGCGGCGCGAACTTGTGGCGGCAATGATCGAAAGCGTTCGCGTTCTCGACGCCGCGGTGACGGAGCAGCCCGGAGGCGGTCCTTATCTTCTGGGCGATCAGTTCACGCTTGCCGATATCGCTCTGTATCCGTGGTTCGAGCAGGCAGCGACGCTGGCGCGCTTCAGCGCCTTCAGGATGCCGGCTGATTGCCGGGGTGTCGCCAAGTGGTGCGAGGCCATTGCGCAGCGGCCAGCCGTCCAAAGTTGTGCCCGCACCGACGACTGGTACACCGAGAGCTACCAGCGCTATTTCGCGGCCTGAGCCAAACACAAAGCCCGCTGCCTCCATGAGACAGCGGGCTGTGTTGGTTGCGGGAGCAGGATTTGAACCTGCGACCTTCAGGTTATGAGCCTGACGAGCTACCGGGCTGCTCCATCCCGCGGGGATGGTGTGAGTGTGTCGTTGCGAGGAAGCTGGGTTGGGGGGTGGACTTGGAAGGCCTGGCGGCGACCTACTCTCCCGCGACTTGAGCCGCAGTACCATGGGCGC
>CAYTFW010000119.1:0-20643 GCA_964437145.1 uncultured Rhizobiaceae bacterium
GGTCAGCAGCAGCCGATCGGCCACCGCCGCCTGCTTCACCGACTCCATGTGGTTGTCCAGCGTGCTGGCGCCGTTGACGGCGTCGACCGTCGTGACCACGCCATCGAGGCGATAGCGGGTCGAGAGCAGCGGGTCGGTCATCAAGGTGTGGATGATCGGCGCCGGATCGGCCAGGCCGGTGGTCTCGACCACCATGCGCTTGAAGGCGTTGATCTCACCGCGCTGGCGCTTCAGGTACAGCTCGCCCATGGTGCGCACCAGGTCGCCGCGCACGGTGCAGCACAGGCAGCCGCTGCTCAGCTCGACCATGCCCTCCTCGTTCGACTTCTCGACCAGCTGGTGATCCAGCCCGATCTCGCCGAACTCGTTGATGATCACCGCCGTGTCGCCCATCTCGGGCTTGCGCAAGAGCTCGCGCAGCAAGGTGGTCTTGCCGCTGCCAAGAAAGCCGGTCAGCACCGATACCGGGATGCGCTCCTCGGGCGCCGTCGTGCTCATGATCCCCGCTCCTCATCCTCTTGCCCGTCGCGCCAGAAGCGCTCGACCCGGGCGAAGCGGCGCGCCGCGCGCGCCACGTGCTTGTCGATCTCCGTCATCGGCGCCGCCGACAGCCAGACGCTGAGCGCGCCGGCGATCCAGTCCAGCCGTCCGGCCGGCCGCGCCGCCTCGGCGATCTCGCCGACGACGCGCATCGCGTCGACCCGGTCGTTGGCCTCGCCCAGCGCGTCCTGCAGCGAGGCCGCGGCCCCGATATAGGCGCGCGCGGCCGCCGGGTCAAAAAGCGGCGCCAGAAACGAGGCGGCGTAGCGCTGCTTCTTGACCTGGAGGCGCAGCGCGTGGCGCGCCTCAGCCGGCAACTCATCAAGCGCCTTCAGTCGCTTGGCGATGCGCTTGTGGCGTCGCCCCAGCCGGTCGCGCGCGAAAGCCAGCGGACCCATCGCGCCCTCCGCGGCCGGCTCGGCGGCCACGGGCCGGTCGAGCCACGCCGCCAGAACCCGGTCGAGGCCCACGAACGCCTCGCCCGACAGCGCCGCGCGCGCCTGCTGATGGCGGGTACGACGCAGGCGCAACGCGGTCTCGCGCAGGTCGGCGAGATCGCCGGGCGCCCGGGGCAGATGCGCCAGCGCCGCCACCGCCCGGCCAAACGCACCGGCCAGCAGCACGTCGATGTCGCGGGTCGGGCCGCAGGAATCGGCCAACCGCTTGGCGTCTTCGCGCAAAGCCAGCACCGGGTCGCCCGCCAGCGGCTCGCGGAAAAGCGCCAGCGCCGCGCGCAGGCGACGCAAGGCCACCCGGCTGCGGTGGATGCCCACGGGCTCGCGCCCGCCCAGCACCAGCTCGCGGCTGGCCAGCAGCTCGGCGCGGGCCGAGCGCAGCGTAGCGCGCACGAGGTCGTGCACGGCGGGACCGTAGACCGGCGGCTGAGCCTCAACCTCGTCCATGGCCGCAGGGTGCCCTTGTCGCGGCGGCCCGATCAACCATGATCGCCGAGTGGTCCGATCGCGCGGTCATCGGCCATTTCGCACAGCGCCCGACTCCGGTTGCGTCGCGCCGGGTCATCCCCCACTCTGCCGCCCTGCGTAGAGAGGAAGCGGCGATGACCTGCGATCCGGTCGCCTTCAAGAAGGGCATGCGCCACCTGGCGGCCAGCGTGACCTTGATCACCACGCGGCACGCCGGCGAGCGCGGCGGGCTGACGGCGACGGCGGTATGCTCGGTCTCGGCCGAGCCGCCGCAGCTTCTGGTCTGCGTCAACCGCTCGGCCAGCGCCCATCCGTTGATCGTCGCCAGCCGCAAGTTCTGCGTCAACGTGCTGGCGCCGCAACATCGCAAGATCGCCGAGCGCTTCGCCGGCATGGACGGCGTCGAGGGCGACGCGCGGTTCGAAGGGCTGGGCGAGTGGCGGACGATGATCGGCGACGTGCCGACGCTACTGGGCTGCCCGGTGACCTTCGCCTGCGAGACCGTCAACACGATGGTGGCGGGCACGCACACCATCGTCGTCGGCCGCATCATGGATGTCGCGCTGGATCCGGAGGCGGTCGCCCTGCTCTACGCCGACGCCACCTTCGTGCCCGCCGACGTGCTGCGCGGCGTGGCGCCGCCATCCTGAGGCGCGGCGGCGCTTGCCGGCGCGGGCCCCCATCAGTATGGTCCGCCCGCTTTCGCGATGGGGCGTAGCCAAGCGGTAAGGCAGTGGATTTTGATTCCACCATTCCCAGGTTCGAATCCTGGCGCCCCAGCCAACCTGCCATACGAACCTTTCTCTGTTCGTTTGGCCCGCGCAGATAGTGGCGCGATCTCCGGGAGTTAGGCGCTCGAATGCCACTCTGAACGCCCCGAAGAACCGAGGGATCTGGGGCTCAGATACCCCAATTCGCGCATTTCTCTCTGGCGGTCCCGAACGAGGTGTCGATTCCCGATGCACTGCGCGGCGAAGCCGGGAGGCTTACTCCTGCTCACTTTGCTATAGGCGGGCCTTGTGCCGGTCCGCGGTAGATGGACTTCTTCCACGATACCGGCCGCGAACAAGCGCGTCGGCGTCCGTTCGGGTTCTCGAAAGGATGGCGAACTCAGGTAGCGGTGGCCGGCATAAAGCCCAATGCGACCCGCTGCTGCCGCCAGCTCACCGGGATTTCTCGCTCGAGAAGATCCGCGAGCGACATGCTCGCGGGCTGGCGGCCATCGATAGTTGCCTCAACGATGTCGGGGGCCAGGAACGCCAGCCGGATGATCTTCTCCGCATAGCCTGGCGAGATGCGTTCCCGGCGCGCCAGATCCGCGATCGATCGGACCTCGCCATCTCGCAACAATCCCAGCCATTGATGCGCACGCGCGATCGCCCTGATCAGGGAGCGGTCTGGCATCGAGCGAATGATCGAGCTGCTTCCGTCTCGAGCGACCGTGCCCGCACCGCCACGCTCCCGTCGCAGCACGACCGGTATGACAATGCTTGCCGGCTTGGAATCGCCACCGGTGGAACCAGCGAGTTCGATCGTGACCCTGTCGTGGTCCAGCACGACGCGGGCAACCCTGGCTGCGACAACCTCGGACCGTCTCGCCGTATCGGGCAGCTTCTCCCCCGCCTCTCGGCTCCACGCCAGTAGCCGATCCATAACCAGGTCCTCGATCGCTGCCGCAGCTACGCGCGGGATCGATCCAGCGGCCTGAGCTCCGTTCTGCAAGAGTGCCTGGCTAACGTAGTAGCGGTAGATTCGGCCCCGCTTCCGGGTATGTGAGGGGCTCATGAGGTTGCCGCGATCATCGTAAAGCCGCCCCGTCAACAGGCTGCTACCGGCGGCAGCTGGCCGACCGGTCCGTTCGCCCTGGCGGTTGCGCTTCAGCATCGCCTGAACCTCGTCCCAGAGCGCTTCCTCAAGGATCGACGCGTGCAATCCTGGGTGCTCTTCTCCCCTATGGGCAATCCTGCCGACGTAGATCGGATTGCGCAGGAGGTAGTAAAGGGCTCCCCGGCTATAGGGCTTCCCGCCCCAATGCCGGCCGGTCGTCGATGTCCACGCCTTGCTGGTGATGCCCCGCGCCAGGGCGTCTCGCATCAATGCTCGCACGCAGCCCAACTCAAGGTAGCGATGGAAGATCAGGCGGACGACCTCGGCCTCCGCTTCGTTGACCACCAGCTGCCGATTTTGGACGTCGTAGCCCAAGGGCGGGTTGCCGCCCATCCACATACCCTTGCGCTTCGACAACGCGATCTTGTCCCGTATCCGCTCGCCGGCGACTTCCCGTTCGAACTGGGCAAAGGACAGCAGCACATTCAGGGTCAGACGCCCCATCGAGCTGGTCGTATTGAATTGCTGGGTGACCGAGACAAAGGATGCGCCGTGACCATCCAGCGTCTCGACGATCTTGGCGAAGTCGGTCAGCGAGCGGGTCAGGCGATCGACCTTGTAGACGACCACCACATCGATCCGGCCTTCCCGCAGGTCGCTCATGAGCCGCTGGAGGCCGGGCCTTTCCAGATTGCCGCCAGAGAAGCCGCCATCGTCATAGGCGGCTCGGACCAGCTTCCAGCCCTCGTGAGCCTGGCTCCTGATATAGGCTTCGCAGGCCTCACGCTGGGCGTGGAGGGAGTTGAAGCTTTGCTCCAACCCCTCCTCGCTGGATTTGCGGGTATAGATTGCACAGCGCAGGACCTTCATGGCTTGTCCTTCAAACCGAAGAACAAAGGCCCAGACCATCGGGTGCCAGTTATCCGTCGAGCCACTTCCGACAGGGAGCCAAAACGCTCGCCGCGGTAATCGAACCCATCGGCTGCGACGCTCACCTGGTGGGTCGTGCCCTGCCAGTCGCGGGTCAGTACCGTGCCGGGCTGGAGCCCGGTACGGGTTGGCGGGGTGTGATCGGGGTTCTCCTGGAAGGTTTCGTATAGCCGTCTGAGCCGGCGGCGGGTCTCAGGCCTAACGTCGCCGGCGGCCCGGCACTGCAGCTCGTAAGCGAGCCATCGGTGTAGCAAATGCAGGCCCTGCGCCCTGGGAGGTGGTCCGAGGCGCAAGGCCCAGAAGTCACGCAGTTCATTCAGGCCGAGATCGGCCAGATGCTCGATCTCGGCCTCAACTGCGGCGCGGTGCTTCGAATGCATGACCACTTCAGTCCGCGATGCGGTAGATGCGATCACCCTCGCCTTCCTTGGTGGCGACGATGTCCAGACCCTGCTTCTTCTTCAGCGATCCGGATATCGCGCCGCGCACGCTGTGCGGCTGCCAATCGAGTGCCTTACCGATCTGCGCGATGGTCGCGCCTTCCGGGCGCCGCAGCATCGCTGAAAGTTGTTTGAGTTTTGTTTGCTTTGCCGGCTGCGGCTTCTTGGCCCTGCCCACCTTCGCAGCCGCAGTGGTCTTCTTCGCAGCCGCTGCCTTCTTCTTCGCGCGCATTCTCGACTCCGTGTGTCTCGCCGGCTCCATGCCGGCCACGCATGCACGCTTCGTTCGGCGACAATCTCAAGCGGAAGAGCAGAGCATTAAGTGGCGTTCTCGAGGGCGCGTCTGTCCCAATATTGCTTGCGGCCGGCGACAGCCTCGCTCCAACAGCGGGCACCCTCTAGAGCCACCGCCTCAGAGACTGGTTAGGAACTGTAACAATCCTATCGAGGTTCCGTACGCTTCTGGCGGAGGCCGCCTGTTCTGTCACGGGGTCGCATGAGAGATGTGCTCGCTAACCTGCCAGTCAGCGAGCCCGCATGGCGACAGTTGCAGCTTTATCAGGTCCGGAGAGGCCGCGGCGATGGACGGCCACGGAGAAGGCCCGCATCGTCGAGGAGAGCCCGGCGCCGGGAGCGGTTGTCATCGAGGTGGCGCGGCGGCGCGACGTGCACACGTACCTGCTTCATCTATGGCGGCGCCAGGCCCGACTAGCGGCGGGCGGTAGCGCCGGTTTCCTGCCGGTTGCGGTAGCTCCGCAGAGGCGGCCATCGCCCACCGCGATCTCGATCTTTCCAGCGGCCTGTCTGGAGACCGCCATCGGCGTGAAGCGCATCGCGGCGCCCAACACCTACACCACCTCCTGCCGACGCCAGTTGTGGATCAGGCTCCGGCCGACGCCATATCGCCGCGACACTTCCGACACCGTCGCGCCCGGCTCCGACGCCGCTTCCAGGATCGCCCGCTTCTCCTCGAGACGGTAACGCCGATGGCGCCTGACCGCTCGCTCCGATGTCGCCAACGCACGCCTGTCACGCTCAGGCGTGACACCTGTCGCTTCCGATCTGCTCATCCATAAAGATTGGCCAACCTATCGCCGTCGACCAAGGCGGCCTCGGCCGGACGCGTACGGTGATCCCCAGCAAGAGCCACAGGACCCAGCCGCGACCGCTCGACCGCGACCTCTACAAGGCGCGACACCTGATCGAGAACTTCTTCTTGCAAGCTCAAGCAGCTCCGCGCCATCGCCACGCGCTATGACAAGCCCGCTCGCAACTTTCCTCGCCGCCATACACCTCGCAGCTTGCTGCGTCTGGCTCAATTGAGGACAGGCCCTAGGTCATCGTTGTCCAGCCCGGTATGCTCCGGCCCGAACAGCAGGCCGACGCGTTGCTTTTGCGCCACCGCCTGTGCAATCTCCGCGGCGGCCTCGCGCGGTGGGGCGATGCGTTGCGTGAGCTCGCGATTGCGCGCCGAGGTGGCGAAGACGCTTGCAGATCGGCGACGGCGGAGGCGACGTCGTCGAAGACTCTGGCGCCCTTCAGCGCCTCGTCGGCGCCCGACGCGGCATGCTCGGCCTTGGTGTTGGTCCAGCCGTCGCGCGGTGCGACAAGGCGCAGCTCGCCGAGACCGCAATTGAGCATGGCGCGCGCCGCCACGCCGATTTTCTCGCCCAGGTGCGGGCGCACCAGGATCACCACGGGCGCGGCCGTCGCCGGCCGCGACGCCTTCGACGGCCGACCCATCAGGTACGCGCCCCAGGCACCGGCGGCGGGCGACGCAACAGGAAAAGCAATGGCACCGTGGCGATCATGAACCAGGCCATGGCCCGGAAGTCGTTGAGATAGGCGATCAGGGTGGCCTGCCGGGTGAGCTCGGCGTCCCACATCGCCAGGCTCGACATGGACGGCGACAGGGTGAGGTTGGGATTGAACGGGTTGATGTGGCCGGCGAGATCGGAGCGGTTGAGCTGGATGTTCTGCGACACCATCGCCACCAGGATGGCGATGCCGAGGCTGCCGCCGAGGTTGCGCAAGAGCGCGTTGATTGCGGCGGCCTCGGTGCGCAGCGCCGGCGCCATGGTGGCGAACATCAGCACGCTGATCGGCACGAAGACGAAGCCCAGACCGAAGCCCTGGCCGACGCCGGTCCAGATCACGTCCCAGGTGTCGATGTCCATGGTGAAGCCGGTCATCACCCACAGCGAGCCGGCGCCGATCATCAGGCCCAACCCCATGATGATGCGCGGATCGTAGCGCCTGGCCAGCCGCCCAACGATCATCATCGAGAGCATCATGCCGATGCCGCGCGGCGCCATCACCAGGCCGATGGTCAGCGCCGGATAGCCGCCGAGATAGGCGAGGAAAGGCGGCATCAGCGCCGCCGAAGCGATCAGCGCCATGCCCGATGTCGCGGTGAACAGCAGGCTGACCGAGAAATTGGAATCCTCGAACAATCGCAGATCGAAGAACGGATGATCGGCGGTCATCACGTGAATGACGAACATCACCAAGCAGACGCCCGCCACCACCGTCTCGATGATGATCTCAGTGGACGTGAACCAATCGAGCAGTTCGCCGCGGTCAAGCACGAGCTGCATGCAGGCGATGGAGATGCCCAGCAGCGCGAAGCCGGTGAAGTCGAAGGGGCGCTGCCGCGGCTCCTCGGCCGGCATCAGGGCGGCGATCCCCAAGCATGCCAACACGCCGACCGGCGCGTTGATATAGAATACCCAGCGCCAGGTGAACTCCTCGGTCAGCCAGCCGCCGAGCGTCGGGCCCATGATCGGCCCGACCATCACGCCCACGCCCCAGAAAGCCATCACCGAGCTGTGACGCTCGGGCGGATAGATGTCGAGCAGGGTCGATTGCGACAGCGGCACCAGGGCGGCGCCGAAGGCGCCCTGCATCGCGCGGAAGAGCACGATCTGGTCCAGCGTCATCGCCGCGCCGCACAGCATCGAGGCCAGGGTGAAGCCGACCACGGCCCAGAAAAACACAGCCCGGCGCCCGAAGCGGCCGGCGAGGAAACCGGTCAGCGGCGTCATGATCGCCGAGGCGACGATGTAGGACGTCAGCACCCAGGAGATCTGGTCGTGGGTCGCCGACAGAGTGCCCTGCATGTGCGGCAGCGCGACGTTGGCAATGGTGGCGTCGAGCGCGTGCATGATGGTGGCGGCCATCATCACGAGCGCGAGCGCGCCGCGATGCTTGACCTCGATCGCGGCAGCGGTCATTTGCCGCGCGCCGCGCCCGTCTGAGCGTTGGCGCCGCCTTGCCCCAGGAGACGCTCCACGCTGGCCATCAGTTGGCCGGAACGGCATGGCCTCTCGTAGCAATGCCAGTTCTTCAGGGCTGAGCCGCGCCATCGCCGCCATCGCATCAGCAAGCAGGTCACCTTACCTTGGTTGCACAAATCATCCGAATCGAGCACCGCGCGCTTACACCGGATGCGGAAGCCTGACACGCCACCCCCACCCTCCTACATGCGTCAAACCGAGTCCCATCGGTCGGAACTCGGTTCAATAGGCAAGCTTTGGGTAACCCTCCGCAGCGACGGCGTCACAGTACTGGCGATACGCGGGGTGTCCCCCGCTATAGCGCATGATCCGGGGCTTCTGCTTGCCTTCAACGTTGCGGTTGACGCCCGTCATCCAGGAACCGACTTCATTCATCAGCTGCCCCTGGCCGAGCGCCAGGACGTGATCGGTCCATTCGTTGACGGCGGACGGCGTGGCCTCGATGCGCCCCAATCCTCGCTCTCTCGCGAACCGGATCACGCCAGTGACCCACTCGACGCTGTACTCCGCAGTGCGCGTATAGTTGCTGAGCCCGGCGTGCGGACCCATCGTCATAAGCAAATTCGGGAACCCAGCTATGAAGACGCCGAGATATGTCTGCGGGCCGTCCTTCCACACCTCCTTGAGCCGCACGCCTTCGACTCCCTTGATATCCATCCGGTCGAAGGCACCGGTAATGGCATCAAAGCCAGTCGCGTAGATGATGACGTCGAACTCGCGCTCGCGGTCCGAAGTTCGGATACCCTTCGGGGTGATGCGCTCTATCGGCGTCTCGTTGACGTCGACCAATTCTACGTTCGGCTGGTTGTAAACCTCGTAATACCCACTTTCGAGGGGGATTCGGCGCGTTCCGAAACCGTGATTCTTGGGGATCAGCTTTTCGGCGATGACGGGATCGTTCACGCGTTCGCGGATCTTGCGCGCGGCAAACTCGGAGGCGAGCGTGTTAGCCTCGCGGTCGGTCAGCATATCGCTGAAATTGCCCTGCCATTGGCCGAAGCCCGGCGTGCGGTACAGCTTTTCCCAGAAGGCTTCGCGGTCTTCGGGGGTCACATCCAGCGTCTTACGCGGATCTGGCCCGTGCACATAGCAACTCGGCGTCTCGAGACAGCGCGCCAGAATCTCGGGATAGCGGGCGCGGATGTCGCGCATCTCCTCTGGGGTGATTTTGCTGTTGTTCAGCGGAAAGCACCAGTTCGGAGTACGCTGAAACACAGTCAGGTGACCAACTGTCTTGGCGATCGTCTGGATAGTTTGCACCGCAGTTGCACCGGTACCGATGATGCCGACCCGCTTGCCGGCGAACTCAATGCCGTCCTTTGGCCAACGGTGAGTGTGGCACGACTGTCCAGTGAAGCTGTCGACGCCAGGAATGGTCGGCATTACGGCGGCCGAGAGGACACCGATTGCGGTGACGAGAAAGCGCGTCGAATGGCGTGCGCCACTCTCCAGAAAGAGCTCCCAGCTGCACGTCTCCTCGCGCCAGTGCGCGGCGACGACGCGGCTGTTGAATTGGATATCGCGCCGCAGGGCGAATTTGTCGGCAACGTAGTTGAGGTAGCGCTCGGTGTGTGGTTGGGCTGAGAAGTGCTCTTCCCACTCCCATTCTCCGAGAAGCTCCTTAGAGAACGAGTAGCCGTACGTCCAACTTTCCGAGTCGAAGCGTGCTCCCGGATAGCGGTTCCAGTACCAAGTGCCGCCGACCGCGCTACCGGTTTCAAAGGCCCGGACGCGCAAGCCCAGCTCGCGCAGCCTGTAAAGTTGATAGAGGCCGGCGACGCCAGCGCCGATGACGACCGCGTCGAATTCCGGGCCGGTGTCCGTTTGAGTCTCGTGCCGGGCCGTTTGCACCGTATCCATGCGATTCTCCTTCGCTTCTCACGACAGTGAGGTTTCTAGGGGTGATGCTAACTCACGGTCTCGGCAACCCACATCTCTCAATCGCACTGCCGTTCAGCGGGCAGTCTGAGCAGCGGACATCCCAATGCTTGGATCACTCAGCTGCGTGGGCGTACCGGTGATCTGGCAACATTCCGGCGCGATCGATGGACGCACCGGCATCAAACTTCTGAAGCTCCGGCATCACCGTCTTGGCGAACAACTGCATGTTGCGTACGGCTTCTGCATGATCCATTCCGGCGTAGGAGAACACGCCTACATAACCTGAGTTCTTGGTCTGACGATGAATTGACAAGATCTTCTCGTAGACTTGTTGCGGAGAGCCATAGACTTGTAGGTCGACAAAAAATTCTATCGCTTTCTCATCACCATAACTATGGAGCTTGTCGTTCATCTTGGCGTAGTACTCGTAGCCCTTGGTGTTCTTGATGTGATCGCCCGCAAACTGATAGTGGTCGAGCACAGTACGGTAGTACCCACCGATGTACCGCCGCGCCATTTCTCGGGCTCGTTCCGAACTTTCATCTACAAATGTCCAACCAGCCGAAATCGGCTGAGGAGCATCCGTGCCATTTATCTCGCGGTAGAGACGATTGTACTCCGTAAGTTCTTTTTCTACCTCACGCCATGGCTTTTGCGGAATGATGAGCAAGCCGACTCCCAACTTGGCCATGATGCGGGAACTCTCTGGGCTCACCGCCGCGGCATACGTCCGACCCCGGAAACTTCTGAACGGTGCAGGCCGGATCGCGGCCGGCGGCTGCCTATAGAACTTACCATCATATTTCATGGTGCCCGACTCAAGACCGTTGAGCAGCGCCTCACCGTACTCGACGAAGCGCTCCCGGCTCTCACCCATATCTAGACGGAACCCGTCGAACTCGACCTTGCCTGCGCCACGGCCCAGGCCCAGGATCATCCGACCTCCTGATAGTTGGTCGAGCATGGAAATCTGCTCGGCCACCCGCATCGGATCGTGCCAAGGCAGCACCACTACCATCGACCCGAGTCGCACGGATTTGGTTCGGCCAGCCATATAGGACAGGAACTGCAGGACATCCGGACACATGGTGTAGTCCGTGAAATGGTGTTCGACTGACCAGATCGATTCGAAGCCCAAAGGCTCCGCGATGTCGGCCAGCGCGAGCTCGTTCAAGTAGACCTGCCGATCCGTGATCTGACGCCCGGTATTTTGAAATACAGTGGCCATTCCAACATGCATTGCTCTTCTCCTCAGCCAAGTGACTTAACTTTGGCCAAACCTCGCCGGCCATCCATCCGTCGATTTGCGGTGACCTGCCTCAAGCGCTCCGCTCTCGAAAGCTAACTCCCTGAACGGTTTCCACGAAGCACCCTGCCCGGCAGCGGGCCTCGCTGATCGACCGTGTCGATGCCGTGGCGACGGATGACCGTACCGTTGACGATCACGCTATCGATGCCGGCTGCGTCCGAGATCAGCCGGTCTGCTCCCGCAGGGAAGTCATGAATTCGGCGCAGCTTGCCTGCGCCGATCGTCGCGGGATCGAAGACAACCAGATCGGCCGGCGCGCCGAGCGCCACGCGACCGCGATCTTCGAGACCGAACACCTCTGCGGGGCGGGACGTCAGCATGCGGACGCCCTCTTCCAGGCTAAAGACGCCTTTTTCGCGTACCCAGTGGCCGAGAAGGTAGGTCGGCAAGCACGCATCGCAGAGCTGGCCCGCATGTGCGCCAGCGTCAGACAGTCCCAGTACGGTGCACGCGCTCTTCAGCAACAGTTCGACCTCATTCTCGTCATGGTTCGCCACCGGCATCCGGAAGCGCGCTTCGAGCGCAGTACGCAACGCCATGTCGAGCGCCAGGTCGGTTGGCAGCACGCCGCGTTCACGTGCGACATCGAAAAGTAGGCGCTCCTCCAGCTCCCGCTCAGGCGCGTACTGGCCGACTACTGTCTTCGCAAAAGTTGCGCGGAACGTGGGAGGTCCGCTCGTCAGCAGTCGTTCTGCGAAGGCCCGCCGGAACTCAGGGTCGGCGTAGATGTGCGCCTTGCTGGCAGTATCCGCGGCGGAAACTGGCTTGAACAAGCTCAGCGGCTCGAAGGGAAATGGCGCCTTGAACTGGTACTCGAAATTGAGCGGCCGCGGCGTGACCTGTGGCACGATCATCAACCCCTCAGCTGCGATCGCTTCCGAGCGCGCAAGCTGCTCGAGGTGGTCACCCACCCCGAACGAAAGGCCAGCGAGAAGGGCCGTCCAAGTGATCGGCCGCCCGGTCGCTCTGCAAATCTCGACAAACTCGTCCAAGAACAATTCCTTGCCGATCGTCGCCTGCATGATCCCGCGCCCGGCCTCGCCCAAAGCACCGGCAAGGGCTTTGATTTCGCCCAGGTCGGCGACGCGGCTTGGCACGGGTCTTCCGCCATAGCCGACATGAGTCGACGCCTTTGATGTCGCGAACCCGATAGCTCCAGCTTCGATTGCTCCTCGCACGATCGACTTCATTTCAGCAATCTCATCGACCGTGGCCGCGCGTTCGGTGGCTGCTTCGCCCATCACCCAAAGACGCACGGGTGTATGACCGATGAGAACTCCGACGTTGATCGCGACGCCGCGCGTCTCGATAGCGTCGAGGAATTCTGGAAACGTCTGGAATGGCCAATTCTTACCGAGTCCGGCTTCGAGCGCGGCAACGCTCATGCCTTCGACCTTTTCGAGGGTCCGCACGATCAGATCCCGATGCGCCGGGCGGGTCGGGGCGACTCCGAAGCCGCAATTGCCGAGCACGGCCGTCGTCACACCGTGCCATGGCGAGATACTCAACATGCGGTCCCACATGACTTGCGCGTCATAGTGGGTGTGAATGTCGACGAATCCCGGACAGACGATCATCCCGCCTGCGTCGATAGTATGGTACGCGTCTCCAGGCGCGACGCCCAAACTGACGATGCGCCCGTTCTTGACTCCCACGTCGCCGCGATAGCGTTCCGCGCCAGACCCGTCGATAATGTCTGCGCCAACAACTTTTAGGGTATAGTCCATACCTTCCTCCCCATGCGGGCAATCGCCTCAACGGCGAGACGAGGACTTTTGGCGTCCGGCGGCTTCAAGAGACATGCTGTACGACCGTCCACGAATAGGGAGCGCGCCGGCGCTCCAGAGCACACCATTCGATGTCCTCTGCGAACAATGCAGACGAAAGCGTCAGTGAATTCTCCGTAAGTCCATGAGTGGACACGATCGGCCGCCGCAGGTACGCAGGACGCACCCGCGCCTGTCGTCGCGACAAGTCACCAACAGTAGTTCGGCTGGATTGGCTCGCGAGAGCTGGATCGATTCCATTGGCCGCCTGTGACATGTTCACGCCGCCATGTCGTAAGAGATGAAGAGTCGCTCCATACTGCGGGTTACGAGTTCGTCGTGCCATTCGGGTTGGGGCGTCTCAAGTCGAATGCTGGACAGCCGTGAAAGCAGCCGGTCGAAGGCGATCTGCGCTTCAAGCCGTGCGAGCGGCGCACCAAGGCAGACATGGATGCCGTGGCCGAAAGCAATGTGCCGGTTGTTGGTTCGGTCGACCTTGAACGAGTCGGGCTCGTGAAAAACAGCGGGGTCGCGCGCCGCCGAGTTGAGCGCGAGAAAAACCCTCTCACCTCGTCGAATATTCACGTCCGCCAAGCGCACGTCCTCGGCCGCGATCCGAGTCACCGTCTGTGCGGGCCCTTCGTATCGCAGCATCTCCTCCACCGCACCCGGGATTAGCGAAGGACTACTCCGCAGCGCTTCGATGGATGCCGGGCTTCGCAAGAGCCAATAGAGCCCGTTAGCCAACAGGCTGGCTGTCGTTTCATGGCCAGCAAAAAGCAAAAGGACGAGCGTCGCGACCATTTCATCTTCACTCAGACCTTCGCGCCCGGCTCCTGCTTCAAGGAGCCGTCCTGTCAAATCGTCACGAGGGTTGCGGCGGTGGCCACGGAGCGTCTCGCGAAAAAAGGCACCCATCTCGATCACCGCTGCCCTAGCCCGATCGTACTTGTCCGGCGTAGCGCGAGCCAAAGCGACAAAGTCCTTGAGACTTTCAGACCATCTCCCGAGGTCCCCGACCCGGTCCCGGGGGACGCCGAACAGCTCCGAAATCACACGCGCCGGAAGCGGAAATGCGAAAGACTCGATGAAATCAACCCGGTCATGTCCTCTGAAGCCATCAATCAGCTCTTCGACGCGTTGAAGTATCATAGGACGTAGACGCACGATCTCCTGAGGCAGAAAGTACCTCGCCAGCGCCTTGCGAAGCCTCCCATGCTGCGGCGGATCGTTGAAAACCATCCAGTCCGCCAGCACGGCGCTTACACTTTCGATCTTGCTACGCGCGCTGGGGCCGACATGGTTCAGAAATGGCTGCAGCTTCGCGACCGAAAAGCGAGGATCCTTCAATACCGTAGAAATGTCCGCATATCGCGTCACGACCCATCCTTTGACGGAAGGGTTCCAGTGAATCGGTTCTTCAGTTCGCAGCCCAAGATAAACGCTGTGCGGATCTGAGATGAAGTCGGGATGCTTGAGATCTGGGGGTGTTTCCATAGATCCTCGTTGCAGGGTCTGCAGGGACAATAATCTAATGGTTATTCAAAAATCAAAATTAGTCAAATGAACTCACGGCCGGAGAAGTGCCCGCTTCAAGCCCCGAACCGCAACGGGCGTCTCACAGTGACGCCGGGCCTTTGACAGCGACCGCACGCCGCGTTCAGCATACCGAGCAAGCGCCAGATACGCATATAACGCAGCGGACAGTCACAACGAGGAGGAAACGGCGTGTCCTTTACCCTGACCGATGAGCAACTCCAGGTACGAGACCTGGTGCGTCGCGTCGCTCGCGAACGCGTGGCGCCGCGCGCTGCGGCTATCGACGCCAGCGGCGAATACCCGCAAGACATGTTCGACCTGCTGCGCGAGCTCGGCTTGTTTACCCTGCCCTTCCCGCCCGACTATGGTGGTTCAGGCAGCACGCTCGCGGGCTGCCTCGCGGTCGAGGAGCTGGGCCGGGTCTGCTACAATACCGGCTATCTGCTGGTTGTGCAGTGGGTGCCGCTCGGCACCATCCTTGCCGGCGGGACGCCGGAGCAGAAGGCGCGGCTGCTTCCCGCCCTCGCCTCCGGCGCTTTGCGCGCCGCCTTCTCGCTGACTGAGCCGCAATCCGGTTCCGACGTTGCCGGCATCCGCACTCACGCGCGACCCGACGGCAACGGCTTCGTGCTGAATGGCGGCAAGATCTGGTGCACCAACGCCGCGGTGTCGGACTTCGTTCTGGTCGGCGCGCGGCTCAAGCGCGACGACAGTCCGGGCGAGGTCAATTTCTTTATCGTCGAGCGCGACCGCCCGGGCTTCCGCATCGGTCGCAAGGAGGAGAAGATGGGCGCCCGCGGCGTCCCTTCTTCGGTGCTATTCTTCGACGACGTGCGGCTGCCGAAGGAGAACCTGCTCGGCGGCGGCGTGGGCGGCTTCCGCTCGGTGATGGAGGCGCTGAACAAGTCTCGCCCTATCGTCGCCGCCCGCGCGGTTGGGCTGGCGCAGGGCGCGATGGATCACGCGATCGAGTTCGCCCGCGGTCGCCGCGCCTTCGGCGAGACAGTTTCCAACTACCAAGGTATTCGCTGGATGATCGCCGACATGGCGATCCAGATCGAGGCGGCGCGGCAGCTCACCTACGCCGCTGCGGCGGCGGTGGATGCCGGCAAGACGGGGGCTGAGATGGCGAGCCTCGCCGCCTCAGCCAAGTGCTTCGCCAGCGACGTGGCGATGAAGGTGGCAACCGATGCGGTGCAGATATTCGGCGCCTCCGGCATCTCGAACGAGTTCCCGATCAACCGCTATTTTCGGGATGCGAAGGTGGTGCAGATCGTCGAGGGAACCAACCAGATTCAACGCAATATCGTAGCGCGCAACCTCATCGGCAAGGCAGAGTGACGAGCATGGAGAAGGACTTGGTCGGGCCGCCCTATGTGAGGCTAGCCTTCTGCTTCGAAGATTCGACGATTGGGCGATGCTTCCATACCATCGGTCGTATGGTCACCGAGGCCGACATCCTGAGCGTCATCAAACGCACCGGTATGGCCGAGGTGCTGTTCATGAATCTCGACTTCCGAACCCGCGCAAGCGACATCAGCCGCCGCGCCGCATCCGGCGCGTTCGGTAACACCTTCGCCAATGGATCGCCGATGCAGGCGACCATGCAGCACACCGGCTTTGCCTTCGTCGGCACGGACCAGAGAAACGAGAACCCGCTCTTTGATAGCGACACCATCCATGTCGAGGTCAAGGTGATTGCAGCGCAACTTTCGCCGAGCCGCCGCGGCGACGTTTGCACGGGCGACCCCGGCGTCGGCACGACGGCGCCGTGGCTGTCGCCCACACGCCTTTGCGCATGGTCAAGTGCCGTAGCGCCGGCAGGGCCTCAGGCATGAGCGAACCCGGCGGTGGGCCGCTGGCCGGCGTCAGGGTGATCGACCTGACGAACGCCGTGCTCGGCCCGGTGGCGACACAGATTCTCGGCGACATGGGCGCTGAGGTCGTGAAAGTAGAGCCGCCGCAGGGCGACACCATGCGCCAGATCGGCCCGACGCGCGGGCGCGACATGGCGGTCATGTTCCTCAGCATTAACCGCAACAAGCGCAGTGTCGTGCTCGACCTGAAGCAGGAACAGGCGCGTCGTGCGCTGCTGCGGCTTATCGACGGCGCCGACGTCCTCGTGCACAACATGCGAGTCGGCGCCGCCGAGCGTCTCGGCCTCTCCTATGCCGCTCTGGCGCCGAGCAACCCGCGGCTCATCCACGCAAGCGCCACCGGCTTCCGTAAGGATGGGCGGCATCGAGACCGTCCGGCCTTCGACGACGTGATCCAGGGCATGAGCGGCCTCGCCGCGCTCAACGCGATGCGCGACGGTGGCGAGCCTCGCTACGTGCCGAGCGCCATCGCTGACAAGTTCTGCGGCCATGTCCTCGCCTCCGCCGTCGCCATGGCGCTCTACCGGCGCGAGCGTACCGGCCGCGGGCAGGAGGTATGTGCCCATGCTTGAGACCATGATCTCCTTCAACCTCGCCGAGCATCTCTGGGGTGCGGTGCTGGACGACCCGTCCCTCGGCCTCGGCTATGGACGCATGTTCACACCCTATCGGCGGCCCTTCCCGACCAGCGACGGGCACTTGTGCTTAATGGCAAATTCCGACGACCAGTGGCAACGGCTGCTGGTCGCGCTCGGACGGCCGGACCTCGCTGAGGATCCGCGTTTGCACGCCTCGCGCAGCGCGCGGTCAATATCGGCGCCCTCTATGCCATCGTCGAGGAGTTGATGCGCAGCCGCAGTACGGCCGAGTGGCAGGCGCGCCTCGACGACGCCGACGTGCCGAACGGGCCGGTTCACGGCCTCGCCGACCTGCTGGAGGACGACTACCTCGCAGAGACCGACTTTTTCCGGCGCGTCGAGCACCCTTCAGAAGGGCGGATGCTGGTAACGGCAGTGCCCGTGGATTTCTCCGAGTCGCCTGGCTTGGTGCGCCTGCTGCCGCCGCGCCTTGGCGAGCACACGGGAGAGGTGCTGCGCGAGGCTGGGCTGTCGGAGGCAGAGATCTGCGATCTCATCGGACGCAGAAACACCGGCGGCCCATGATACGCGGCCCTATTGCGGGAGGCGGACTAGAGCACCGAGCGATTAATCGGGAGCGTATCCTGCGTGCTTGAGGAAGTTCCAGCATTCCTGCTCTGAGTAGAGAGCGCAGATGTCGCCGATGGCGCGCCAGAGGGCGTCGATGGTGCGAGCGCCGATGCGTCTGAGGTGGGCCTTGAGCTTGGCGAAGGCCATCTCGATCGGGTTGAGGTCGGGGCTATAGGGCGGCAGGAAGAGGAACCAAGCGCCGCGCTGCCTGAGGATGGCCTCGGCCTTGGCGCTCTTGTGGCTGGAAAGATTGTCGAGGATCACCACGTCGCCGGGCTGTAGCAATGGAGCGAGCTGGGTCTCGACGTAGGTGTCGAAGATCTCGCGGTTCATGGGTTGGTCGACCACCCAGGGCGCGATCAGGCCATCACAGCGCAGCCCGGCGATGAAGGTTTGCGTCGCCCAGTGACCGAACGGCGCATCAGCCTTGAGGCGCTCGCCGCGACGAGCCCGCCCGCGCAGGCGGGTCATCTTGGTCGTCGTGCCGGTTTCGTCGAGGAAGACCAGACGGTGGACCTGCTGGCGCATGCGCGGCTGGCGATGCGCTTGCCACTCCTCACGCGCATGGCGCACGTCCTCGCGCTCGGCCTCCGTGGCCAGCAGGGTTTTTTTTGAAGGACAGACCCGCCTGCAGCAGTACCCGCGACAGCGACGCCGGGTGCGCCGTTATATCCCGCTCGACCTGCAGCTTGGCCGCCAGTTCCGGCATCGTCATGTCCGGCTCGGCCTCGACCCACGCCAGCAGCGCTTCCAGATGCCCCGCAAGTTTGCCGCTACCAGGTGGCCGACCCTGGCGCGCCGGCGCTACCGAGCCCGTGCGCAATACCCGCGCCGCCAGCTTCACCGCAAAGCTCGCGCTCACGCTGTAGTGCTCGGCCGCACCTCGCCGCGATTGACCGCCCGCGATCTGCGCCTGAACCCGTTCCCGAAGGTCCATCGAAAGAGGCTTGCCCATCGATGCTGGCCTCCTACCCCAGCCAGCATCTTGAATCAGATTTCTCGCCCCTCGGGAATCCCCCTCCGATTCCTATTTCTCGCTCGATGCTCTAGCAACAGGGAGAGAGTGCTCAGACGCCGTTCGTCGAGCCGCGGGAAGTAGTGATAGGCCTCGCTCAGGGTCGTCGGCGATCTGGCGGCGTTTGCCGCGTGGATAAAGGCGTCAGATGGCGCGATTCAGGCGGGCTGGTCGGGCACCAGGTAGGGCAGCGTCAGGCCTTCCTTCACCGTCTCGAACGCGACGCGTACAGGCAGCCCGATGCGCAGATCCTCTGGCCGAGTCCCACGCAGCTGCGCGTTCATGCGCACGCCTTCCGCCAAGTCCGCGATGGCGAGGGTGTAGGGAAGTTCATTGCGAAAGCCGGGATGGAACGGGTGGTGTGTGGTAGTCCAGCTATGCACCGCACCGCGACCGGACGATTCGATCCACTCAAACTCCATGGAACAGCAGACAGGACACATCGGCTGCGGGTAGTGCCGGATTCTGGCGCAGCTGCGGCACTTCTGCAGCAGCAGCTTGCGCTCGTTCAGCCCTTCCCAGTACGGCGCGCTGTGCGGCGTGGGCTCGGGTACAAGCTTGCTGTATGTCTCGGTCGCCCTCATCATCCCCTCCGCATTATGGCGACGGAACCGTCGCCCATATCTCCATAGCCGGTGACGAGACCGACTTCGGCTCCGGCCACCTGTGCCTTCCCGGCCTCGCCGCGAAGCTGACGCACCAGCTCCGTGATGTGGTTCATGCCGACCATATGCGCCTGTGAGAGCAGACCACCATGCGTGTTCACCGGAAGCCTTCCGCCGAGGCGTATGGCGCCGCTTTCGACAAAGGGGCCGCCTTCCCCCTTCTTGCAGAATCCGAGATCCTCCAATTGGCAGAGCACGATGTAGGTGAAGCAATCGTAAATCTCAGCGACGTCGATGTCGTCGTGGGTCACTCCAGCCATGTCGAAAGCACGCGGCGCCGCCTTGGCGAGGCCGAGGCGCGTCATATCCGGACGCTGAGTGATCATGCTCGGCGAGTCGGGATGCCCTTCGGCGATGCCCATCACCATGACCGGTGTCCTGCGCAGACCGCGGGCGCGCTCGATGCCGCTGACGACGATGGCGCAGGCACCGTCGCTCTCCAGGCTGCAATCCAGCAGCCGGAGCGGATCGGAGATCATGCGCGAGGCTTGGTGATCTTCGATGGAAATTGGTTTCGTCATGATCGCGTTGCCATTGAGGATGGCGTTAGCGCGCGTCGACACGGCGATCTCGCCGAGCTGGCGGCTGGTCGTGCCGTAGAGCTCCATGTGCCGCCGCGCCATCGGCGCATAGAGCTGCGCCGGCGCGATAGCGCCGAGCGGCATCTCGAACTCCCCGACCAGCCGGAACTGCGGCATCTGCTGCACCCGGGCGCCGATGCGACCCTGGGAGGCGCCATTCCGACCCACTGGGATCAGCACGTGATTGCAGATCCCGGCCGCGATTGCGGCAGTGGCGCACTGGATCGCAGCGACACAGCTTGCTCCGCCAAGCGGCGTGGTGGCGGAGAAGCGGAGATCGCCGATGCCGAAATTGGTCACGAACTCTTCGGCAACGACAGCACTCCCGTAAGGGATCACTCCATCGATGTCGGAGGGACGGAGCCCCGCATCCTCGATCGCCCGAAGCGACGCTTCGAGCTGCAACGATACAACGCTGCGGCCCGAACTGCGGGAATAGGCGGTCTCGCCTATTCCGGTAATCGCCGCTTTCTCCTGCATTGACATGTGATGTTCCCCTCCTGTTGTTCCGTCGCGCTCAGGCTCCGATCCAGCCCTGCGCCACAGCCGCGTCGTGCCGGCACCGCTCGGAAGTGCCCAGCACCTGCCGGTCGAAGGTGATGCGCTTGAACTGAAAATGCAGGCCGAGCAGGTCGGTGAAGCCCATGCCGCCATGAACCTCGGTGGCCAGCCGGGCTACCTCGCGCGTGACCTCGGCCAGGTGCGCCTTGGCATGGTTCGCCGCACTCGCGGCTTCCTCCAAGATCGCATCCTGCGCATAGGCCGCGTACCAGACCATGGCGCGGCACGGCTCGAGCATGGTCGCCATGTCCGCGCACATGTATTTCACTCCCTGAAAGCTGCCGA
>CAYTFW010000120.1:0-20223 GCA_964437145.1 uncultured Rhizobiaceae bacterium
CCACCGACGGATCCTGGCGTGGCACAGAGAGGCCGTTCTCGAGGTAGATCTTGGTCGAGGCGTTGAAGCTCTCGCCGACGTAGGAGGAGTCCTCGATCAGGACATAGTCAAAACAGGCGCGTTCCAGCGATCGCGCCATGTTCAGGAACAGCTCGGGCTCCATCCAGGTCTGGCCGATATGGCCGGTCCACGCCTCGCCCCAGGCCTGTGCGCTGGATCCCTGGAGGAACCAGGCGAGATGAAAAGGTTTCGTCGTCATGCGACCCTCACTTGGTCAGCCGCTCGCCCAGCTCGCTCTGGAAGCCGCGGTAGCGCTCGACCTCCTGCTTGAGATAGGCGCCAGTGCCCGCCGGATCGGCCGGCCGATAGGTCTCGATGCCGGCCTTCAGCAGCCGCTCCTGGACGTCGGGCTCTTTGATCGCCTCGTTGATCGCCGCGTTCAGGCGCGCGGCGATCTCGGCCGGCAGGCCGCGCGGGCCGATCATGATCACCCAGGACGTCATGACGGCGCCCTTGACGCCCAGCGTCTCCAGCAGCGGCACCTTGGCGACGACGGGCGTGGCGCTGGGCGCGGCCAGCGCCAAAGCGCGCACGGTCCCCGCGCTGATCTGCGGCACGGCCGACGCCAGCACGGCGACGCCGAAATCCGTCTCGCCCTTCATCAGCGCCTCCATCATCGGCGCACCGCCGCGATAGGGCACGTGCAAGGCCGTCAGCCCGCCGGCGCGCTTGAGATAGACCTCGGCGCCGAACTGGGTGATGCCGGCCGGGCCGGAGGAGGCGTAGCTGGCGGTCGCGGCGTTGGCACGCAGATGCGCGTTGAGCGCCTCCAGCGTCGCGAACGGCTTGCTGGCCGGCACGACCAGCACCAGCGGCGACTGGCCGACCAGCGCGATCGGCGTGAAGTCGGTGAGCGGATCGTAGCGCGCGTTCTGCGGCAGCATGATCGGGTTGATGGCGAAGGCGCCGGGGTCTGACAGCATGATGCGATAGCCGTCGGGCGTCGCGGCCGCCGTCGCCGCCGCGGCGATCGAGCCGCCGGCGCCGGGCTTGTTCTCGACCACGACCGGCACCTTCAGCGAGGCGGTCAGGCGCTCGGCGAGGATGCGTGCGGCCACATCACTGGTGCCGCCGGGCGCGAAGCCGACCGTGATGGTGATCGCCCGATCGGGATACTGCGCGAACGCGGCGGTCGCCGCCGCCAGCAGCATGGCCAGCGCCCCGGCACAGTTGGACAAGATCCTGTTCATCGCAAGCCCCCAACGCGATCGGAAATCAGCCCAGCATCTCAGGGATCGTCACGATCCGGCAACCCGCGGCTTCGAGACCCTGACGCACGTGGCGTGCCACCGACACGGCGGTCGGCTCGTCACCGTGCACGCAGAGCGTCTCGACCGCGACAGGCACCCGGTTGCCCTGGCGCGAGATCAGGTGGCCGTCGCGCACCATGCTCAGGGACTGCGCCAGCGCCTTCTCCGGGTCCTTGAAAACGGTACCCGGGATCGAGCGCGGCGACAGATTGCCGTCGTCTTCGTAGTGCCGGTCGGCGAAGCCCTCGCGCGCCAGCCTGAGCCCCAGCGTGCGCGCGGCCTTTTCCATCTGTGAGCCGTAAAGCGCGACATAGATGATGCTGGGATCGACGGCCTGGATGGCGCGACCGATCGCCAGCGCGTAATCCTCACGCTCCGCCGCCATGTTGTTGAGCGAGCCATGCGGCTTCAGGTGTGTCACCTCCAGGCCCGCATACCGCGCCATCGCCTGCAGGGCGCCGATCTGGTAGGCGACCATCAGCTCGAGATCCTTCGGCTTCATCTCGATGCGCCGGCGGCCGAAACCCCACAGATCATTGAAGCCGGGATGCACGCCCAGGCTGACGTCACACTGCTTCGCCAAGGTCACCAGACGATGCATGGTGTTGGCGTCGCCGGCATGGAAGCCGCAGGCGACGCTGGCCGAGCGGATCACAGTCATCAGATCGGCGTCGTTGCCGATGTCGTAGGCACCGAAGCCTTCGCCGATATCCGCGTTGAGGTTGATCTTCATCCAGGGCGCCTCGCACGATCCATACCGAGGCGCCCTTTATAGCCCGCGCCTCAGCGGGTGCGCAGCAGGCCGGCGAAGCTCGCCAGCTCCTCGCGATTGAGGTCGGAGACGGCGTCGAAACGGAAACCGTCGGCCCGCCAGCTCTCGACATTGTAGCCCCGCGACCGACCGCCGGCGGTGGCCGAATCCGACTCGGCGGGGGCGATGAACAGCGTGATGCGATGCTGGCGCCGGCCATAGACCAGCGCCGCGGCCGGTTGGCTGGCGACGTAGTCGACGCGGCCGCCCAGCAGCGGGAAGCCGTCATCGGCGAGATCGGTGACGCGCGGCGCGAAGCCGAGCTTGCCGGCGAACCACGGTCGGATCGCGTGCGGATTGCCCGAGCGCACGGCGCCGAATTCCTCCAGCGCGAGGCCGCGCACATGGGCGCTGACGATATCGCGCACCGGCTGCGGCTCGCGCGACGTCGTGGCCGCCACCAGGGCGACCGCGCCGGCGCCGAGCAGGGCCGCCACCACATGCGAGGCGACCAGGCGGCCGGCGTGGCGGCGGCCGGGGGCGGCCGGCGCATCCTGGGCCAAGCGGACGGCGATCCGGCCAGCCAGACTGTCGGGCACCGGCGGCCGGCCGAGACCGCGCACGCGATCCGACAGCGCACGCAGGCCGGCGAGCTCGCGCGCGCAGGCGGCGCAGCCCTGCAGATGCGCCTCGATGCGGGCGCGATCATCGGCGCCCAGCTCGCCGTCGTGGTAGGCCTCCAGCAGGTCGCGCGCGTCGTCGCAGGTCATCGTTCGGCTCCGCGTGCGGGCGCCGTGCCCTCGTCGAGCGCCTCGCGCAAGCGGGCGCGCGCCCGCGACAGACGCGACATCACCGTGCCGATCGGCACCTCGGTGACCGTGGCGATCTCGGCGTAGCTCATCTCCTCGATCTCGCGCAGCACCAGGGTCTCGCGCAGGCCATCGGGCAGGGCCTCGATGGCGGCGTGGATACGCGGGGCGTCGAGCCGACTGTCGGGCGGCGGCGCCCGATCGGCTTCGCTGGCGGCCGCCGGGCCGCGGAAGGCGAGGTCGAGCGGGATCACATTGCGCCAGCGCTCGCCCCTGCGGAACGCCGTGCGGCAGGTGTTACGCACGATCATCAGCAGCCAGGGCTTGGGGTCATCGCCGTGGAAGCCGTCGAAGGCGCGGAAGGCGCGCAGCAGCGCGTCCTGCACCGCGTCCTCGGCGTCCTGCGGATGGCGGGTGATCCAGCGCGCGACGCTGTAGGCCGCCGGCAGCAACGGCAGCACCTTGCGCTCGAACTCCTCGCGTCGGCCCATGGGTCACAAGACTCTTTGATGACCGAAGATATTCCCGGGAATAGCGCCGGGGGATCGGGAGTCGTCCCAGCGCCATCATCCTTTGAGGGAGACCGATATGCGAGCGAAATGGCTGAAGGCGGGTCTGGCGGGCGCCGTGGCGCTGGCCCTTGCGGCGACCGCGCACGCCGAAACCCGCGAATTCTACATCGTCACCGTCCACGTCGACGCCAAGACCAATCCCGTGGCCGGCCCGACGCACCCCGCCGAGCCGTTCCCGGCCAAGCCGTTCCCGTCGACCAGCGGCATGTGGGTCAAGGGCCCGCAGGACAACGGCGACTGGACGGTGCGCGCCTTCACCTTCAATCCGTCACAGGTCGTCGTCATGCAGGGTGACGATGTGGTGCTCAACTTCGTGGGCGTGCAGGGCGCCGCGCACACCATCGCTGTGCAGGGCGTGGCCGAGCCGGTGAAGTTCAGCCGCGGCACGATCGCCACGGTGAAATTCAAGGCCGAGAAGCCGGGCATCATCGACTTCGCCTCGACCACGCTCACGCCCAGCATGCGCGGCCAGGTGATCGTGCTGCCGAAGAACTGAGGCGCAGAAAGTCTTCCTCCTTCTCCCCGCACGCGGGGAGAGGGTCGGGGTGAGGGGGACTCGCAGGTTGCGCAGGGCGGTCGTGCGCCACTTACCTCAGCCCCTCACCCCAACCCTCTCCCCGCACGCGGGGAGAGGGGGCATATGCGAGTCGAAGGTAATCGCGCTGTAAGCGAGGGCGTGGCATGCTCCGCGCCATCCTGATACCTGCGGAGATTGCCATGATCGACTTCTATGCCATGGGCAGCCCTAACGTCGTGAAGATCTACCTCGCGCTCGAGGAGATGGGGCTGGAGTACAACGTGCGGCCGATCGACGTGTTCGGCGGCGCGCAGTTCTCGGACGAGTTCAGGAAGCTCAACCCCAACGCCAAGGTGCCGGTGATCGTCGATCACGACGGGCCGGGCGGCAAGCCGTACACGGTCTTCGAATCGGGCGCGATCCTGATCTATCTCGCCGAGAAGACCGGCAAGTTCCTGCCCAAGGACGGCGCGGCGCGCTACGACGCGCTGCAGTGGATGATGGTGCAGATGACCGGCGTCGGACCGATGTTCGGCCAGTACGTCCACTTCGTGCGCTTCGCGCCCAAGGGCAACGAGTATTCGCTCGACCGCTATCGTACCCAGGCCAAGCGCGTGCTCGAGACGCTGGAGGGCCGGCTGGCGACGACGAGCTGGCTGGGCGGCGCGGAATACGGCGTCGCCGACATCGCCACCTGGCCGTGGGCGCGGCTGGTGCCGACGCTGATGGGCCCCGATGTCGCCAAGGACTACCCGAAGCTCACCGAATGGGTGGCGCGCATCGCCGAGCGGCCGGCGGCGCAGCGCACCGCCAAGCTCACCGACGAGGTGCGCGCCAAGACCACGGCGTTCGACAAGGCGCAGCCCGACATGATGGACAAGATCTTCGGCCGCGGCGCGTACAAGGCGGCGTGAGCCTTTCCTTCTCCCCGCGCAGGCGGGGAGAAGGCGCCGAGCGTGAGCGAGGCGGATGAGGGGCTTCCGCGCAACACCTGATGCCGTCGCTGTCGAGACTCAGCGAAGCCCCTCATCCGCCCTTCGGGCACCTTCTCCCCGCCTGCGCGGGGAGAAGGACTCTAACCGCCGCTCAGCGCCTGGATGATCTGCACGCGATCGGTCGCCTGCAGCGGGTGGCCGAGCTCGCGCACCTGCTTGGCGTTAACGAAGATGCGGATGTGGCGGCGGATGCGGTCCTGCTCGTCGATCATGCGGAAGCGGATGCCGGGATGGCGGCGGTCGAGGTCGATCAGCAGGGCGTCGAGCGTGACGCCCTCGGCCTCGACCGCGGCGCGCTGGCTTGTGTAGGAGCGCAGCGGCGTCGGGATCAGCACCTTCATCCCGCGATCTCGACCGCCTCGACGGCGTAGACATGCGGCAGATCCTCGGCGATGCGCCGCCAGCGCGCGCCTTCGTCGGCGCTGGCCCAGATGGTGCCGGTGGTGGTGCCGAAGTAGAGGCCGACGGGATCGCGCGCGTCGGCCGTCATCGCTTGGCGCAGCACGGTGAACCACGCCTGCGACTGAGGAAGGCCGCTGTCGAGCCGCTTCCATGTCTTACCCGAATTGCGCGTAACATAAGCTGCGGCCTTGCCGTCCACGCTGACGCGCGGCCACACGGTGGAGCCGTCCATCGGGAAGACCCACGCCGTTTTTGGATCGCGAGGGTGCAGCACCATCGGAAAACCGATGTCGCCGACGCTCTTGGGCATCTTCTCGCCGATGCGTTCCCAGCGATCGGACGGCCGCTCCAGGCGATAAATGCCGCAATGGTTCTGCTGGTAGAGAACATCGGGCGCCAGCGGATGCAGGCGCACGCAATGCGGATCCTGGCCGAACTCGGGGTAGGGGTCGGGGAAGAAATCGGCGCGACAGCCGGCGTTCAGCGGCGTCCAGCTCACGCCGGCGTCGCGCGACTCGAAGACGCCACCGCCGGACATGCCGACATAGAGATGCGCCGCGTCGCGCGGGTCGACCAGGATGGAGTGCAGCTTGGGACCGTCGGGCGTGCCGTCCTGCTCGTCGCCGGTCCATTTGCCGTAATGCGGATGATCGTTGAAGCCAGCGACCGGCGCCCAGGTGTCGCCGTCATCGTCGCTGCGGAACAGGCCCTGCGGCGAACTACCGGCGTACCAGACGCCGGGCTCGCTGGCGTGACCGGGCGTCAGCCAGAAGACGTGGTCGACCGCGCGCGGCTTCTCGCCGTTGTTGGCCTTGCGGAAGGCAGGCGGCTTCGAGGCTTCCTTCCATGTCCTGCCGAGATCCAGCGAGCGGAACACGGTCGGCCCAAGATGGCCGGTCTTGGCCGCCAGCAGCAAGGTGCGCTTGTCGCGCGGATCGAGCATCACATGATGCACGATGTTGCCGAGGAAGTGCGGGCCATCGGCCCGCCAGCCGCGCCGCGCCTGATCGCCATGCAGCAACCAGGCGCCCTTCTTGGTGGCGACCAGCAGGACGACGTGGTCCTTCGCCTTCGCGCCGCGGGAGGGCGCGCGTCTCGTCGCTCGCGGCATGGCCGCCTCCGGTTAGTTAACCGGTTGGTATTATACGACCTCTGTCACGCACCGCAAGCCGCCGCCGCTCTCCCTCTCCCCGCGAGCGGGGAGAGGGTCGGGGTGAGGGGTTGTCTCAAGTTGCGCACGACCGCAGTACGTCACCTGAGGCAGCCCCTCACCCTAACCCTCTCCCCGCAGGCGGGGAGAGGGAACTCTACCGAGGCTCGGTCCAGCTCTCGGAGAAGGCGAGGCAGCAGGTGCTGAAGGGGCGGCCTTCGCGCTCGCGCTTCCACGGCTGGCCCTTGGCCTGGGCGCCGTTGCGTGTCAGCCGCGCGCCCAGGGCCGGGATGAGGACGGTGCACACGCCACAGGGCCGCGGGTTGGGCTGGGCGTTGGGCTGGGTGTGCAGCAGCAGCGGATCGCCGATGTCGTGCCAGGTCAGCGCGATCTCCTCGCCGCGCGCCGTCAGCGACTCGGTCCAGAAATAGCGCGGATCTCCCGACTTGCTGAACTGGGCATCGGTGACGGGAATCGACAGGTCCTTGAGCTCGGCGTTGAGCATGCCCTGCACGGTCGACTGCAGCCAGCGCGCCATGGCGATGTTGTCGGAGTAGATGCGCCAGCGATTCTCGGTCAGCTCGCTCTTCAGGTAGAGCACGTGGCCGGGGCCGCCGGGCGAGAACAGGATGCGCCAGTAGCTGGCGTTCGTTGTCTCGGGATCGCCGTCCTTTTCGCTCAGCCGAATGAACGGGTTCTCGCCTGTAACGATCACGCGGTTGGCATCTGCGGTGCTCATCGATGTCCTCCTATTTGAGCTTGTACATGGCGCGCAACGAACCGCTGGGCGCCTTGATCTCGGTGATGCGCCAACCCGCCGGCGTCGACACCAGCTCTAAGGTCACACGCACCGGCTTGCCGAAATTGGTGAAGGTCGCGACACCCATCGCCGTCGCCGGTCCTGTGACCCAGGCATTGACGGCGACGTTGGCGATCTCCGCCTCCTGCGCGTCGATGAAGGGATCGCCATTGAGCAGTGGTGCTTCGTTGCGCCGCTTCGACTCGGCGAAGTCCTTGTCGATCGCCTCGAGCAGCGGCGAGGCGAAATAGCGCTCGGCCAGATTGTAGGGATGGCCCTTGAAGCCCTTCTCGCCGTAAGCTCGATAGATCGAGTCGAGGAAGGCCTGTGGTGTGCCGCCTTGCGCCATTAGTGGCGGTGCGGCGAGCAGCAGCGCCAGCGCCGATACCATCGTCCTGCGTGCGATCATGATCGGCGTTCCCCGATGTCCTCAGCCCCGCCTTCGTGGGCGGAAGGACATCACCTTAGCTCGCTTGGCGCGGTCCCCGCCATTGGGGTCGCGCGCCCGGCTCTACCACCGACATGCCGACGCCGTCGACACCGCGCACCGGCAGCGCGCTGGCGTCGAAGCCGTCGAGGCAGCGCACGTTGACCTCGTAGTGGTCGGGGAGCGCGCGCTTGCGGTGGAAGGTGTAGATGCCGCAGCGCGCGCAGAAATAGTGCTTGGCGCGTTTGGTGTTCCATTCGTACAGCGACAGCGCGTCCTCGCCGGCGAGGATGGTGAGCGCGCTCTCGTGCACGCGCGTCATCAACGCGTTCTTCTTGGCGCACAGCGAGCAATCGCAGGTCGTGAGCTCGCGGATCTCGGCGTCGATCGCGAAGCGAACCGCGCCGCAATGGCACGAGCCCTCGTGGACGGCCATCAGCTCCAGGCCTGGACGTCGAGGAAGGTGCTCTGGTAGGTGGCGCCATCGCCCATGTCGGTGTAGCGGTCGGAGCACAGCATGTTGACCGTGCCGGACACCGCTTCCTCGTCGGGCCGTTGACCGGGCACCAGCACGACACCGGGCCGCACCTCGTCGCTGACCTTGAGCATCAGGCCGACGGTGCCGCGCTGGTTGAACAGCTTCACCTTGTCGCCGTGCTTCAGCCCGCGCTTGGTCGCGTCCTCGGGATGCAGCACGCAGAGCGGCTGGCCCTCGCGCTGGCGCAGGAAGGCGACGCCGGAGAAGGCGGTGTGCGCCTGGAAGTAGCCGGGTGCGGTCAGCAGGCGCAGTGGCCAGCGCTGAGCGTCGCGCACTTCCTCGGGATCGGGCGTCCAGTCCGGCATCGGCGGGCCGCCTTGCTTGGCCAGCTGCTCGGAGTAGAACTCCAGCTTGCCCGAGGGCGTCTTGAAGATCTGGCCCTCAGTGGTCGGCGCGATGTTGATCGGCCCGGCGGTGGGCAGCGTCTTCGGATCGACCGTGCCGGGTTTGCCGGTGGCGCCCTTGAACAGCTCGGCGAGCAGCTCGGGCGGCGACATGCGGAACACCGGATCGGTCAGGCCCAAGCGCTGGGCCAGCGCCTGCGCCACCTGCACGTTGGAGCGCGCCTGGCCCTGCGGATCGACGGCGCGCGGGCCGTACTGCATCCAGTAGGCGCCATAGGCGCGGAACATGTCGTCGGTCTCGAGATAGGTCGTCGCCGGCAGCACGATGTCGGCGTAGCGCGCGGTCATCGTCATGAACGGGTCGTGCACCACGGTGAATAGATCCTCGCGCGCCAAGCCCTGTCGCGTCTTGTGCACGTCGGGATTGGTCACCGCCGGATTGTTGGCGGCGATGTACAAGCCTTCGATCGCGGGATCCTTCATGGTCAGCAGCGCCTCGCCCAGCCGCAGATGGTTGACGGCGCGCGTGTTCGCCGGGCCCGAGGGCTTGCGGATGGCGTTGTAGTTGAGATCGCAGGAGGCGGCCGTCAGCAGCAGCGCACCGCCGCCGCGCACGCCGTAGGAACCCGTGACGCCGGGCAGCAGGCAGACCGCGCGGCCGGCCTGGCCGCCCTGGGCCAGCCGCGTCATGCCTTCGCCGACGCGGATCATCACGCGCTTGCTCGCGCCGTACATCGCCGCCAGCTTCTCGACATCGGCGACGCTCAGCCCGGTGATCTCCGCCGTGCGCGCGGGCGTGAAGCGCGGCAGCACCTCGGCCTCGACCTTGTCGAAGCCCAGCGTGTGCTGGGCGATGTAGTCGCGGTCGACCTTCTTGTCGCGCACCAGGATGTGCATCATGCCCAGCGCGAGGGCGGCATCGGTGCCGATCTTGATCGGGATATGCCAGTCGGCCTGCTGTGCCGTGCGGCTGCGGCGCGGATCGATCACCACGACCTTCAGCCCGCGCTTGCGCTGCGCCTCGACCAACGCCCAGTAGTGGACGTTGACCGCCATCAAATCGGCGCCCCAGGCGATCACCAGCTCGGAGTCGACCACCGCCTCGGGATCGGCGCCGCCGACGCCGCCCGCGGTCATCTCCCACGCCGTCTCGCAGCACGAGTCGCAGACCGTGCCGGCGATCAACCGGCTGGCGCCCAGCGCGTGGAACATGCCGCCGGGCAGGCCGCGATTGGTCAGGCCCTGATGGGCGCTATAGGCGTAGCCGAGCAGGGCGAGCGGCCCTGATTTGGCGATGATCGCCTTGAAGCGCGTGGCGATCTCGTCGAGCGCCTCGTCCCACGTGATGGCCGCGAACTTGCCCTCGCCCTTCTTGCCGGTGCGGCGCAGCGGCGTCGTGAGCCGTTCCGGTGAATGCACCAGATCGACGTCGCGGTTGACCTTGCCGCAGGCGAAGCCGGCGGTCAGCGGCTGGTCGGGATCGCCCTCGATCTTCACCACGCGGCCGTTGTCGACATGGGCCAAGAGCGAGCACATGTCGGGACAATCGTGGGCGCACACCGTTCGGACGATCTTCACCGGGCAAGCTCCGCGCAGGGGATAGTCGGCTCATTGTGCCAAAGCCCATCCCCAGCGGCGGCCCGGGAATTGTCCCGATGCGGCGAAATCATGTCCCTCTTCGGGAGCGTCGGCGTCCCGCCGGCTCACATAGGCGTCGCGTGGCGATCAGATGCTGCTGCCGTCGTCGGTGCCGCCGACGAACGGCTTGGGCTTGGCGGGCGGCGTCCTCGGCTTGGTCTGGCCGGGCTGGACCTTGGGCGCCGCGTCCTGGCCCTTCTGGATCACGCCGGGGTTCTTGGGCTGGACGGGGCGCGTCTCGGCCAGCGCCGACGCCGCGGCGAGCATCGCCGCGCCCATGGCAATCCATAACACTGCGCGTCCCGACATGATCTGGTTCTCCGCCGGATCCGCTGAAAGGGCGGACCCCATGTCCACCTTACGCGCGGAGAGCCTACACCATCCCCGCCATCGGCGGGGGCGCCACAGGCCGTTCGCGCTCGTAGGCGTGGGCGGCGCGCAGGACCAGGGCGTCGGAATAGTGCGGGCCGACGATCTGCAGGCCGATCGGCAGGCCGGCGCGGGTCAGGCCGCAGGGGATGGTCGCGGCCGGCTGGCGGGTGAGGTTGAAGGTGAGCGTGAAGGGCGTCCAGCCGATGTCGACGCCGTCGCCGCCATAGCCCGCCGGCTCGCCGACGTTGAAGGCCGGCATGGGCATGGTGGGGGTGAGCAGCAGGTCGAAGCTCTCGAAGAACTGGTTGAAGATGAAGCCCAAGGTCTGGCGCTGGTGCGTGGCACGCACGAAGGTCTCGACCGAGTGGCGGCCACCATGCTCGGCCGCCTTGAGCAGGCCGGGGTCCATCAGCGCCTGCTTCTCCGGCGCGAAGCCCTTGAGCAGCACGTGGCAGTTGCCGGTCCAGTGGACATTCTCGATGTCGCGCGGATCGAGGCCCTGCAGGTCGGGGCTGGCGTGCGTGACCTTGGCGCCGAGCTTCTTGAACAGCCGCGCCGCCTCGGCGACGGAGGCGGCGACCTCGGGGTCGATCTTTTCGTTCTCAACGAAGCCGAGATCGGGCGAGTAGGCGATGCGCAGGCCCTTGACGCCGTCCTTGAGGCCCTTGGTGTAGTCCTCCTTCGAGTCGAAGGGCAACGAGTACCAGTCGCGCGAGTCGGGCCGGGCCATCACGTTCATCATCAGCGCCGCGTCGCGCACCGAGCGGGTCATCGGCCCGACGTTAGACAGCGTGCCCTGGGCCGAGGGTGGCCAGATCGGCACGCGGCCGAAGGTCCCCTTCAGGCCGAACAGGCCGGCGAAGGAGCAGGGGATGCGCACGGAGCCGGCGCCGTCGGAGCCGACCGCGAGGTTGCCGATGCCCACCGCCTCGGCCGCGACGCCGCCGCCCGAGGAGCCGCCCGGCGTCTTGTGGATGTCCCAGGGATTGCGGGTGATGCCGTAGAGCTTGGAATCAGTGACGCCCTTCCAGCCGTACTCGGGCGAGGTCGTCTTGCCCAGGAACACGGCACCGGACTCGCGCAGCCGCGCGGCGCTGGGCGCGTCGTTCTCCCACGGGCCGTCGGGTGAGGTCGCCGCGCTGCCCATGCGCGTGGGCATGCCTTTGGTCTGCACCATGTCCTTGACGGTGATCGGCACGCCGTCGAGCGGCCCCAGGGTCTTGCCCTTGGCCCAGCGCTTCTCCGATGCCTTGGCCGCCTTCAGCGCGCCCTCGGCGTCGACATGCTGCATGCAGTTCAGCACGGGGTTGAAGCGATCCAACCGCTTGAGCGACGCCTCTGTCGCCTCGACCGGCGAGAGCTTCTTCTTGCCGTAGAGCTTGAGCAGCTCGTGGGCGTGCATCATCGCGGGGTCGGTCTTCATCGGGTCCTCGTGATCTGTCGCGGCCTAATTCCTAGCACAGCCGGCTCGGTCCGGCGTAGGTTGCCGCGAGCGAGGAGCGGGTAGGGCTATCGCATATGGCGCTTTCCTCCCTCTCCCCGCACGCGGGGAGAGGGTCGGGGTGAGGGGGAGTCGCAGGTTGCGCAGCCTGGTTGTGCGCCACTTGCCTCAGCCCCTCACCCCAACCCTCTCCCCGCACGCGGGGAGAGGGAGCCAAATGCGATAGCCCTGCAGAAGCAGGGGAGCGGCGGATGCGTCTGAAGGGCAAACGGGCGGTGGTGACGGCGGCGGCGCAGGGGATCGGCGAGGCCACGGCGCGGGCTTTCGTGGCCGAAGGCGCCGAGGTCTGGGCGACCGACATCAACGAGGCCAAGCTGAAGGCGGCTTTCGCCGGCGTCGCCAATGTCCATCCCGAGAAGCTCGATGTGCTCGACCAGAAGGCCATCGACGCCTTCGCCGGCCGGCTGGGCGCCATCGACGTGCTGTTCAACTGCGCCGGTTTCGTCCACCACGGCACCATCCTCGACGCCACCCAGGAGCAGTGGGACTTCGCCTTCAATCTCAATGTGCGCAGCATGTTCTGGACGATCCGCGCCTTCCTGCCGGCGATGATCGCCGCCGGCAAGGGCGCCTCGATCATCAACATGTCCTCGGCCGCCTCCTCGCACAAAGGCGCGCCGCTGCGCTTCGTCTATGGGACGACCAAGGCGGCGGTGGTCGGGCTGACCAAGTCGGTGGCGGCCGACTATGTGAAGCAGGGCATACGCTGCAACGCGCTCTGCCCGGGCACGGTGCAGACCCCCTCGCTGGACGAGCGCATCGCGGCCCTGGGCGGCGACGCCAGCATGTTCAAGGCGCGCCAGCCCGGCGGCCGCTTTGGCGAGCCGGCCGAGATCGCGGCGCTGGCGGTCTATCTCGCCAGCGACGAAAGCGCCTTCACGACCGGCACGACCCACGTCATCGACGGCGGCTGGAGCGTTTGATGCGGCGGATCGGCGACATCGTCGGCCGCACGCCGGTCATCCCGGTGCTGACCCTGGCCGGGGCGCCCGACGGTGTGCCGGTCGCCCGCGCTCTGGTCGCCGGTGGTCTGTCGGTGATCGAGGTCACCCTGCGCACCGCTGGTGCGCTGGAGGCGGTGAAGGCGATCGCCACCGAGGTGACCGGCGTCACCGTCGGCGTGGGCACCGTGCTGGAGCCGGCGCAGTTCGAGAAGGCCAAGAAGGCCGGCGCCGCCTTCATTGTCAGCCCGGGCTTCACCCCGACTTTGGGCGCGGCGGCGGCCGATGCCGGGTTGCCCTATCTGCCGGGCGTGTCGACCGTGTCGGAGGCGATGGCGCTGCGTGAGCGCGGCTTTCGCCATCTGAAGTTTTTTCCCGCCGAGCAATGCGGCGGCCAGGACTTCCTGCGGGCGCTGGCGGCGCCGCTGCCCGACCTGCTGTTCTGCCCGACCGGCGGTGTCGACCTCGCCAAGGCCGCCGGCTACCTGACCTTGAGCAATGTGTCCTGTGTCGGCGGGTCCTGGGTCGTGCCGCCGGACGCCATCGCCGCCAACGACTGGGCGAGGATCGAGGCGTTGGCCAGCAAGGCCGCCGGGCTCGGCCGGGGTGTTGCAAGCCCGCCACAGGCCTGAGCGAAGCGCCAGCCGCGACAGGGGCGCGACCGGGCGTCCTCTGGTGGAAAAGTCCGGGAAATGGCAGGTTGACAGGGTGGGGTGGGGCGCCGCTGGTTGGCGGTCAAGCCACTGAAAATGAAACGGGATCGCAGGGGCGATCCGAAGGCTAGACCAACATGTCTCGTGTGAGATGGGCGGCTCTGGTGGCAGCGGTGCTGACCGGCGCCTGGCTTTTCGCCGTGTCCGTGCAGGCGATGCCCGAAACGGCCATCGTGCTCAATTCCGACGAAGCCTCTATGAGCGTCGTCGACCGCCGGACGATGACCGAGATCGAGCGCATCCCGGTCGGACGCGAGCCGCACCACCTGATCCTGACGCCCGACGGCAAGGACCTCGTCGTCGCCTCGACCGTCACCAACGAGTTGCTGTTCCTCGATCCGGTGACCGCGCGCGAGCGCAAGCGCGTGCGTAACATCGTCGACCCGTACCAGCTGGGTTATTCGCCTGACGGCAAATGGTTCGTCACGGCGGCCTACCGCATGAACCATGTCGACATCTACGAGGCCAAGGATTTGCGCCTGGTCAAGCGCCTGCCGCTGCACTCGCTGCCCAGCCATTTCACCTTCAGCGCCGACAGCAACTTCGTGTTCTTCACGGTGCAGGGCTCCAACCAGGTCGCAGCGCTCGACCTTGCCAAGCAGGAGATCGTCTGGACCGTCGATGTCGGCGAGGCGCCCGCCGGCATCCATGTGTTTCCCGACCAGAAGAGGCTGCTCGTCGGCTTGACCGGCGAGGACGCCGCGGTGGTGGTCGACATCGCCACGCGCGGCGTCAGCAAGCGCATCGTCACCGGCAAGGGCGCGCACAACATCTTCAGGATGCCGGCCGACGACAAGCGGGTGCTGATCACCAACCGGGTCGAGGGCTCGATGTCGATCATCGACCTGGAGAAGCTGGAGGTCGTCGACACCATCAGGGTGTCGGGCGGCCCCGACGACGTCGATTTCTCGCCCGACGGCAAGATCGCCTGGGTGACCCAGCGCTGGCGCCGGCGCGTCGCCGCCGTCGAGCTGTCGACCCGCAAGATCCTCGGTACGGTCCTTGTCGGCCGCTCGCCTCACGGCATCTACATCAACGGGCCGCACACGGTATCACGGTCCGTGCTGCCGCCGCCGGAGCCTTCCGACGCCACGGCGTCGACCAAGAGATAAGTCCCCCTTAAGCCAGTGGCGGCGCGGTCGGGGGCCCGTGTCGCACGAGGTAAAGCGATGCTCGAGTCCCTTACCAATTTCTGGGCCGACCTGCAGGGTCGGCTGCTGGAGATCGTGCAGCCCCTGATCCACCGGTTCGGGCTGACCGAGTTCTACGACGACGTGCCCGCGGGCCTTGAGACGCTGACCTTGGGCGTGCTGCAGATCGCCGTGATCCTGCTGATCTTCCGCCCGCTCGAGTCCCTGGCGCCCGCCCAGCGTTGGCAGAACCGCAAGCTGGTGCGCGTCGATGTCGTCTACACGCTGCTCAACAAGCTGGGCATCATCCCGCTGGCGATCTTCCTCATCCTGCTGCCACTCAACGACGAGCTGATCGAGCTCACGCGCACCGTCGGCTTCGTGCTGCCGACGGTCGAGCAGGTCATTCCCTGGCTGCGCGACAAGCCGTTGCTGCTCTTCCTCGTCTACTTCCTGCTCTACGATTTCGCGGGCTACATCTGGCACCGCGCGCAGCATGGCCTGCCGTGGCTCTGGGCGCTGCACAGCCTGCACCATAGCCAGCGCCAGGTCTCGACCTGGACCGACGATCGCAACCACGTCCTCGACGACCTGCTGTTCGACATCTATCTCGCCATCGTGGCGATCCTGATCGGCGTGCAGCCTGGCCAGTTCGTCGCCATCCTGCTGCTGGGCCGGCTGATCGAGGCCTTCTCGCACGTCAACACGCGTTTCGGCTTCGGCCGCGTCTTCGACAAGGTGCTGGTCGATCCGATGTTCCACCGCACCCATCACGCGCGCGCCAACCCGGCCGAGCCGCATATCCACGACACCAACTTCTCGGCCGTTTTCCCGATCTGGGACATCATCTTCCGCACCGCGCATTACGACTACAAGCAGCGCGACAGCGGCGTCGACGATCCGGTGGCCGACGCCGACAACGGCAAAGGCTTCATTGGCCAGCAGATCGCCGGCCTGGCGCGCCTGGGCCGCGCCATCGCCCGTAGCTTCTCGCCGCGCACGCCGCGCCCGACGCCGGCGGAGTAGGGCGTGACGCTGACACCGATCGGCGTGATCCGCACGCCGTTCGCGACCATCGCCGACTGTCCGCGCAATGGCCGCGCCATCGACCCGCCGCCGCTCTGCCGCGCCGTCGTCGATCCGGCATACGTCGACGGCCTCGCCAGCCTCGAGGGATTCTCGCACTTGATCCTGCTCTACTGGCTGGACCGGGCGGGGCCGGCGACGCTGCGCTTCAAGCCGCCCTTCGACGACACCGAGCGCGGCGTGTTCGCCACCCGCGCGCCACGCCGGCCCAATCCGATCGGCCTGTCGGTGGTGCAGTTCGACGGCTTCGAGTCCTCAGGCGTGCTGCGGGTGCGCAACCTCGACTGCGTCGACGGCACACCGCTCCTGGACATCAAGCCCTACCTGCCGACCACCGACGCCGAGCCGGCGGCCAGCATGGGCTGGCTCAGCGCCCGGCGAGGAAAGACTCCACCATCCGGCGCGTCGGGATAGGCGCCACGGCGCCGTAGCCCGTCGTCGACAGCGCGGCGGCGGCGTTGGCGTAACGCGCCGCGTCGAACGGGCTGTCGCCGGCGAGGATGCGCGCGAGGAACGCGCCGTCGAACGTGTCGCCGGCGCCGGTCGCGTCGACGGCTGTCACCGTATGTCCCGCCAGCCTCTGGCGCTGTTCGGACGTCGCGACCAGCGCGCCATCCTTGCCCATCTTCAGCGCGACGATGGACGGGCCCAGACGCAGGTAGAAATCGGCGATGGTGTCCGGATCGTCGAGGCCGGTCATCGCCATGGCGTCGTCGAGGCTGGGTAACGCGATGTCGACCTGCCTCATCGCGGCGTGCATTACGGCGCGCGCGTCTTCGACCGACCACAGGCGCAGACGCAGGTTGGTGTCGTAGGCGACGCGCTTGCCGGCGGCCTTCATCACGTCGATGGCGGCGAAGCAGGCGTCGCGCGCCACGTCGGAGATCGCCTGGCTGATGCCGGAGAGCTGCAGCATGTCGGCGGCGGCGAGATAGTCGCGCGGCAGGTCGGCGGCGGCGAAACGGCTCGAGGCCGAGCCTTTGCGCATGAAGGAGAAGTGATGGCCGCGCGCGTCGTGCGTGACGAACACCGCGCCGGTGTGCCCGTCGGACCGGCGCTGCACGTGGCCACAATCGACGCCTTCGCGGCGCCATAGATCGATGAACAGGTCGCCGAAGGGATCCTCGCCCAGCGCGGTGAGATAGCCGACCGCGGCGCCCTGCCGGGCGGCGGCGATAGCGGCGTTCGACGTGTCGCCGCCGAAGCCCTGCAGCCAGGTGGGCTCGTCGGGCCTGGTTTGATTGAACTCGACCATCGGCTCGCCGAGGCAGATAAGGGAGGGCATCGCGTTCGGGTTCCGCGTGATCGTCGGAGATCGCGATGCTAGCCTGATCGGTGATGAGCGTCGAAGGAGACAGCCATGGGCATTCTCGACCAGATTCTTGGAGGCGTGCTTGGCCAGGCACTGGGCGGCGGACGCGGTGGCGCGCAGGCCGCGCTGATCCAAGCGGTGATCGGCATGCTGCTGCAGGGCGGCCTGGGCGGGCGCGCCGCGGGCGGCTCCGGTGGCGGGCTGGCCGACGTGCTCGGCGGGTTGCTGCGCGGCGGCCAGCCCGGCGCAGGTGGCCAACTTGGTGCCGGCCAACTGGGTGCCGGCCCATTGGGCGCCGGCCCATTGGGCGGCGCCGACCAGCTGGGCGGCCTGCTCAGCGGCGGGCTGGGCGGTCTGACTGAGATCTTCGGTCAGGCCGGCATGCGCCAGCAGGTCGATTCCTGGATCGCCCAGGGCCCCAACATGGCGATCTCACCCGACCAGATCACCAAAGCGTTCGGCATGGACCGCCTGGGCGACCTCGCGGCGCAGGCGGGCATGACGCAAGCGGAGGCCGCCAGCCAGCTCTCGGAGATCCTGCCTGGCCTGGTCGATCGCATGACCCCGGGCGGCGCCATGCCGCGCGCGGATCTCGGCGTCGACGACTTCGGCGCCATGATGTCCGGTATCCTGAACCCGCGGCGCTGACACGCCGCCCTGTCATCCCGAGCGCGGCGAGGGATCCAGGGTCAGCCTGGATCCCTCGCCGCGCTCGGGATGACAGGTGTCTCCGACTATTACCGCCCGGGTCAGTCCCGGACGCGTTGCTCGACCACCACGTCGGCGCCGGCGCGGTCGATCAGCAGGATAGTGTAGGGCGTCGTCGTCGCCGTGCGCGCCGGCGGCAGCCGCGACGTGTGGCGCTCTTCGAACAGCACGACGATGCGGCCGGCGCGTCGCACGGTCGAGATGATCGAGATGCTGTGGCCGGTCTCGGGGCGTTCGCCCAGGATGATGGCGACGCCGGTCTGGCGCGCCTCGTTGAACGGCGGCGCGGGCTGGTCGCCGCGTAGGCCACGCCACATGATCTGCCATTGCGCCTCGGTCGTGGCGATCAGCGAACCGCCGGCCAGCGGCGCGCTGCGCACGCCGTCGAACTTGCGGAAGGCATAGGCCGGGGCGTCGCCGGCCGAGATCCAGTGGAACAGCACCGCCGCGCCGATGGTCATCGTCAGGATCACGGCCAGTACACTCAGCGCGCGGCCGATACGGCCGCCGCCGCGCCGCGCCTCGTCATGGACACGCCGCGATAGGCTGATGCTCATGCGGCGCATTAAGCGCCGCGAACATGGCCCGATTGGGTTGGAATTAGGATAAATCGCGGCGACATCGCCTACACGTCGCCGCGAAGTTTATTGATTCGTCAGCGCAAACGGGTCGTCGACCCGCGGCCAATAGGGCCTGGCCAGCTTGGTGTACTGGATGTTGGCGAAGTCCGGCTCGATGCTGCCCGGCGTGGTGACGTAGAGCACGTCGGCGGCGATCGGCGCGAAGCCAGCGTAGAAGTGCTGTGTCGACTTCACCACCAGCGTCTTGTAGGCGCCCAGCTCGATGCCGAGCGGCGCATAGGCATCGGGGTGGAAGAGCTGGGTGCGATGCGTGTTGACCACGACATCGACGCCGTCTTTGCCCTGCAGCCAGGCCGCGTCGCCGACCTCCATCTTCACGCCCTTGTCGCCGAAGCTCTGCTTCACGTCGCGCGCGATCTTGCGCACGGTCACCCGCATGTCGACCGGATCGCCGCTCATCGGCCCGCATTTGCCGCCGATGCGCAGCTCCAGGGTGGCGCCTTCGCCGGCCTCCTCGGCGATCTGGAAGGCGATGGGGTCCCAGATCAGCCCGACCAGCGCCTTCTTGGCCTTGCGATCGAGCAGGGCGCGCAGCACGAAGGTCGAGTCGCTGGGCGCGCCACCACCGGCGTTGTCGGCGACGTCGGCCAGCACGATCGGCTTTGAGGTCTTGGCGCCGTCGGCGTGCGCCGCCGCCTCGGCGGCGGTCCAGTAGGGCGTCACCGTGGTGGCGCGCATGTCGTAGAGCGCGCGGCCGAGCTTTTCCGCCAGGGCCGCCGCCTTGGCCTTGTCGCCATCGGCGATCACCAGCATGCGTGCGCCGACCTCGGACACGTCGCCCCAGGGGAAACCGTGGCCCATCGACACCGAGAGGATGCCGTCCTTGCCCTCGAGGGACTGCATGCGCGCGACGAAGCTCTTCATCGGCTCGACCGGCGTGCGGTACATCGAGATCATGCGGCTGTCGAAGGTCGCCATCACCGGCTTGGTCTTGCCCTCGGCGGCGTCGGCGCAGAGCGTGAAGACCTCCTCGGCGCGGTCGATCGTGTCGATATGCGGGTATTCCTTGAAGGTCACCAGGACATCGGCCGTGGTGATCATGGTCTCGGTGATGTGGCAGTGCAGGTCGAGCTCACCGCCGATGATCGCCTTGGGCCCGACGATGGCGCGCACCTTCGTCAGTAGGTCGCCTTCGCAATCGTCGTAGCCGTCGGCGACCATGGCGCCGTGCATCGACAGCAGCACGATGTCCACGGGCATGGCCTTCTTCAGGTCCGCCAGTAGCTCGTCGCGCAGCGCCTCGTAGACCGAGCGCACGGTGATGCCCGAGGGCGGCGCGAAGGCGCAGACGCTCTCGGCCACACCCCAGCCACGCGCCTCCGCGCGGCGGCGCCAGACATGCAGCGGGGCGGAGAACAGGTTCATCGTGTGCTTGGTCGCGTCGCCATGGAAGATGCGGCCGAAGGTGCGATAGCCGGTGGGGAAGGGGCAGAAGGTGTTGGTTTCGGTGCCGAGCGTGGCGATGAAGACGTTCATGGTGGTTCCCCGGGGACGCGTGTCGCCGGCACCGTAGCGCGATTACCCCGGGATGTGGGATCGTCTTGTGGGAGCGCCGGCGTCCCGCCGG
>CAYTFW010000121.1:0-6871 GCA_964437145.1 uncultured Rhizobiaceae bacterium
CTCCCCGCAAGCGGGGAGAGGGAGCGAAGGGTAGGAGGATGAGAATGATCACCGTCCACCACCTCAACAACTCGCGCTCGCAGCGTATCCTGTGGGCGCTCGAGGAGCTGGGTGTCGCCTACGAGATCAAGCGCTACGAGCGCGAGCCCTCGATGCAGGCGCCAGCCTCGCTGCGCGCGGTGCATCCGCTGGGCAAGTCGCCGGTGATCACCGACGGCGACAAGACCCTGGCGGAGTCCGGCGCGATCCTCGAATACCTCGCCGAGACCTATGGCGAGGGCAGGCTGAAGCCGGCCGCCGGCACACCGGAGCTGCTGCGCTACCGCTACTTCCTGCACTACGCCGAAGGCTCGCTGATGCCGCTTCTGTTCATGAAGCTGGTGTTCGGCCGCCTGCCCTCGCGCGTGCCGTTTCTCATGCGACCAGTGGCCAAGGCGATCGCCGCCGGCGCCGACAAGGCGCTGCTCAACCCGCAGCTCGGCACGCATTTCATGTTCCTCGAAAGCGAGCTGGCGCAACGGGAGTGGTTCGCGGGAGCGGACTTCTCCGCCGCCGACATCCAGATGAGCTTCCCGCTCGAAGCCTCGGCGGCGCGCTCGCCGTTGTTCAAGCAGCTGCCCAAGCTCTCGGCCTTCGTCCAGCGCATCCAGGCGCGGCCGGCCTACAAGCGCGCCCTCGAGAAGGGCGGACCCTACGAACTCATGAAGTGACAGGAGAAGATTGACCGATGGCTCTCCCCGCCAAGCTGCAAGGCAAGTTGCGCATCCCCGTGGTCGGCGCGCCGCTGTTCATCCAGTCCAATCCCGACCTGGTCATCGAGCAGTGCAAGGCCGGCATCATCGGCTCCTTCCCGGCGCTCAACGCGCGGCCCAAGGAGCTGCTCGAGGAGTGGCTCAAGCGCATCACCGGCGAGCTCGCCGAGTACAAGGCCAAGCATCCCGAGAAGATCGTGGCGCCCTTCGCGGTCAACCAGATCGTGCACAGCTCCAACGACCGCCTGCAGCACGACGTCGATCTCTGCGAGAAGTACCAGGTGCCGGTGCAGATCACCTCGCTGCGCGCGCCCGACGACGTGGTGAAGTCGGCGCACCGCTATGGCTGCCTGGTGTTCCACGACGTCATCAACACCAAGCACGCCAAGCGCGCGCTGCAGGCCGGCGTCGATGGCCTGATCCTGGTCTGCGCCGGCGCCGGCGGCCATGCCGGCGCGCTGTCGCCCTTCGCGCTGGTCCCCGAGGTGCGCCAGTTCTACGACGGCTGCATCCTGCTCTCCGGCTCGATCGCCAACGGCGCCTCGGTGCTGGCGGCGCAGGCCGTGGGCGCCGACCTCGCCTATATCGGCACGCGCTTTACGGCGTCGCAGGAGGCCAACGCCTCCGAGGGCAACAAGCAGTGCATCGTCGAGAGCTCGGGCGAGGAGATCGTCTACACCAACCTCTTCACCGGCGTGCACGGCAATTACCTGAAGCGCTCGATCGCCGCCGCCGGCCTCGATCCCGACAACCTGCCGACCGCCGACAAGAGCAAGATGAACTTCGGTTCGGGCGGCAACATGAAGACCAAGGCCTGGCGCGACATCTGGGGCGCGGGCCAAGGCGTCGGCCAGATCGCCGACATCCCGCCGGCGGCCGAGATCGTCGACCGCCTCGCCCGCGAATACGAGGCCGCCCGCGCCGCGCTGGTCGCCGGCCAGCCCGTGCCGACGAGTTTGAAGGTCGCCGCGGAGTAGCCATCTCTTACCTTCCCCCGCTGGCAGGGGAAGGTGCCCGAAGGGCGGATGGGGGTGGCTGTCGAAGACGAAGGTGGCGTCGCAAGACAGACCACGTCTGACCGTGCGAGCCACCCCCATCCGTCAGCGCTTCGCGCTGCCACCTTCCCCCGCCAGCGGGGGAAGGTAAGACCTGTCACGCTTTCGCCACACATACTTCACAGCGGCGTCACCGCCACCCGGATTCAACCCGTTGTGTTTTCCAAGGCCATCGGCCACTATGCGCGCGCCATGATGTACGAAGCACTCCGCGCGCGCTTCGTCGCGCAAAGTCGATAGCCATGTTTACGGCGCCCGAGGCTTGTCCCGCTCTGGTGCTGAACGCCGATTTTCGGCCGTTGTCGTACTTTCCGTTGTCGCTGTGGAGCTGGCAGGACGCCGTCAAGGCGGTGTTCCTCGATCGCGTCAACGTCGTCGCCGAGTATGACCGCCGCGTGCGCAGCCCGAGCCTGGAGATGCGCCTGCCCAGCGTCATCGCGCTGAAGGAATTCGTGCCGGCCGAGCGCCGCCCGGCCTTCACGCGCTTCAACGTCTTCCTGCGCGACAGCTTCACCTGCCAGTACTGCGCCGAGCCGTTCAACGCGCCCGATCTGACCTTCGACCACGTTGTGCCGCGCTCGCGCGGCGGCATCACCTCGTGGCGCAACGTCGTCACCGCCTGCAGCCCGTGCAACCTGCTGAAGGGCGACAAGCTGCCCCGGCAGGCCGGCATGTACCCGGTGCGCGCGCCCTACGAGCCCTCGACCGCCGAGTTGCAGGACAACGGCCGGGCCTTTCCGCCCAACCACCTGCACCAGAGCTGGCGCGACTTCCTGTACTGGGACAGCGAGCTGGAGTCCTGATTCTTGGGACCGCGTCGCTCCAGCGACGTCTCATGATGCGCCGCTGGAGCGACCGGTATCTGGTCAGTTTGCCGAGAGGCCTTCAGCGCGCGCCCCCGTACAACAGCGAGAGACACTGCAGTCATGAGAGCGCAGTACAAAGGCCACCTGATTGTTGATGCCGACGCAGGTGCTTATTCCCTCGACCAATGGAAGCCGCGCGATCCCACCGACTTCTCCGTCATGATTGATTTCTATGCCGGGGAAGAAGGGAACGACAAAGCGGATGCGTTTACGGCGATTATCTGCTCTCCAAAGTCATTCCTTCGCGCCCAGGATCAGAAGGTGTTCTCAGGAGCAAACTACATCTTCATGCCGACGTTCGACTATGTCGAGCTTGAACGATTTCTGACCGATCGTTGTGCCGAAACGGAGGGCAGAACTTGGGAAGCTATAGCAGTACAGCTGACAAGACTGGGGCGTTGGGAATTCGACTATCGCGTCGGATCTTCAAACTGACCCACCTCCGACCGGCGCGGCCTGAAGACTAGCGCTTCGTCGATCAGCGATCCGCCAACGCCAGCCTCGCGCCGAGCGCTACGAACGCGGCGGCGAATGTGCGGCGCATCCAGGTGAGCACGAGGGGGCGCGAGATCACGTGGTCGCGGATCGCGGCGGCGAGCAGGCCGTAGACGACGAAGACGGCGAAGGTCATCAGCATGAAGACGGCGCTCAGGCTCAGCATGCCGGCGAGCGGCCGTTCCTGCCCCGTGCTGACAAATTGCGGCAGGAAGGCGAGGAAGAAGATCGAGAGCTTGGGGTTGAGGATGTTGATCAGGATGGCCTCGATCGTAACGCGCAGGAAGCCGCGATCACCCGCCACCGCGCGCTCGTCGACCTTGAGCGCGCCGCGTTCCTTCAGTGTGCTCCACGCCATCCATAACAGATAGGCGACGCCGACATACTTGAAGATCTCGAAGGCGAGCGCGCTGGTGTGCAAGAGCGCGGCGAGGCCGAGGATTGCCGCCGCCATGTGCGGCACGATGCCCAAGGTGCAGCCGAAGGCGGCGACGACGCTGGCGCGCGCGCCGCGCGTCAAGCCGGCCGCCAAGGTGTAGAGCACGCCCGTGCCGGGCGAGGCGACGACGATGAAAGTGGTGATCAGGAATTCGAGGGTCATGGCGTGACTCCTACCTTCCCCCGCTCCGCGGGGGAAGGTGCCCGAAGGGCGGATGGGGGTGCCGGTATCGCGAACAGTCACGGACAGAGGCGTGATCGCACCAGCCACCCCCATCCGGCGCTACGCGCCACCTTCCCCCGCCAGCGGGGGAAGGTAGGATGAGGCACATCCGAGAGGTGACCTGATGGATTCGACCGCCGACAACCTCAAGCGCCCGCTCGACGGCAAGCCGATCTCGCCGGCGATCTTCGCGCATTTCGTCGTGCGCACCACGAAGTACGATGCCATGCGGCGCTGGTACGAGACCGTGCTCAACGCGCGCACGGTGTTCGACGACGGGCGCATCTGTTTCATCACCTACGACGACGAGCATCACCGCCTCGCCATCGTCAACGTGCCCGATCTGCACGCACCCGACGCCAAGGCCTGGGGCCTGGCGCATTTCGCCTATGGCTATCGCAGCTTGGGCGATCTGCTCTCGACGTATAAGCGGCTGAAGGCGGCGGGCATCACGCCCTACCGGCCGATCAATCACGGGCCCACGGTGTCGATGTACTACCACGACCCCGACGGCACCTCGATCGAGCTGCAGGTCGATGCCTATCCGACGAAAGAAGCCGCCGCGGCGTACCTGCAGACCGAAGCGTTCCTGAAGAACCCGATCGGCGTCGCCTTCGATCCCGACGAGATGGTGCGGAACTACGAAGCCGGCGTGCCAGACGACGTGCTGCTGCGCAGGCCATGAACGACTGCTTGCCCCCTCTCCCCGCCTGCGGGGAGAGGGTTGGGGTGAGGGGCTGAAGCAGGTGACGCACCGCTGTCCGTACGCAACTCGATGCAGCCCCTCACCCCGACCCTCTCCCCGCGAGCGGGGAGAGGGAGAAAGACGCACATGAAAGCCGGCATCGGCGCGTCGTTGCCGCGGTTCGAGGATGCGCGGCTGCTGACGGGGCGTGGGCGGTACAGCGACGATTTCAGTTTGCCCGGACAGGCCTACGCCGTCGTGCTGCGCTCGCCGCATGCGCATGCCCGGATCGTCGGCATCGACGCGACCCGGGCGCGTGCGCTGCCCGGTGTGCTGGCAGTGCTGACGGGTGCGGAGCTCGTAGCCGACGGGCTGCAACCGATCCCGCATATCCCCTCAGCGATGAGTCCACCCGATATCAGGTTGCCGAACAGCGACGGCTCACCGCATCGCGTGGTGCGTCAGCCGATCCTGGCGATCGACGCGGCGCGCCATGTCGGCGAGGCGGTGGCATTCGTCGTCGCCGAGTCCGTGGCGATCGCGCATGACGCCGCCGAGCTGGTCGAGGTCGACTACCAGCCACTGCCCGCCGTCAGCGACAGCGCCGATGCCGCCTCGCCCGATGCGCCGGCGCTGTGGCGCGACGTGCCGGGCAACATCGCCGTCGATGCCGAGGTCGGCGCGCGCGAGTCCGTCGACGCGGCCTTCGAGCGCGCCACGCATGTCGTGCGCCTCGACAGCCTGATCCAGCGCGTCACCGGCGTGCCGATGGAACCGCGCGCGGCGCTGGCGGCGTACGACCCGGCCGACGGTACCTACCTGCTCTACGCCGGCGGCGGCGGCGTGGTGCGGCCCAAGCGTGAGCTGGCGATGATCCTGGGCATCGAGCCCGAGCGCGTGCGGGTGATCGCCGAGGACACCGGCGGCAATTTCGGCACCCGCAATTTCTTCTATCCCGAGTTCGCGCTGGTCGCCTGGGCGGCGCGGCGAATCGGCCGGCCGGTGAAGTGGACGTCGACGCGCCAGGAGGGTTTCGTCAGCGACTACCAGGGCCGCGATCTGCGCGCTGAGGGCGCGCTGGCGCTCGACGCCGACGGCACCTTCCTTGCGCTCGATGCGTCGGGCCTGTCGAATGTCGGCGCCTATACCGCCTCGTTCATCCCGCTGACCAAGGGCACGCAGGTGATGACCAGCCTGTATCGCCTGCCCGCGGCGGCGCGCGCCCGCGCTGTCATGAGCAACACGCCGCCGACCGCGCCCTATCGCAGCGCCGGGCGGCCCGAGACCATGTTCATGATCGAGCGGCTGATCGATCTCGCCGCGCGACGGCACGGCTTCGACCGCGTGGCGCTGCGCCGGCGCAACCTCGTGCCGCTTCAGGCGATGCCCTACACCAACGCGTTCGGCGTCACCTACGACAGCGGCGACTACGGCGGCACGCTCGAGCGCATCCTGCGGCTCTCCGACTGGGACGGCTTCGCGACACGACGCGCGCAATCGGCAGCGCGTGGATTGAAACGCGGCATCGGCCTGGGCGGCTATGTCGAATCGCAGAGCGGCGCGCCGCAGGAACGCGCCGAGGTCGCCGTGCTGCCAGACGGCATCGTCGAGGTGGTGATTGGCACGCTCTCGGCCGGCCAGGGTCACGCCACCAGCTTCGCGCAGCTGATCGCCGAGTGGCTCGGCATCGACGCGACGCGCGTGCGCATGGTCGCCGGCGATACGCAGCGCGTGCAGGCCGGCGGCGGCTCGCATTCCGGTCGCTCGATGCGCATGGCCGCGACCACGATCCACCAAGCGTCCGGCATCATCATCGAGCGCGCGACGCAACTGGCGGCCGAGACGCTCGAAGCCGACCCCGCCGACCTCGCTTTCGCCGACGGACGCTTCACGGTGAAGGGCACCGATCGCAGCGTCAGCCTGCTGGCGCTGGCCGCGCGCCATGGTCCCATCGCGGGAACGGGCGAGGTCGAGAGCCGCGTCGGCGCCTATCCCTATGGCTGGCATGTCTGCGAGGTCGAGGTCGACGCCGAGACCGGCGCGGCGCGCATCGTCGGCTACTGCGCGATCGACGATGTCGGCCGCGCGGTCAATCCGCTGATCCTGCATGGCCAGACCCATGGCGGCATCGCCCAGGGCGCCGGCCAGGCGCTGATGGAGCATTGCGTCTACGACGCGGACGGCCAGACGCTGAGCGCCTCGTTCATGGACTACGCCCTACCGCGCGCTCTCGATCTGCCGTTCTTCGTCACCGAGATCAGCGAGGTGCCCTCGACGACGCATCCGCTGGGCATGCGCGGCGGCGGCGAAGGCGGCATCACCCCGGCGCTGGGCGTGATCGTCAACGCCATCGTCGA